>JBGAUA010000164.1:0-8104 GCA_044228875.1 Anaerolineae bacterium
CAACTATGACCAACGACAGTTCGTTCTCAAGCGTCGCTAGCTCTATGGATAGATCGGCGACGTTGACAAGAGCTGAGAGCTTCTTTAACAAACGCATGCTGGCTTGAATCTCGTGAAGCATAGACAATTCAATAAATAGTGTTATGGCTTTCATGGCTAGATACATACTAAAGTGTATTTGATTTTGCTGTAATCGAATCATCGCAACCGCCCTAAGAGCGCGAGCGCATAGCTCAGTGTGTGCGTGCGAAATCATCGATTCGGAAAGAAGAGTGCTTTCGAGGGAACTTAATTGTTCAGGAGATAGATCATTCTTGGCGCATTCGAGGCAGGCACACAAAGCGGACCAATATCCCTGGTCAGCGTCGATTTGCTTGGCGATATCTCTGGACCGACTGGCGAAAAGTCTCGCTCGATTCATGTCACCGCTATCGATGTGAGCTAGAGCAAGATGATGATAGACCACCATTCGGATTTCCGTCGAGCGGAGTCGGATGCTGTTGGAACTAGCGAGGCATAAGATGTCGTTGGATTCCGATTCCATACCAGAATACCGCAATGCCAAGGCAAGATTGAGGAGGCTGCTAGACTCAAGGCCGCGAAGCTGGACGTTGCGTGCAATGCGAGAGGCAAGTGACGATAGACTCCTCGCCGTATCCCAGCGCCCAATGACGGCGCACGAGAACGCGATACCATCGATGAGTGTGAGGCACTCGACAATCTGTCTTGAAGGATTTGGAACTAGCTGAAGCGCAAGCGAGAATAATCTCAGAGCATCATAACCCCCTTTGAATCGATGAATAACATAGCCCATCGTTCCGAGCACATTTGACTGAAGATCGCGATTGTCTTGAGCAATGGAGATGGACAAGCATCGATGCAATATGCGCCACGCCTCCTCCAGGCGGCAGTCAGCATACAACGTGATCGCATGATGGTATTGCGCCAACAATGATGATTGCTGTAATCCAAGTGATTCGTAGATGGTTTTGCAGGTATCTAGAGTTTTTCTGGCATCAATTCGATTGCCAGCGCCAATTAGCATTATTGCATACCCATGTCGCATCTTAACCAAATCTAGTCTGTCATCATCGGCGCCTCCGAATCCCTCAGTCAGAACTTGTTCCATCCAGCGCAATTCATAATCAAGCCTATCTGTCTGATACCAGAAACGATTGAGGCCCAAACCAATGACCAGAGATCTCTCCCAGTCGCACTGCTCCTCCAGCCATCCCATCACGCCTCGGAAGTTTCCGTATTCGGCATGGAGCCGCAAGAGCCAATAGGCTTGTGATGGGCCCGTAAAGCCTTCCTCTGCATCGGCAGCAATGGACACATAATGATTGATGCATCGATTCGTCATGTCGGCCAGGAGACTGGAGTCGCGCAAATGATGAAGGGCGAATTCTCGAATGCTGACGTACATCCAATAGCGTTGCTCTTGGTGTGATTCGTTAAGGCTGTCAAGCGGCGGCTTGGCAGATGCTGCCATTGTACTTCTGGATCTTTCGGTCTCTGAATCGGATGGAGAATCATCTATCTCAGTTTCCAGCTTCGCCCTGTCGTTGCGTTGGGAACGGTCGTAGAGCCCCGCTTCTTCCAAGACAGTCATTGCCAATTGGATCAATTCGGCAGAATCGCGTTCGTACTGAATAGGCGTCTCATCGATGTCTTCCTCGTTCCCCGCGCCATCTCCATCTAGCGGCCGGCCCACGTTCAGCAGCGAGCTTGATACCAGTCGCTCTATGCGCCGTTTCATCGCTTGCGTCATACCGTCATCGCCCATACCTGAGTGCAGCTCGTCCTTCACCAGATCTCCGGCCACAGCTATCGCCCCGCTCACCGTAACATCACGGGGAAAGATCGCCAATCGATCCAATAACCGCCGATCCCCCTCGTCTAGCAGTCGATAGCTCCAGTCGATCGTCGCCCACAGGGCCTGATGGCGCTCTGGCAGGTCGTTGGAGGGTGCCCGAAGCAGGCTGAAGCGGCTTGCGCGCAGGCCGTGTTCGATTGTGTCCAAGGGCAGGATGACCGTTCTCGCCGCAGCCAGTTCCATTGCTAGCGGGACACCCTCTACACCACGACAGATCCGGGATGCTGTGCGCAGCTCCGCGATCGAGAGTGCTTGAACTCTCCCCATGTCTCGCATCCTGTCCAGGAAGAGCGCTACGGATTCGTTCCTAGCCAGATCCTCTGCCGTTTGCAGCTCTTCGCCACGAGGCACTGGTAGAGGGCCCAGAGTCAGGTCCAGCCCTTCACCAACGCCCAGCGCGGTTCTGCTGGTGGCCACAATGCTGATATGTCGGCAGCCAGTCAACAACATGCGGGCAAGGTTTGTCGCCCCTTCCATCACATGTTCGCAGTTGTCGATAACCACCAACCCACGCTTATGCCCGATCGCCTGCCGAACCTGTTCTTCTGGCCTTACGCCGGCTTGCGTCTGCAGCCCCATCAACTGGGCCAGGAACACCACCACACCTTCATCGATCGTGATCTCCTCCAGCGGCAGGAACCAGATCCCGTCTGGAAAATACCCCGCCATTCGCCAGGCAGCTTCCACCGCCAAGCGTGTCTTACCCATCCCGCCTGGGCCGAGGATGGACACCATCCGCCCTACTCCCAACGCCTCGTCCAGCCGCGCCAATTGCTGCTCTCGCCCATGGAAGCTGCTTAGCGGCCGGGGCAGTCCCTGTGGCTTGATGCGTGGTGCATCGTCAGGACGAGGAAGTAGACGGTCCACCTCGCGCGCTGTCGCACCGCGATCCACTGCATCTCGTAAGGCCAACAGCCATGGCGCTGGATGTTCAGCCTGTTCCTCAGCGATGGCCCTCGCGCAGCGGTCAAATACCGCCAGGGCTTCAGCCCGATGCCCCGTCCCATGCAGCAGGCGCATCTGCTCCCCGGCCGCACGTTCTGACAGAGGCGCCGCTATCGTCACCCGTTCGGCGCAGCGCAAAGCGGCCGGCATGTCATTGGCCGCCGCCAGACGGTCGCGCAGGAGGGACATCGCTGCCGTGTAGCGTTCGGCAAGTTGCCGTGCCTGCTGCTCCAGCCAATCATCACCTTGGGTCAGCTCCGGTAGGAGCGGTCGTGCACCCAGAGACAAGGGCTCTTCGAGCATTCCGAGCACCTCTGCTCCAGCGTCACTGAGCAATTCGAGGTCCTCGCAAGCATGCAGAAACGTGGCGGCGTCTACCCGTAGTGCCCCCCCATCCTCCACCCCAAGCACCCGCCGGTCCGCGTAGAAGCGCAAGGCGTCGCCCAGCCCCCGAGCACGCAGTTCCGCGCGCAGTTCGTGCAGCATTCGACGGAGCCGGTCCACCGCCACCATCTCCGATACGTCCGGCCATAGACGATAGGCCAGAAGCGTGCGCTCCAGGCGCTTCCCCCGCTCCAGAGCCAGGTGGGCCAGCAGCCGGCGGCAGTCGATCCGCATCGGCCGCCAACTGCCGCCATCGGCCATCGGGAGGGAGAGGCCGCCCAACAATTGCAGGTCCACCCGATCCAGACCCGGCGCCGGGCTCTTGGAGCCGCTCGCCCTCAGGCCGGCCGACGCCAAGCCCACGCTTTCCCCCGTCCCTGCCGGTGCGTCCGGCGCATACGGATGGGGCGGCGGTGCCGACGGACGGCCGTTGGACCTTGGCACGGCGGACAAGGCGGCCTCTGGGAAGTTGGGGGCGCGACCGGTGGCGCGCGGCGGCTGGCGGTTTGTGGCCGGCGCATGATATCACGGACCGCTCGTGGCACGATGCCTTGCGCCCTGCGCCACATGGCCCGTAACCAACACCATCTCTCTCACCGCCCCCTACCACCACACCCGCAGCGCCCCGCGCCCGGCCCCACTACCCCGTTTCGTCCGCCTCAGTCCGCCGCCTGGGCCTCGTTCGGCGCCCGGTCCACCCAGATGGCCGAGGCCAGCTCGTAGCCCAGCACCTCGTCGCGGTCCGCGTAGGTGAGGCGCAGGGGGCCGTTGAAGGGCGCGCAGCTGCGCAGGCTGAAGCGCGTGCCCGGCACCAGGCCGATGGAGCCCAGGTAGCGCAGGCGGGCCGGGTCATGCGTGCGCACCCGGCTGATGACGCCCGATTCGCCCGAGGCCAGGTGGATGAGGCTCATGTCCTCCAGGCGGGCCATGACCCCGTCGCGGCTGGGGATGGGGTCGCCGTGCGGGCAGCGCGTGGGGTGGCCGGTAAGGCGGTCGATGCGGTCCTCGATGACCTCGTTGACGCCCTGCTCGAAGACGTCGGCCACCTCGTGCGTCTCCGACCAGTCGTAGCCCATCACCTTGACCAGGAAGACCTCGATCAGGCGGTGGCGGCGGATGGCCGGCAGGCTGATGCGCTCCCCGGACGCCGTCAGGCGCACGCCGCGGTAGGGCTTGTGCACCAGGTAGCCGGCCTCCTTGAGACGCTGCACCATGCGCGAGACCGCCTGGGCGGAGACATCCAGGTGCTCGGCCAACTCCGCCAGACCCACGTAGGGCCGGTGCTCCTGCAGGCGGTAGACCTCCGCCGCATAGCGCTGCATGGCCGGGCTGGCGGGCTGGGTCAGGTTGTCGTGGTAGCTGATCATCAATAGATAATGATAAGGAGGGTGACCGAAAATGGCAATGGTCAGGACGCCCCCTCCCAGGCCACCAGCCGGCGCACCAGGACATGGACCGCGCCGTGGTCCTGCTGCACCAGCCCTTCCGCCAGGACCACCGTGGCGTGGCGCAGCACCGCGCGGCAGGCGCTGTAGGTCTGGGGGTGGAGGATGAGGTTGGTCAGGCCCGTCTCGTCCTCCAGGGAGACGAAGCAGATGCCCTTGGCCGTGCCCGGCCGCTGGACCACCTCCACCCGGCCCGCCACGCGCACCACCGTGCCCTGCGGCCGCTCCGCCAGGTCGGCGCCCTTCAGGACGCCGTCCTGGGCCAGAAGGGGCCTGAGGCGCGCCAGCGGATGCGCGCCGCTGCTCAGGCCCAAGAGGACGCGCTCGGCGGCGGCCCCGGACG
Organism: Anaerolineae bacterium; assembly: GCA_044228875.1. GTDB lineage: Bacteria > Chloroflexota > Anaerolineae > Epilineales > Epilineaceae > Epilinea. The sequence continues at coordinate 4,994 of JBGAUA010000164.1, forward strand.
CCTCGCCGGCGGACGGCAACGCGGCCGCGGTGGCCGTCGGCGGCAGGTCCAGGCCCCCTTCCTCCCAAGCCATCTCGCCCAGCGCCCACAGCAGGGCGGCCCGGGCGGCCGGCGGCGGGGTGTCGCCGGAAACAGCGTCCGGACGCGACCGGGCGTCGCGAGCCGCGGCGTCCGGCGATGCCGGGATGTCGCCGGCCCCCGCGGCCGCCCCCGCCGCCGGCAGGCCGTCGCAGGCGCCGGCGCGGACCAACGCCACGGCCAGCGGCCGCGGCAGGCGGGTGCGGCGCAGGAGGTCCCAGAGGCTGCCGAAGGGGCCTTCCCGTTCCCGCGCGGCGACGATGCGCGCGGCGAGATCCGGGCCCAGGCCCTTCAGCCGCGCCAGGGGCACCCGCAGGCTGCCGGCTTCGCCCGCGCCGCCCTCCGCCGTCCAGCGCGCCGGGGAGCGGTTGACGTCCAGGGGCGCAAAGCGGACACCATGGCGCTTGGCGTCCTCCACCACCACCCCCGTGGAATAGAAGCCCATGGGCTGCTGGTTGAGCAGGGCGGCGTAGAAGCAGGCCGGATGGTGGCGCTTCAGCCAGGCCGTCACCCAGGTGAGGCGGGCGAAGGCGGCGGCGTGGCTCTTGCAGAAGCCGTAGCCCGCGAAGCCCGCCAGACGGGTGAAGATGGCGCGGGCCGCCGCCTCAGCCACCCCCTGCACCGCGCAGCCGGTCACGAAGTCCTCCGCCAGGCGGGCCATGGCCTCCCGTGAGCGCTTGCGGCTCATGGCCCGTCGCAGGTCGTCGGCCCGGCCGCCGCTGAAGCCGGCCAGGATCATGGCCACCTTCAGCACCTGCTCCTGGAAGACCAGCACCCCTTGGGTCTCGGCCAGCAGCTCCTCCAGGAGCGGATGCCAGACCTCCACCGGTTCCAGGCCGGCGCGGCGGGCCAGGAAGGCCTTGGCCATGCCGCCCTGCACCGGCCCGGGGCGGATGAGGGCCACCTCGATGATCAGGTCCTGCATGCTGCGCGGTCTCAGGCGCGGCAGCAGGGAGACCTGCGCCCGGCTCTCTACCTGGAAGACGCCGATGGAATCCCCCGCACCCAGCATCTCCCAGACCTCGGGGTCATCCTGGGGGATCTGCTCGGCCGCCAGGGGCAGCGCCGCCAGGCATTCGGCCACCAGGCCCAGGGTGCGCAGCCCCAGGAGGTCGATCTTGATCAGTCCGGCGTCCTCCACGTCGTCCTTGTCCCATTGCAGCACCACCCGCCCGGCCATGGTCGCCGGCTCCAGGGCCACCAGGCCGGCCAGGGGCTCGGCCGTCACCACCATGCCCCCCACATGGATGGAGAGATGTCGCGGGCAGCCGTCGATCGCGGCGCAAAGCTCGCCCAGGAGGGCGAGGGTGGCCGGCGGCAGGCGGCCGGAGAGCGTGGGCGACGCGGCGAGGGCGTCCCCCAGGTCTGCCGCCTCGCGGGCGTAGAGCCCGTCGCGCAGCTCCGCCAGGACGGCCGACGGCAGGCCCAGGGCCTTGCCCACGTCCAAGAGGGCCGAGCGGGCGCGGAAGGTGACCACGTTGGCCACCATCGCCGCGTGCTGCGCGCCGTAGCGGCGGTAGACGTACTGGATGACCTCCTCTCGCCGGTCGGCCGCGAAGTCGATGTCGATGTCCGGGGTGGCCGTCCCCTCCTCGCTGAGGAAGCGCTCGAAGAGCAGGCCCTCGGCGATGGGGTCCACGGGAGCGATGCCCAGAACATAGGCCGCCACCGAGCCCGCCGCCGAACCGCGGCCCTGGCAGAGGATGCCCGCCTGCCGGGCGAAGGCCACCAGATCCTCCACCACCAGGAAGTAGCCCGAAAGGTCCCGGGCGCGGATGACCGCCAGCTCCCGCTCCAGCTGGGCCTCCGCCCGCGGCCGCTCGGCCGGGGCGTAGCGCAGGTTCAAGCCGGCCGCGCAGCGCGCCGCCAGCTCCGCCTCCACGGTCCGGCCGGCGGGCAGGTCCAGGCGGGGGATGCGCGCGCCGCGCAGGTCCAGGTCGAAGCGGCAGCGCTCGGCGATCAGGGCCGTGCGGGCCAGGGCCTGGGGCTGGTCGGGGAAGAGCGCCGCCATCTCGGAGGCCCCCTTCAGGTAGCGGTGGGCGCTGGGGTAGAGCAGGCCGTGGGCCTGGTCCAGGCTGGTATGCTCGCGGATGCAGGCGAGGACATGCTGCAGGCGGAAGCCGTCGGGCCGGGCGTAATGGACGTTGTTGGTCGCCACCGTGTGGCGGCCCAGATGCCCGGCCAGGCCCACGAGGACGGCCTCGCGGCGGCGCTCGCCGGCCTGGTGGTGGCGCTGCAGCTCCAGGTAGAGCTGCTCCGGCCCTAAGAGCGCCGCCAGGCGCCGCCCGGCGGCCAGGCAGCCGGCCCTGTCCCCCCGCGCGGTGGCGGCCGCCAGCAGGCCCCGCTCGCCGCAGCCGCTCAGGCAGATCAGCCCGCCGCGATGCTCGGCCAGACGCTCCCAGCTCAGGGGCCGCTCGCGCTTGGCGCCGGCGAGGCCGGCTGCCGTCAGAAGCAGGCAGAGGTTCCGCCAGCCCTCGGCGTTCTCCACCAGCAAGGTCAGGTGCCCCCCCGGCAGGCCCGCCGCCGCGTCCGGGGCCACATCCACCTCCGCGCCGTAGACGGGCGCGATGCCTTGCTCCCGGCAGGCCTCCCGCAGCTGCACGGCCCCGTACACCCCCTGGTGGTCGGTCAGGGCGAGGGCCGGCATGCCCAGCTCGGCCGCCCGCGCCGCCAGATCCTGGGGCGAGGAGGCACCGTCCAGGAAGGAGAAATGGCTGTGGCAATGCAGCTCGACGTAGGGCGGGGGAGCGAGGGTGGAATGGGACATGAGCGGTGAGTATAGAACGGATGTTTCGAAAGGTGGGGCGATGGCGTGGCGATCTTTGGCTGGTGGTTGAGACTGCGGGTTGTCGGTCGCCGCCGGGGGGCGACCCGACGGGCTGTCGGTTGACCGGATGGGTGGTTGCCGCGGTGGGTTGTCGGTCACCGCTTGCCCCTCCTCCCTCTGGGAGGAGTTGGTCTTGAACCCAGGGTTCATCCGCCAGGGCATGCAAGCGGGCCCGCTCCCGCCATCCGGAGCCCCAACCGCACCCC
>JBGAUA010000165.1:0-8088 GCA_044228875.1 Anaerolineae bacterium
GGTGTTAGCACCCGTGGCATCATCGCGGGCAGCCACGCCCGCCGTCGGTCAAGTATACGCACGGGCGCGCCCTGCCGACCGGGGGCGCGCGCGCCGGAACGCTCAGCCCAGGAGAGACAGCCATGCCCCGCCCGCGCCTCGCCCTGCCCGGAGCCGACGCGCTCCGCGGCGACGCCGCCCGCTCCACTGCCCGCTCCTCTGCCCGCGCCCTCGCCTGCCTGTTGCTCGGGCTCGCCGCCGCCGCGCCGTCGCCGCGGAGCGCCGCGGCCCAGGCGCCCGCCCGCACCCTCAGCGCCGTGGTCAGCCTGGGCCGCCCCGCCGTCACCGGTCGGTCCGCCTCCGGCGCGGAGCTGAGCGTGGAGCTGCGCGGGGCGGACCAGACGGTCAAGGGCAGCGCCACCGGCAACGCCCTGCCGCTGATCGGCTTCTACACCCTGGGCCTGACCGACGCCGACGGCAACGCCGTGCCGGTGGGCGCCGGCGACCGCATCCGGGTGGCCGACGCCGCCGGGCCCGCCATCGAGGCGGTGGTGCCCGCCCTGCGCCTGGCTGCCGACGCCGCCACGGACGCCGTGACCGGCACGGCCCCGCCCGGCGCGGCCATCTCCGTCACCGTCTCCAGCGGCCTGGGCTTCGACGCCCAGGCGCGCGGCGCCGTGGCCGACGCCGCGGGCAGCTTCGCCGTCAGCTTCGCCGGCGGCTACGACATCGCCGAGGGCAGCAACCTGCGCCTGGACGTCCCGGCCGCACCGTTCACCTTCCGCCTCGAGCTGCCCCTGTCGGCCCAGCTGGCCCTGCGCCTGTACGACGCGGCCGTCAGCGGCGTCGGCCCCAACGGCGCGGTGGTGGAAGCGGAGCTGACGCGCGGCGGGCGCAACCTGGCCCGCGGCGGCGGCGGCGGGGCCTTCTTCGGCATCTTCGGCTTCAACCTGCTCAGCGCCGCCGGCGAGGACGCGCCCCTGCAGCCGGGCGACCTGCTGACGCTGCGCTTCGTGGGGCTGAGCGCGTATGACTACAAGGTCCCGGAGCTCGACGCCCAGGCGGACGCGGCGGCGGACACGGTCAGCGGCAGGGCCCCGGCCGGGGCCGAGGTGCAGGTAACCGCCGGCGCGGGCGGCGGGGCGTCCACCCTGCGCGTGGTCGCCGACGCCGGCGGACGCTACGTGGCCACCTTCGCCGGCCAGGCCGACCTCCTCCCCGGCAGCGCCGGGCAGGTGCAGCTGGTGCAGCGGCAGCCGGGCCTGACGGTGACCCTCAGCCGCGCCTGGGCCTTGACCCGCGTCGAGGCCCTTCTGGGCAGCGCCACCGTCAGCGGCATCACCGCCCCCGACGCGCCGGCGACCCTGATCCTGCGGAGCGCCGGCGGCACGGAGAAGGGCCGCGCGGCCTTCGCCGCGGCGGCGGGCAACGGTGCCTTCCAGGTGGATCTGGCGGATCTCCTCGACCGCCCGGCCCTGATCCTCCCGAGCGACCGCCTGAGCTTCCGGCGCGGCGCGGAGAGCTTCGAGCTGACCATCCCCAACCTGACCGCCGAGGTGGACATCGGGCAGGACCGGGTCAGCGGCCAGGCCCCGGCCGGGGCGGCCCTGGCGGTGAGCGCCCGGGTCCTCTTCAACACCCAGACCCTGGCGGCCACCGCCGACGCGGCGGGCCGCTACCTGGCGGACTTCCGCGGCCGGCTGGACATCGTGGGCGGCAGCCGGGTGGACGTGGTCTACAGCTACCCTGAAGGCCACCGCGTGCGCCTGGTGGAGGCGGCCTCCTCCATCCGCGTCTGGCCGGAGTTAGGGCGGGTGGACGGCACGGTCCCCGGCGGCACGGAGCTGACGGTGGTGGCCCTGGACACGCTGGGACTGCCGGTGGCCTCGGCCGCCGGCATGGCCAGCGTCCTCGGGCGCTACGACCTGACGCTGGTCACGCCCAAGGGCGAGCGCCACCTGCCCCGGGCGGGGGAGACGATCGAGCTGCGCTTCGAAGGCCTGAAGCGCACCATGACGGTGCCGCCCCTGGGCATCGACTGGGACACGGCGGCCGAGACGGTGTCCGGCGAGACCACCCCCGACGGAACGGTGACGGTGGTCGCCCAGCCGCCGGAAGGACAGGGCAACGGCGCGGTCACCCGCGCGGTCGCCGTGCCGCCCAGCGCCTTCTACCGGGCGGACTTCGCGCCGGACGCGGACCTGCGCGCCGGCAGCCGCCTGCAGGTGACCTACACCTACCCCAACGGCCGGCCTGGGCCGGGCCACGGCCCAGGCCGAGGTGGACCAGCGCTTCAGCCTGAGGCTGGCCGACGAGGCCGGCCGGCCGGCCATCCTGGCCGCGGGACAGACCCTCAGCCTGCGCTTCGGGCGCAGCCTGGCGGTGGCTGTGGGGCCGCTCTCGGCGCGGCTGGAGCAGGCGGCCGACAAGAACTGGTCGCTCACCGGCACGGGCCCGCTCAGCCGCACCCTCGCCCTGCGCTTCGAGGGCGGCGGCGGCGCGCGCACGGTGACGGTGCTGACGGACCCGGCCACGGGCGCCTGGCGCCGCGCCTTGCCGGCGGGCGTGACGGCCGGTCCGGGCCTGCGGGCCGAGGCCGGCTACCTGGACGCCGAAGGGCACCGCTTCTACAGCCTGGACCTGCTCACCCGCCTGACGGCCTACCTCGGCACGGAGCAGGCCGGCGTGGAAGCGAGCCCATTGGCGGCCGCGCGACTCCGCCTGGAGCCGGCCGCCGGCGGCGCGGCCCTGGCCACGGCGGCGGCGGTGCTGGACTCAGCGGGCCAGCTGCGCGCCGGCCTGCGCGGCGCAGCGCCGCGTATCATCGCCGGGCAACAGCTGGCGGTGGAGCTGGAGCTCTTGGACGGCGGCGCGGCCCGGACGGCGCGGATGACGGTGGCCGACCTGAGCATGGCCCTGGACACGGTGGGCAGCCGCATCACCGGCAAGGTGCCCACCCCGGCGGGCTTCCAGGACCGCCTGGTCACCCTCCGGGTCAGCCCCCGGGACGGCTCGGCCATCCGCAACTACACGGCCCTGGCTGACGACCAGGGCGCCTTCAGCTTCAACACCGCCAACCCGGGCTTCCTGGCCCCGCCGGGCATCCCCCTGGCGGCCGTGGGCCTGGTGGAGCTGATCCACACGGGCACCGACGGGCACCGCACCATCCTGGCGGGCGTGCCGCGCATCGCGGTCTTCCTGCCGCGGCTGGCGAAGAAGCAGTAGGGGCGGGACCGCCGGGCGTTACTGTCCCGCCGCAACCGTGTCCCCCCGACCCGGCTGGCTCGCCTTCGGTTCACGTGATTCGCGGGCGAGCCGGCCGGGACGCACCGTCCCGCGCATGGCGCATCCTGTCGCCCGGCGGTCCCGCCCCCCTACGGGTTTCGCGTGGACCCAGGGCCTGCGTGAATCATGGACCTCCGTCCTCCTCCAGGTTCAGCCGGTGCAGCAGGCGGTGGAAGACGGGGACGAAGATCAGGCCGGCGGCGATGAGGAAGACCAGTCCGGCGTACAGGGCGTAGAACGAGGCGAAGAGCTTGCCCGCCGCGGGCTCGACGTGGTCGACGGGCCCCATGCCGCCCAGGAGCATGGCGGCATTGAGCTGGGCGTCGATCCAGAGCAGGCCGCCCAGGTAGTGGTAGCCCGCGGCGCCGACCGCCCAGGAGCCCCCGATGCCCAGAACGGAGAGGCCGACATGCCGCAGCATCCGCAACAGGAAGGCCCGGCGGGGGAGAAGCGGCTCGCTGCGATGCTCGTACATCCCGGCCTTCCTTCCTGAACCGGCCCTGCCGGGCCGGCAGCGCGGATCGGGCCTGCCCGCCGGCAGGCGCCGGACTCAAGCCCTCAAGCCGCCAGGTTCAGGCGCTTGAAGATGAACTCCGGGACCAGCTTGAGCAGGGTCATGATCAGCCGCCAGTAGCCGGGGATGTAGACGATGTCCCGCCCCCGGACGATGGCCGCGTGGGCCAGGCGCCCGGCGCGCTCGGCGGAGCAGACCAGCGCGCCCTTCTTCATGCCCGCGGTCATGGGCGTGTCCACGGGGCCGGGGCGCAGGTCGGTCACGGGGATGCCCAGGGGATGCAGGCGGGCCCGCAGGCCCTGCAGGGTGGCGATGACCGCCGCCTTGGCCGCGCCGTACAGGTAGTTGGCCCGCCGGCCGCGGTCGCCGGCCACGGAGGTGATGGCCGCCAGGCGGCCGCTCTTCTGGGCTTCCAGGAGCGTGGCCGCACGGCCCAGGAAGGCCACCGTGGCGGTGGCGTTCTCGTGCCAGGCGGCGGCGGCCAGATCGGGCTCGCGCTCGACGGCCGCCTGGTCGGGCAAAGAGCCCCAGGCCACCAGGATGAGGTCCACCGTGCCCAGTCGGGCGCGGGCCTCGTCCAGCAGCGCCTGCTGGCGGCCGAGGTCGGCGAAGTCGATGACGAAGGCGGTCGCCTCGCCGGCACCGCGCGCGCGCAGGTCGTCGGCCACGGCCGTCAGGCGCGCCTCGTCCCGGCCGGCCAGAAGGAAGCGCAGTTCAGCCGGGCGCTCTGCCGTGGCCACAAAGCGCCGGGCGATGGCCTGGGCGATGCCGGAACTGGCTCCGGCGATGAGGATGCGCTGCATGGAGCCGATTATACCCCGCTGCTATCCTTGCGGCCTTCCGCAACCCCAACCATGGAGCCCCAACCATGTCCCAGCAGCCCAGCGACGGCTTCAGCACCCGCGCCATCCACGAAGGCCAGGCGCCCGACCCGACGACGGGCGCGGTGATCGTCCCCATCTACCAGACGAGCACCTACGCCCAGGAGGCGGTAGGCGAGCATAAGGGCTATGAGTACAGCCGCACGGGCAATCCTACCCGCACGGCCTACGAGACGGCCCTGGCCAGCCTGGAGAACGCCGACTGGGGCCTCGCCTTCGCCTCGGGCATGGGCGCCACGAGCACCCTCTTGTACCTCCTCGAAAGCGGCGACCACGTGCTGGCCGCCGACGACCTCTACGGCGGCACCTACCGCCTCTTCGACAAGGTGCTGCGGCGCTACGGCATCGACTTCAGCTTCGTGGACCTGAGCGACGCCTCGGTGGTGGCCGCGGCCCTGAGGCCGAGCACGCGCATGGTCTGGATCGAGACGCCCACCAACCCGATGCTGAAGCTGGTGGACATCGCGGCGGTGTCGGCGGCCGCGCGCGCCCAAGGCTGCCTGGTGGTGGTGGACAACACCTTCGCCTCGCCCTACCTGCAGCAGCCGCTGGATCTGGGCGCCGACCTGGTGATGCATTCGGCCACCAAGTACCTGGGCGGCCATTCCGACCTGGTGGGCGGGGTGGTGGCCGGGCGGGGCGAGGAGCTCCGCGCGCGCCTGGCCTTCCTGCAGAACGCGGCGGGCGTGGTGCCCGGCCCCATGGACTCGTGGCTGGCCCTGCGCGGCTTGAAGACCCTGGCCCTGCGCATGGAGCGCCATTCGCAGAGCGGCCTGGCGCTGGCCACCTGGCTGGAAAGCCATCCGCGCGTGGAGCGGGTGATCTACCCGGGCCTGCCCTCGCATCCGTCGCACGATCTGGCCCGGCGCCAGATGCCCCGCGGCCACGGCGGCATGGTCTCCTTCGTGGTCAAGGGCGGCGAGGCAGAGGCGCGGCGCATCGTCGCCGCCACCCGCCTGTTCACCCTGGCCGAGAGCCTGGGAGGGGTGGAGAGCCTGATCGAGCTGCCGGCGGCCATGACCCACCTGTCGGTGGCGGACTCGCCCCTGGCGGTGCCGCCGGGCCTGGTGCGGCTCTCGGTGGGCATCGAGGACCTGGAGGATCTGCGGGCGGACCTGGCGCAGGCGCTGGGGGGGTGACGCCGTTCCGGCCGGCAGGCGCGACCAGCGCCGGCTGGCCGCGAAGGCCGCGGAATCAGGCCGATAGCTCGACCGCCGCCATCTGCCGCTCGAAGTCCTCCAGGCCGGCGGCATCCAGAGCGACATCGGTCAGTCCCTCCAGCAGGCTGGCGCTGAGGACCGCGAGCCGCGCCTCCAAGCCCCGGGTCGCCGGGCCGAAGCGGTGGCTCAAGACACGGAGGAGCTGACGAAGGGCCGCGTCATGCGCGCCCTGGCGCTGGCCCGCTTCCACGCCCTGCTCGATGCCCTGCTCGATGCCCTGCTCGATGCCCTGCTCGATGCCCTCGCTGAGGATATCCTGATACCAGGGCGATTCGCGCAGTACAGCTATGTCCCAACGCATCAGTTCCATGATCTGCTCCACCGTCATCACATGGCGGGCCATGTAGGCCAGCAGCGATTCGAGACCGGCCAATTGTGGCGACCGGCGCAACATAGCGACCGCCCGACTCAACAGGAGCCGGTCGCCTCCCCCTTGCATGATAGGCAGAAAAGGCAGAAGGCCGATCAGCCTGCCCGCCAGGACCTGCCGGGCATCGAGATCCCGCAGGCAGATCACGCGGTAGCGGCGTTCTGCGCGGAATCCCAGAATCTCCGACTCGTAGCGGTCGGCAACGACGCCGCCCTCGGCCAGGATGTTAATCACGACCGCGAATACCGGCAAGCCGAACTTCTCTTCGGCCAAAGCGGAATAGGCCTCCACGCGTCGCGGCATCCGCGGGTCCGGGCGCAGCTGCAACTCGATGAGTACCAGGAAATAGCCGATCTCAGGATCATAGGCCTTCAGGAGGATGTCCGTGTCCCGGCCAACCCATTGGAAGCCGCCCTCCAACTGCTCAACGCAGCGGATGTGGGGCCGACCCGTCACCAGACGCAGCCAGGCGTCCGGATCCAGGCCGACCAGGCGCTTGCCCCCGAGGTCGCCGACTGGCGGCGGCCGCTTGGGTGGCGGTGGAGGGTCTTCGACGGTGTTCATCCTCTGAGTCTGGCGTTGGAACGTTGCGGCAGCGTCCCAGGTGGACAGCCACGCGCCCCCATAACAGCCTCGGCCCGCCTTCGTTGTCATCTCCCGAGCCCCGACGCCCTGCCGGCGGATTCTGCCCAGGAGACCACCATGCGCCCCTACTGCCCGCCCCGCGGCCTGACCTTCGCCGTCACCGTCACGTTGGCCCTCGCCCTCGCCATCGCGCGCTCACCCGCGCCGCCTGCCATCGCCCAGGCCCCCGCCGCCCCGGCCCTCGACCGGGTGGCCTTCGCGCCGGCCATGCGCGACTGGACGCGCTTCGGGCGCGACTACGGCCTGAAGGTGCAGAACCTGGGCGGTCAGGCCGCCCGCTTCCTGCTCCTGGCCCAGGCGCCCGCGCAGGCTGCGCCCGCCGCCGGCTGCCATGCATGCCCGCGCTTCACGGCGGTCTGTAGCCCGGTGACGGATCCGGGCGCCGCCTGGACCGCCTTCCCCGGTGGCGGCGGCGCTGTCGTCTACAGCCTGAGCCTGCGGCCAGCGAGCGAAGCCGGCGAGGCCTGGGCGGCCTTCGCCCGCGAGCGAGGAGCGGCGGCGGATACCCCCTTGGCCGACCTGGCCTGCGCGGCCATCACCGAAGCCGCGGGACCCTTCCAGGGCGCGGCAGCGACGCCGACGGCAATGGCCGGGGGCAGCACGGCCCCCTTGCAGGCCACCCCCACCCCTGGCACTGGACCCACCAGCCTGGACTGCAGCTTGTACAGGGGTTTCCACCGCGCCTACCTGGCGGGCGAGGCCAACACGACCGAGCTGCTGTGGGGCCTGCCGCTGGAGCTGTTGCGCGGCGAGCCGCTGGCCGCCGCGGCGGCCTTCGAGATGCCCACCATCGACGAGAAGGGCGCCCCGTCGGCGGCCCGCCCGGCCCTGGACCGCGAGGCGGCGCTGAGCCTGCGCGACACGGGCGCCGATCCGGCGGCACCGCGGACGGAGCCCTTCGTCTACATCCTGCCGGGGGTCTTCCTGGAGACGCCGGAGCTGCAGAAGGGCCTGGTCTGGCTGCAGGGCGCCTCGGCGGACTGCGCGCAGGTGACGGTGGAGGCCTTCCGCGGCAGCCAGGGGCAGCTGCCCGGCCGACGCGAGCTGTCGGTGGCCGGCGGGTCGGTGGTCGGCTTCCAGCCGGCGGACAGCTGGTCCGACATGTCCGCGGCCACGCTGCGCGTCACCAGCGACCGTCCGCTGGCGGTGATGGCCTCCCAGCTGGGCTATGGCACGAGCGCCAGCTTCAACGCC
>JBGAUA010000166.1:0-7953 GCA_044228875.1 Anaerolineae bacterium
CGATCCGCGGCCAATGCCTGGCGCTGCTGAACGCCACCGGGGACGGCGAGGCCTGGCGCGCGGGGGGGGCGGGCTGGGGGGGGGGGGGGGGGGGGGGGGCGGGGGGGGGCGGGGGGCGCGGGGGGGGGGCGCCCCCCGCCAGGCGGCGACCAGCCGCAGGGCGATCGCCGCCATCAGGGTCAGGAAGGCGCCCAGACCCACCAGGCCGCTGCTCTCGGCGATGATCAGGTACAGGCTGGACACGCCGCGGTAGAGATCCACGTCGCGCGGCGCGCCGAAGCCCACGCCCAGCCAGGGATAGCGTTGAATCAGGCGCCAGGCGTCGGCGTACTCCCCCCAGCGCATCTGCGTGGCGCGGTCCTGGTTCTGCAGCCCCGCCAGGAAGTGCTCGGTGTAGGCGGCGGTCCAGGGCAGGGCCTGCGCGAGGGCCAGGAAGCCCGCGGCGAGCAGGGCGGCGACCAGGAGGGCGCGGCGGTCCCGCAGCAGGCCGATGATGCCCAGGCCGGCCGCCAGTCCCAGGAGCGAGCCGCGCGAGACGGTTGCCAGGAGGGCCAGGGTCAGGACGGCGGCGGTGACGACGGCCCACCGTCGCGGCAGCAAGGGCCGGTCGCTCACGGCTTGCGGCAGGGCCAGGGCGGTCATCAGGGCCAGCATGCCGCCGAAGGAGTTGGGGTCGATGGCCGTGCCCGTGGCGCGCTGCAGGCGGCTGGGATCATCGTTGAGGAAGCGCAGCACCCCCGGTCCGCCGGGGTAGTCCAGCACCTGCAGCAGCGAGAGCAGGCGGATCTGCCAGGCGTCGGGCAACAGGTACAAGGCCAGGCCCAGCAGGGCGGCGGCGGCCGCCAGGGCCACCAACAGGCGGAAGATCCGGGCGACACGCTCCGGGCGGGGGGCCAGGTTGGCCACCACGAAGAAGAGCCCGCCGCCCATCAGCAGCTCCACGAAGGTGCGCAGCTGGTTGTTGGTCGGCCGGCCGCCGACCAGCCCGGCCAGGAGCGCCGCCACGAGAATGCCCAGGAAGATCAAGAGCCCCATGCCCAGGGGCGGCCAGACCAGCTGCCGCTGCCGCCGTTGGATCAGGCGCATGATCCAGATGAGGTACAGGGCGCCCAGCGCCAGGTCCAGCAGGGTGGGGTTGAAGCCCAGGTTGAGCGGCAGGGCGCCGAAGGGCAGCAGCAGGATCACCGCGGCCACAGCCGCGAAGGCCGTGTCCACGCTGCGTAGCAGGAAGGGGACGCCGATGGCGGCCAGGACCAGGAGCGGGCCGAGGAGCGGGTGCACGAAGGCGGAGAGGGCCGCGCCGAGCAACACGGCCAAGGCCGCCGCCGCGGGCAGGGCGCGCAGCCAGTGGATGGGATCCCCGGCGGCCAGCGGGCGCAGCCGCCGGGGGAGGACGCTTCGTATCATGGCGCGGATTCTACCGCAAAGGGGCGGCCCGCCGCCCGCATCACCTCCGGTTCAGCGATCCGTGCGCCAGGCGGCGTCCAGCACGGCGATGCCCGCGCCGTGGCTGGCCCGCCCCGCCGCTGGGGTCCACCGCCATGGCGCCGATGGTGCCCGGCAGGAGGGCGCCGTCCTGTGGCAGGTAGGTGGTAAGACGGCCATCCGGCGCCAGGACGGCCACGCCCTCGGCCGTTCCGATCCACAGCCTTCCGTCCGCTTCGCGGTGGAGGCTGCTGATCGCGGCGGCGGGCAGGCCGTCCGTCTGGTCCAGGTTGCGCCACAGCCCGGCGACCGAACGGATGGCCAGACCGGCGGCGGTCCCGGCGTACACGGTGCCGTCCGGCGCCACCGCCAGGGCCTGCACGGTGTTGGAGGCGAGGGCACCGGCGGCCATGTCGAAGACCGTCCAGGCGCCGCTGCCGTCGCGGCGGCTCAGACCCTTGTCGTAGCTGGCCACCCAGAGGTTGCCGGCAGCGTCGGAAGCGATGGCCCGCACGAAGTTGTCGGCCAGGCCGTTGGCGGTCGTGAAGACGGTCCAGCCGCCGTCGAGGCGGCGCAGGCTCAAGCCGCCGACAGGCTCGCCCGGCAGCGGGATGCCCTTGGGATGCCCGGCCCACACCTGGCCGAGGGCGTCCACGTGTACCGCGGTCACCTCGTCGGCTCCCAGGCCGTCCCGGCGGGTGAAGCCGGTCCAGGCGCCGCCGCCGTAGCGGCGGCGGAGGCCGCGGTCCGCGGTGGCCACCCACAGCAGGCCGTCTCGGTAGTCCAGATCCCAGACCGCGTCGGTGCCCAGACCGGTGGCGGCGCCGTGAAGCTCCCAGGCGCCGGTGACGGCCAGTCGGGCCACGCCTCGCCGCGGGATGGCCAGCCACGCGCCGCCGGCGTCGTCGAAGGCGATGCGGCTCACGTCGTCGCCCGGCAGGGCGGTGATGGCCTGGCGGCGCGCGCCGGCGTCGTCGATCACCAAGAGCCCGTCGGCGGTGCCGGCGAGGATGCGGCCGTCCGCGTCCGCCGCCACGCTGTAGCAGAAGACCGCCGTCGCCGCGCCCGGCCAGCGGGTCCAGCGACCGTCCGGCTCCAGGCGCCGCGGACCGTCATCGGTGCCCAGGATCAGGCGGCCGGTGGCGTCGAAGGCCACGGCCAAGGGCAGGGCATCCAGGTTGGCGAGGCCGATGGAGAAGTGCTGCCAGGACTGGCCTGCCGGCTTCAAGTGCAGTTCGGCCATGGTGGCCACGGCCAGGGCGCCGCTCGCGGCGACCGCCACGTCGAGGCCCAGGCCGTTGAGCGCATGGGCCGACCAGTTCCCGCCGGCGGAGCGCTCCAACAGCTGTCCGGCGGCCGCGGCGAATACCCGGCCGTCCGCAGCGACCGCCAGGCCGCGCAGCGCGGTCGCCCCGGGCGGCGGGGCGACCCGCTCCCAGCGCCCGTCGGGATGCATGTGCAGCAGGCGATCGTCCTGGCTCAGCCAGAGCCCCCCGCCGGGGGCGGCCGCCAGACCGTGGACGGGACCCGCGGCGAGCCCCTGCGCCGCGCCGAAGATCTGCCAGCGGCCGTCAGGCAGGCGTTGGTTCAGGCGCCCGTCGTCGCCGGCCAGCCAGACCTGACCCTGTGGCCCGATGGCCACCCGCTCCACCGCGGCCGAGCCCAGTCCGTCGGCCAGGCCCAGCCGGCTGGCGAGCCCCAGGCTCGGGTTCCAGCGCACGGCCCCGGCGTAGCGGGCGACGCTCCACACCTCGCCGCTGACGGGATCCACGGCCAGGTCCAAGGCCAGGTTGGGGTTGGTGATGTGGCGCCAGCCCGGCGCCATGCGCGAGACCACGCCGGGGGTCGGCGTGGGGCCCTGGGCGGTGGCGGTGGGCGGCGGGACGTCCCGGGTGGGGGTGGGCTCGATGGGCATGGTGGTGGCCGAGGCCCCGGCGCCCGGCGTGCGGGTGGGGAGGTCGACCGGCGGCTCAGGCCGTGCCTTGCGCAGCATGAGCGGCAGGTAGAGCCGCGTCGGGGATTGGGCCAAGGCCACACGCGACGGTCCGTCGGCGGAAGGAAGGCCGACGGCGAGGCAGAGCGCGCCGGCCAGAAGGGCGGGCGCGCGGTAATCCAGGCGACGGGACGTCATGGCGGGTCCTCCGCGGGGCAGGGGCCGGACAGGGTCGGCCGCGGGTGCAGGTGCTACAAGGATGACGGCGGGCCGGCCACGGATGATACGGCGGATCGAACGCCGCGTTCCGCCCGCCCCGCACCTTGCGCCGGGGGCTGAAACGGACTAAGTTCAGGAGCCGGTCGCATCCAGCGCCGCAGTGCCCTTTCCCGCCCCATTTGGAGTCGGACCGACATGGACCCAGAAGAAGCCCCCCTTCCACATGGCCGGCTGGCCCTCATCGCCCTGATCGTGGCCTTGTTGGGCGCCTTCCTTCTCTGGCGCTACGGTGCCCCGCCGGCGACGGCGCCCGGGAGCTCGGGGCAGCCGGGGAGCGACCCGGCGCTACCGCCTGGCGTGACGCCCGAAGCGGCGGCGCCCGCCGCGGCGACCACCACCGCGCAGCCGGTGGAGCGCCTCCGGCTCCAGGTGCTGGCCAGCCATCCGCATGATCCTGAGGCCTTCACCCAGGGGCTGCTCTGGCATGAGGGCCAGCTCTATGAGAGCACCGGGTTGAACGGCCGGAGCAGCCTTCGGCGGGTGACCCTGGCCACCGGTGCGGTGGCGCAGAAGGTCGATGTTCCCGAGCAGTTCTTTGCCGAAGGCCTCGCCCTGGTCGGCGATCGCCTCTACCAATTGACCTGGCAGAGCCATGCCGGCTTCATCTACGACCTGGCGGATCTCGACCAGGAGGGCGGCTTCACCTACGAGGGCGAAGGCTGGGGCCTCTGCTACGACGGCGAGCGCCTGGTGCGCAGCGACGGCACGGCAGACCTCGTCTTCCACGACCCCGACGGCTTTGCCGAGACCGGGCGGGTGGCGGTCACCCTGAACGGTGAGCCCCAGGTGCGGCTCAACGAACTGGAATGCGTGGCGGGGGCGGTCTACGCCAACGTGTGGCAGACGGACCGCATCCTGCGCATCGATCCCGGCACGGGTCGGGTCACCGCCGAGGTCGACGCCGGCGGACTGCTGAGCGTCGAAGAGCGCGCGGCCGCCGACGTGCTCAACGGCATCGCCTATGATCCGGACCGCAAGGTCTTCTACATCACGGGCAAGCTCTGGCCCAAGCTCTTCGAGGTGGCCTTTGCGCCTTGAGCGCGCGGCGGCTTCGCGCCGTCCCTCGGCGCTCCTGATCCTGCTGCCGTCGCTCTTCCTGCTGCTGCCGACCGTCGCGGGCCTCGCCGCGCCACGGAAGCCGGCGCCAGCGGCCGTGACTTCCGCCGGCCGCTGGCGGCTGGAGGTCATCTCCAGCCATCCGCACGACGCCCAGGCGCATACCGAGGGTCTGGTGGACGCGGGCGACGGACTGCTCTTCGAGAGCGAGGGCAAGAGCTATCCGGACGGGCAGGGGGGCCTGACCTACCGCTCCTCGCTGCGTCTGGTGGACCTGGCCAGCGGGCTGGTGCTGCGGCGCCTGGACCGCCAGGACCATTGGGCGGAGGGCCTGGCGGCCGTCGGCGGCCGGCTCATCCAGCTGTCGTTGGACCTGGGGCTGGCCAGCGTCTATGACCGAGCCAGCTTCGAGCGCCAGGCCGACCTGGCCTACGAAGGCCGACCCGGCTGGGGACTCTGCCATGACGGCAGGTCCTTGTGGATGAGCGACGGCTCGGCCTTCCTCACCCGCCGCGATCCCGACAGTCTGGCGGTGCTGGGCAGCATCCGGGTGGTGTTGGACGGCGTGCCCTTGACGGGCCTCAACGAACTGGAATGCCAGGCCGGGCCCATCTATGCCAACCTCTTCCCCACGGCGGGCGGCGAGCGCGACCGGATCGCGGTCATCGACCCGGCGGACGGCACCGTGCGGGCCTTGGTGGATGCCTCGGGACTGC
Organism: Anaerolineae bacterium; assembly: GCA_044228875.1. GTDB lineage: Bacteria > Chloroflexota > Anaerolineae > Epilineales > Epilineaceae > Epilinea. Next base: position 5,410 of record JBGAUA010000166.1, read on the forward strand.
TGACGGCGCAGGAGCAGTCGGCGGCCGCCGAGCTCAACGGCATCGCCGACCTTGGCGAGGGGCGCTTCGCCCTGACGGGCAAGCTCTGGCCGCGGCTCTTCGTGGTGCGCTTCCTGGGAGACGAGGACCCGACGCCGATGCCGAGCGCCACGCCGACGCCCACCGCGATGCCGGCGCCCGCGCTGCTCGAGGCGCGGGTGCTGGCCACCTACCCCCATGACCGCAGCTGCTATACCCAGGGCCTGGTCTGGGACAGCGGGCGGCTGTTCGAGAGCTGCGGCCTCATCAACCAGAGCCGCCTGCGCGAGGTGGACCTGGCCACGGGGCGCTCCATCCGTGAGCAGCGGCTGGACGGCGCCGTCTTCGCCGAAGGCCTGGCGCTGGTCGGCAGCCGGCTGTTTCAGCTCACCTGGCAGGAAGGCTACGGCTACCTGTGGAACCGCGACGACTTCAGCGGCGAAGGAACCTTCAGCTATCTCTCGGAGGGCTGGGGGCTCTGCCATGACGGCCGCCGGATGGTGCAGAGCGACGGCAGCGGCCGGCTCAGCTTCTACAGCCCGGACGCGGCCTACAAGCCGCAGGGCTTCAGCGACATCAGGCGTGCCGGCGACCTGGTGGACGACCTCAACGAGCTTGAATGCGTGGACGGTCAGGTCTGGGCCAACGTCTACCTCACCCACTGGATCTACCGTATCGATCCGGAACTGGGGCAGGTCACCGGCAACGCCTATCTCGGCGCCCTGGTCCCACCGGAGGTGAACCCCGGGATCTTCCCCTTCCCCGTGCTCAACGGCATCGCCTACGACGCGGCCGACGACAGCTTCCTGGTCACGGGCAAGCAATGGCCGGTGCTCTACCGCCTGCGCTTCCACGAGAAGCCGCTGCTGCTGCCCCTGCTGGCGCGAGGGCGCTGAGCCCGCTGAGCCCGCGCCGTCGTGTTCGCCCTGCACGGGTCAGCCCAGGGCCACCCAGCGCAGACCCGCCGCCGGTTGCACCATGCCTTTGAGCTCCATCAGGGTGAGGCTCCGGGCCACCAGGGCCACGGGGCTGCGAAGGGCGCGGGCGAGGCTGTCGGTGTCCAGCGCCCCGGGCCTAAGGGCATCCAGGATGGCCGCCTCCACCGGATCGGCGGGCCGCTGGCGGCGCAGGCTGTTCTGGTCGGCCACGTAGCTGAGATCCAGGGCGGTCAGGATGTCCAGGGCCGACGTGGCCACGCCGGCGCCGGAGGCCAGGAGGTGGTTGCTGCCTTCCGCCTGGGGCTGGAAGATCTCCCCGGGCACGGCGAAGACGTCGCGTCCCTGTGACAGGGCGAACTCGGCGGTGATCAGGGCGCCGCTGCGCCGGCCGGCCTCCACCACCAGGGTGGCGAGGGCCAGGCCGCTGATGATGCGGTTGCGGGCGGGGAAGTTGCCCTTGAAGGGTTCGCCGCCGGGCGGCAGCTCGCTGACCAGGGCGCCCCGCGCGGCGATGTCGGCCACCAGGTGGCGGTTGGCGCTCGGGTAGCAGCGGTCGATGCCGCAGCCGAGGACGGCGACAGTGGGCGCGCCGGCGTCCAGGGCCCGGCGATGGGCGAGGGCGTCAACGCCCAGGGCCGCGCCGGAGACGATGCCCAGCCCGGCGGCGGCCAGGTCGTCCACCAGGTGGGCGGTGGCTCGCTGGCCGTAGGGGGTGGCCTGGCGCGTGCCGACCACGGCCAGCGAGCGCACGGACAGAAGTGTCGCGTCGCCACGGACGAAGAGGACCTGCGGCGCGCGGTCGATCTGGCGCAAGAGCGGCGGATACCGCGGGTCGGCCCGCAACAAGGCCTCGGCACCGGCCTTGGACAGGGCCGCCATTGCCGCGTCGGGGTCCACACGGCGACGGTTGGTCAGGAAGGAGGCGAGGCTGCGCTGGTCCAGGCAGCGGGCCGCCAGGCCTTCGGGGATCCGCCACGCGCCCTCGACATCGCCACCGACGGCGATCAGGGCCTCCAGGCGCCGCGGTCCGATGCCGGGAACATGGCTGAAGGCCACCCAGAAGGGCAGCAGGGGGTCGGTCGACGGAGCGGCCGCGGCCGGCGGCGGACCGGCGGCGCGGTCGGATGGGTCGGATGAGGCAGGGCCGGTCGCTTCGTGGTCTTCCGGCGAGCGCTGGGTCATGGATCACCCCGGGCATCTGGGGTGGGTGGCGGGCAGAACGATAGCGCCCCGAGGGCGAGGGCGGCAAGCGGCGTCGTCGGCGCTCGAAGGCGAACAAGGGCATCCAGGGCACCCATAGCCCCAGGCTGGTCCGCAAGCGATCATGCTCCCCCGCGGCCGACCGTAAGACGGCCGGCAGCCCCGCCATCGGAAGGGACCATGACCAGCACCCTACCCATGCCCGCCGCCCGCCCCCGCCCGCCCTTCGACCGCGGTCGTCTGCTGGTCCACCTGGCCGCCCTCTCGCCTATCGCCCTGGCCTGGTGGGACGCGAGACAGGCGGCAGCGGCCATCCTCATCAACCCCGTGCAGGCGGTCAGCCAGCGTTCGGGCTTCACCGCCCTCTCGCTGCTGGTGGCCACCCTGG
>JBGAUA010000167.1:0-3642 GCA_044228875.1 Anaerolineae bacterium
GCCCGCCACGGATTGCCACTTCATGTCCGTCGGGATATGATCGCGGCATCGGTCGTCGCGCGGAACAAGGGCGTGGACGGCTCCATCGTTTTTCACGGGCCAGGAGGCATGCATGCGGCAGTCAAGGTCGCGAACGGGACGGTGCGCGGCCACCGCGGTGTTGGTGGCCGTCCTGCTGGTCGGACGGCCTGAGGGCGCCGCGCTGGCGCAGAACAACCAGCATTGCGGCGACGTCAGCCGCAACGAGATATGGGGCAGCCAAGACGCCCATTTCGTCAACTGCACGGTGACGGTCCGCAACTCAAAGCTGACCATCGCCCAGGGATCGCAGGTCTTCATGGCCCAAGGGGCGAGCATCGTCGTCGCCGCCGGCTCGACCTTGGAGATCGCCGGCAACTTCGACGCCAACGAGCCCGTGCGCATCCTGCCCAACGATCGGGAGGTAACGCCGGGATTCTGGGGACAGATTCGTTTCCAGAGCGGTTCTGTCGACAGCTTCATCCGTTTCGCGTTCATTCAGGGCGGCGGTCAAGGGGGCGTGCCGATGATCGAGGCCGACGCCCCGGTTCGGCTGCTTCGTGCGGATCTGCAGAAGGCCGGCGGCGTATCGCTGGCCTTGTTGGCCAACGTCACCGGTCCCAGCTTGAATGAAGCGGGGCAGAGCGTCACGGGTCGCTGCGCTCTCGTCAACCTCAATCCTGGCAGCAATGGCCGCGATGGCATCCTGGTCAAGGCCGAGGACGAGAGCGACATCGTGGACAGCCAGGCCTGGCACAACTTCTGTGTCCCCTACCTGCTGGAGCAGGAGCTGACCATCGGTGGGCCTGACAGCCCGACCTTGAGCGTCAGCGACGGCGTCGTCATGCGCTTTGGCCCAGGTGCCGGAGTTGTCGCCGGCATGGACGCCGAGAACCGCGGGCAACTCGAGGTGACCGGCAGCACGGAGAAGTCCGTGACCCTCAGCGGCATCGAGGAGCGGCCGGGAAGCTGGAGCGGGGTGACCTTCAGCCCCTTCAACGACCCGGCGGGGGGCTCCAACAGCCTGTACTTCGCCCGCGTGGAGTACGGCGGATCGCTGGACAGGGCGATGGTGCGGGTTCACAGCCCTGCCCTGCTCACACTGGACAGCGTCTTCGCCAATGCGCCCGGTTATCCCCTCGAGATCGTTCCCAGCGCCGTCTCCGACGTCACTGAAGGGCTGGCCAGCACCGCGGACACCGCCTTCCAGGGCAACGGCATCCAACGCATCAAGGTGCTCGCGGCGGCGCAGGATCCGGACCTTCCTGAAAACTGCAGCTGGAGGCATCCGGGGGTGCCGTTGGACCTTGACGGCGACCTGTCCATTCGCGGCGGAGCGCGCGATGTCAGCTTGTCGCTCGAACGCAACCTGCACCTTCGATTCGCGCCGGGTGCCGGCCTTCTCGTCGGTCCGGGCGCTTGGTTGCGCGTGGACGCCAGCCGTTCGGCACCGGTGCGGATTGAGGGACAGTCGGCAGCGGCGGGATCATGGTCCGGATTGCGGATCGCCGACGGAGCGAAGGGTGTCGAGCTCGCCGGCTTGGACCTGGGTTATGGTGGCGGCGAAAACGAGCCGATGCTCCAATGGGGCAACGCGCCGGGCACCATGACCTCGTCGACCCTCCACCATGCCGCCGGACATCCGCTCATGGTGGCCGCGCCGCGTCTGGACGCAGTGGCCGGGGAGGACCAGGATGATCCAGGCCTGCGCAACCGCTACGTGGACAACGGCATCCAGCGACTCCTGATCGACACCCGGCTGCCCCTCGATCAGCGCCTTGTCACCCTCACCGATCCAGGTCTGCCCCTGGAAGCAGTGGGAACCTTGACCATCGCTTCAGCGGTCAACACCGTGGTGAAGATGGGCGGCGGCCTGGACCTGCGGTTCCGACCGGGTCATGGGCTTCGCCTCGGCGGGCCGGATCTGCGTGCCGACCTCACCTTCGTGGCCGGGCGTTCCGGGCAGCCCGTGCGCATGGGGCCGCTGGAACCGGAGGCCATGGTGGCCTGGGCGGGCGCGCACGCGCTCAAGGGCGCCGCCCTGAACGGCCGGGGCCTGGAGGTGGTGGCCTCGCCGTCCATGAGCGAGCAGGACGCTGTGCTTCACCTGGATCAAGCGGTCGCGGAGCTTGATGGCCTGACGCTGCGGGGCGCTGGCTCCGGCATCGGTCTGCGGGTCGGAGATGGATCTCAGATGACGCTGTCCGGGGCCCGTGTCGGCGGCTTCGCCGTCGGCGTCCTGAACGAGGCCGCGGGCTTGCTCAGCATCGAACGCTCCATCATCGCCGGCAACAGCGGCTGGGGGCTGCAAAGCCGGCGCACGGATAGCTGCGTGCTCGCCACCTTGGTCTACTGGGGCAGCGCAAATGGCCCCGCCGATCCGTCCGCCGCTCTGGACGGCTGCATGGATGTGGCCCACGCCGGCGGCGGCGACAAAGTCAGCGACCATGTGCAGTGGTGGCGCTATGCCATCGACGAGGCCTTCACACCCGCGTCCGGGATGGGGCCAGGCGTTAGACGGGTCTTCCTGCCCCAACTGCTGTCCGCGGGAACCCTACCCTGAGGCGATCAGACGATGGCCGGTCGCCGCCTCCGCGTCACCCAGAAGACCAGGAGGCCGAAGGCCAGAAAGGCCACGGCCACCAGGAAGGGCAGGAAGATGGCGACCAGACTCGTCACGGCGGCGGCCACGTCCTCGACCGCACTGACCACGGGGTTGCCGATTCCCCCGGTGGTGGCGGTGATCACGGGGCGGGCCGTGGCCTTGGCTCCGTGGACGATGCCGGCGGTCAACAAGCCGAGAATACCCGCCAGCACCGGGCTCATGCCGGTGGTCACTCCGGCAGAGGTCGCGAAGAGCAGCGCGCCGGCCGCGGGGCGGATGAAGGTGGCGACGATGTCGTTCACGTGATCGATGAGCGGCACCTTGTCGGCCAGGCCTTCGACCAAGGTCAGCACGACCAAGGTGCCGATGACCCACGGCGATTCCAGTACCTGGTACGGGCCGCTCAACTGAAACGCGTCCGTGTAGCGGGCGGACAGGCCTACGATCAGGAGCGGGATATAGGCGTTCAACCCGGCGGAAGCCGAAAGGCCAAAGGCCTGGAAGAGGTTGATGGCGGTGAGCATGGACGCGTTCTCCTCGGCACGAAGGTGCTGACGCTTCGGGGGGACTGGAACTCGCCCCGTGATTGCGGGCCTGATCTCGTCCTGTCTTATCATACGCGGATCCACCGCAGCGGGTAGCGGAGACCGATGATCGAGCGTCCATCCAATCCCCTGGTAAAGGCCGTGCGTCGCCTGCAGCGCTCCGGCGCTGAGCGCCGCCTTCAGGGTCGATTCTTCGTGGAAGGACCGCGACTCGTGCTGAGCGCGCTCGACGCCGGCGCGGCGGTGGAGCAGCTGCTGCTGGCGCCGGATCTGTGCCGCAGCGCGGCGGTGTCTGAGCGACTGGCCGCCATCCGGGCTGCCGAGAGCGGTCCGCCGATCCTCGAACTGTCGGCGGCTGCCTTCGCCGCGCTCTCGGAGCGGGACGGGCCGACCGGCATCGGGGCGATCGTTACCCGTCGAGAGCAGGGCCTTGCCGAACTTGAGCTTCCCACCGACGCGCTGGTGGTTGCCGCC
>JBGAUA010000167.1:3652-7934 GCA_044228875.1 Anaerolineae bacterium
GACCTGGCCGATCCCGGCAACCTGGGAACCCTGTTGCGCACGATGGAGGCGGTGGGGGCCGACGCCCTCGTTCTGCTGGGCGACGCCGGAACGGAGCCGGAACATCCCACGGCGGCCAAGGCCAGTATGGGTGCGGTGTTTCGCGTTCCTACGGCCCGGGCCTCGGTCCTGGAGCTGCTGGGCTGGGCGCGCGCGCGGCAGACGACGGTGGTGGCAAGTTCGGCCCGAGCTGACCGTCTGCATTGGGCGCCCGGAGCCGTCGATGACCTGACCTCCGGTGCTGCGCTGCTCTTGCTGGGGAGCGAGCGCGAAGGCCTCCCTCCCGATCTACTGGCGGCGGCGGACCGCAAGGTGCGCGTGCCGATGGCCGGCAGCGGTACGTCGCTCAACCTGGCGGTTGCCGCCGGCATTCTTCTCTACGAGCTGCGCCGAGGTCGCCTGCGATGAGCGTGGACCAGCCGCCGCGGACAGCGCCCGTATTGGCCTTGTCGACCATGTACCTGCAGCGCTGGTCGGAAGCGGATGGCCTCGAGCCCTTCCTGGCCACCGCGCGACGCCTGGGCTTCGCGGCCATCGAGCTCAGCCACATCTTGCCGTCGGAAATGCTGCGCCAGCTCCCTGACGCCGAGCTGTTGGTGACCACGGTGCACCATCCCTGCCCACGGCCGGCAGGCTGGCGCGACGCCCATTCCTTGACCTCGGCCGATGCGGTGGCGAGGGAGCAGGCGGCCGCCGCCCTGAGTGAGACCATCGCCACCGCCGAGCGACTTGGGGCAACGGCGGTGGTGCTGCATCTGGGGCAACTGGAGGATGATGCGTTTGGCACGGGCCGTCGCCTGCGCTTCGAACTTGAGGCGAGGCAGCGGGCGGGACGTCGCGAGACCGACGCTTACGGCGACGTCCTTCGGCGTTTCATCGCCTGGCGCGACGCCCTTGAGCCGCCGACCTTGGAGCGGGCCTGGGCGGGGCTGCGACCACTGCTCGAGCAGGCGCGCGCGTCGGGCATCCGCGTCGGCCTGGAGACCGGCTACCACCCCCACGAGCTGCCGAGCCCGGCCGGAATGGCGCAGCTGCTGCAGGTCGCAGCGGGAGAGGGTTGGTCCGACACGGTCGGCGCCTGGCTGGACACAGGCCACGTGGGCGCCCAGGATGCGCTGGGCACGGCCCCATGGTCGGATTGGTGGACGGCAGTCGGCGGAAACTGGCTGGGGACACACCTGCATGACCATGTGGGCCTGCGCGATCACCTCGTGCCGGGGATGGGCGTGCTGGACTTCCGGGATCTTCGAGGACGCCTTCCAGCCGGCGCCGCCGTGACCCTCGAGGTGGACTGGTACTTCGGCGAGGACGAGGTGGCCGAGAGCCTCACGCGCCTCGCTCAATGGGGCTGGTCGCGCTGAAGCCCATGGATAAAGCCCGCCCGCGGAGGTCGGGCGCGCCTCTCGGTGTCCCGGGAGGGCCGGGATGGGTTCGGATCGAGCGGCCGCCGATGGGCGCCATGACAACGACAGTGGTTGACGCTTGACCGCGCCGGACTTATGCTTGCTCCGTGGCGACTGAGGCTACCTCTCAACTGAGATCTTCGCCGGAAGACCAAGCGCGAACTGCCGAGCTCCTGGCTGACATTCTCGACCGGGTCGACGGTTGGCTCAAGTTCGCTGAGGCCAAGAATCTGGCGGCCAGTGCGCTCACGGGCACTGCCAGCGGCGCCTTGATCGGCTTGCTGCGGGGCGCCGACGCCATGCCGCTCATCGCTGTTGCCGCATTTGGCGCTGCGGAGATGGCCTTCCTCGCGGCGCTCGGGACCGCCGTCTGGTCCTTCCGACCACAGAAGGCGCCCGTCCTTCGACCGGCCCGCCCAGCGTCGGGCGCCAACGCCGACAACCTGTTCTACAGTCAGCATCTTGCCGCCTACAGTCCTGCTGAACTCGCCGCCGAGGTTGCTCGGCGCTATGTGGATGCGGCGGTCTATCACCCCAACGAACACCCCCTGCACCTGGCCTTGGCCGGGCAGATTGTCGCCAATGCCGTGATCACCAACGGCAAGTTGCGCCTGTTCAACCGTGCTTCCTCCTTGGTCCTGCTCGGCCTCGTCCTGCTCGCCGCCGGGCTGCTGGCGGAGCTGGTCCGCTGAGCGCCCGGCCCGACCCCGCCGATAGCGGCTGGCCCAGCGGGACCGTCGCCTTCCTCTTCAGCGACATCCAGGGCAGCACCTTGCGCTGGGAGCGCGACGCCGCGGCGATGCGCGCCGCTTTGGACAGGCATGACGAGGTCATGAAGGGGGCCATTGGCGCTAACGGCGGCGTATGGTTCAAGCGCGTCGGTGACGCCGTTCAGGCCGCCTTTCGCACCGCACCCGCCGCTCTGGCTGCCGCTGTCGAGGCGCAAAGGGGCCTGGCCGCCACCGTCTGGGGCCCGGACGGAGCCTTGGTGGTGCGCATGGCCGTGCACATCGGCGAGGCGGACCCGCGGGCAGGCGATTACGTTGCGCCTTGCCTCAACCGACTGGCGCGCCTGATGGCAGCCGGTCACGGAGGGCAGATCCTGCTCAGCGAGGCGGTGGCCCTGCTGGTGCGCGACGACCTGCCCCGGGACGTGACCCTCCAAGTGATGGGTGCCCACCGCCTGCGTGACCTGCTGGCGCCTGAAGTGGTGCACCAGGTGCTGGTCGATGGCTTGCCCCAACAGTTTCCGCCGCTGCGAACCCTGGATTCCCATCCCAACAACCTCCCGCAGGCGATGACGCCGCTGGTCGACCGCGCCCGGGAGCTGGCGGCGGTGAGGCTCCTGCTGCGTGGTCACGACGTGCGGATGGTCACGTTGACCGGCCCGGGTGGCATCGGCAAGTCGCGTCTGGCCCTGCAGCTGGCCGCCGACATGCTCGACGACTTCGCTGACGGGGTCTACCTGGTCCGGTTGGCCACTGTGCAGGAGCCCGTCCTGGTGCTGCCGGCGATGGCGGCGGTGTTGGCGGTGCCTGAAGGCGGCGGCGCGCCCTTGGCCGCCGCGCTCGAGGCCCGCCTGGCGAACCGGACCACGCTGGTCATCCTCGACAACGTCGAGCAGGTGCTGGAGGTCGGCCCGGAGCTGGCGACACTCTTGGAAGCCTGTCCCGGACTCACCTTCCTGGTGACCAGCCGCGCTCCGCTTCGTGTGCGGGGCGAGCACGACGTCGCCGTCGGGCCACTGGATCTTCCCGAAGCCGAGGCAGCCGATGGGGACCTGTCGCGTGATGCCGAAGGTGCCGAAGCGATCGATCGGGCCGGGGTGGTTGCGGCCAGCTCCGCGGTGATGCTCTTCGTCAGCCGGGCGCAGGCGGCGTCGTCCGACTTCAGGCTTACGCCGGATAATGCCGCCGCCGTCGCTGAGATCTGCCGTCGCCTCGATGGCGTGCCGCTCGCGATCGAACTGGCGGCCGCGCGGGCGAGACTCCTGCCGCCGGCAGCGCTGCTGGCGAGGCTGGAGGGTCGCCTGCCGCAGCTGGGCGGCGGATTGCGCGACCTGCCGAAGCGTCAGCAGACCCTGGCTGCAACACTGGACTGGAGCCACGCGTTGCTCGACGAAGACCAGCAGCGGCTGTTTCGGCGACTCGCGGTCTTTCGCGGAGGCTGGACGATCGCGTTGGCCGAAACAGTGTGCGGCGCGGACACCGCCGCGCCCGAAAGGAATCGGGCGGCGTCCTTGGACGTGTTCAATGCGCTGTCGGCTCTGTCCGACATGAGCTTGATTCAGGGTGCCTTCGCCGACGGTGATGCCCGGTTTACGATGTTCCGCGTCGTGGCCGAGTATGCTGCACAGCGTCTGGCCGAAGCCGATGAAGCGGGGTGGATCGGCCGCCGCCACGCCGACGCAATGGCTGCGCTGGCCGCGGCGGAGCGACCCGAGTTGTCGAGCGGTGATCCGTCGGCGGTTTTGGACCGGCTCTCGGCCGAGCACGGCAATCTGGTTGCCGCCCTTGACGGCCTACTGTTGTGTGGCGACGGCCAGGCGGCGCTCTCGCTCGCGGCGGACCTCTGGCGTTTCTGGTACCTGCGCGGCTACCTCGTCGAGGGACGTACGAAGTTGAGTCAGGCCCTTGCCGGCCCCGGTGTCGACGCGGCCGGCCGGCCGCTGCGCGTCGTGCACGAACGGTCCGGACTCGAGCTCGTGCTCGTCGCGGGGGGGATGCGCAACGGCGCGCGCGTCGAGGACTGCTATCTGGGCCGCACCGAACTCACCGTCGGCGAGCTGGAGCGTCTGCGCGGCGACTTCTACGCCGCGGCGGAGGCCCGCCCGCCCTTTT
>JBGAUA010000168.1:0-7923 GCA_044228875.1 Anaerolineae bacterium
TGGCCCGCGACGGTGCTGGCGACATCTTCGAAGGGCTGTGGGGCTTCCGCGGCAGCCGCGTGAGCGCCCACGACAGCTGGTCGCCGTCCTCCTGGTGGTGGAGCCGTGCGTACGACCCGTCGCAGCGCTACCTGCCGCGGCCGACATCGGCCCCTGGTAGCAGCACCGCCACCCCTGCCGCGGCGGCCTCTCCCCCGCCGACGCCTACCCTCACGAGCGGCGGCGGCCCGGATGCACCCGCGGAGGAGCAGGCGGTACAGCCACGTCGCGACCTGCCCGACACCGCCTACTGGAACGCCGCCATCGTCACCGACGACCAGGGCGAGGCGGTCGTCACCCTGACCCTGCCGGATTCCCTGACCACCTGGCAGGCCTTGGCCCGCGCGGTGGACCGCGAGGGCCGGGCGGGGCAAGGTACGGCCGCGGTGGTTGTCAGCAAGCCGGTCTCGGTCGAGGCGGCCTTGCCGCGCTTCCTGGTGCAGGGAGACCGTCTTGCGGTGGACCTCCTGGGCCGCAACGACGCCATCGTGGAGCCGCTTGAGGGCTTTTGCCGCCTGGACAGCCCCGGGCTGATCCAGCTCGACCAGGGCGAGCGCCGCTTGCAGCTGGAACCCGGAGCGATGACGGTGGCCCGCTGGAGCGCGGTGGCGGCGGACGTGGGCCTGCACCGCCTGACGGCGACCTTGCGCACGCCGATGGGAGACGATGCCGTCGAGCTGCCACTGCGCATCGAGCCCTTCACCGTGCCCGAACCCTTCGCGCGCAGCGGGGTCGTGACCCGCACGCCGGTGACCGAGACCCTGGACCTGCCCTTGGGGGCGCATCCTGAGCAGTCCGTGGTGGAAGTGAGCCTCTCGCCGTCGCTGGCCTCGGCCATCCTGGGCGGCTTGGACAGCCTCATCGGCTACCCCTACGGCTGCGTGGAGCAGACGATGAGCCGCATGCTGCCCAATGGCGTGGTGGGTCGCCTCATCCTGGAGATGGACCTGGACGCCCCGACATTGCAGGCTGCCCTGCCGCCGATGATGGCCGCCGGCCTGCAGAAGCTCTACGGGTACCAGGCCTTTGACGGCAGCTGGGGCTGGTGGAACGGTGGCGGCAACACCTACATCACCGCGTATGTGCTGCACGGCCTGACCCTGGCCGAGGCTTCCGGCTATGCGGTCGACGAAGGGGTGCTGAACCGCGGCTTCCAGGCCTTGAGCCGCCTGGTCGCGGCGGAGGCGGATGCCGGGGTGCAGGCCTACGGGCTCTTCGTCATGGCCGAGGCCGGGCGGGCGGATGCCGCCGCCGTCCTCAGCCTCAACGCGCGGCGCGAGCAGCTGGATACCTTCGCCCTCGGCGCTCTGGCCCTGGCCGCGCGCTCCGCCGGCCGCCAGGACCTGGCCGACCAGGCCCTGGACCTGCTGGTTTCGCGGGCGCTCCGCGACGGCGGCGGCGTGCATTGGGCGCCGGCGGCCGGCTCGGGCGCGGCTGGCTGGCGCAGCATGGCCTCCTCGGTCAAGACCACGTCCATGGCCCTCCTGGCGCTGGCCCGCATGCGGCCGGAGGATCCGCTGGCCCCCGAGGCGGTCCGCTGGCTGATGGCGCAGCGCCAGGGCCGGGCCTGGGGGCAGTCCACCCATGACACCGCCTGGGCAGTGCTGGGTCTCACGGATTGGATCGTCGCTTCGGGCGAGCTGACCGCGGCCTACGATTGGCGGTTGGATCTGGACGGCAAGGAGATTGCCGCCGGGCGCCACGAGGCAGGCCAGGTCGCCCTGCCGATCGTCGTCCGCCTTCCCGGCGCGGACCTGACGCCCGGCCGTCACCTGCTGGTGCTGAGCAAGGGCGCGGGCGGCAGCCTCTACTACAGCCTAAGCGGTCGTCTCTACGTCTTCCACCCGGATTTCAAGCCGGTGGCGGCGGCCGGCAGCGGCCTCAGCCTGCGCCGCGAGTACATGGCGATGGACGGCCGCACGGGGCAGGAGCACTGGCAGCCGGGCGATCTGGTCAACGTGCGCCTGACCTTGCAGGCGTCACAGGAGCTGGCCTACCTCATGGTGCAGGACTGGCTGCCTGCGGGCTTCGAGGCGGTCAACACGGCCCTGGACACGGAGACGAAACGCCTGCCGAACGGCCAGCTGCCCTGGTGGCGCTGGTGGGGCTACGAGCGGCGCGAGCTGCGGGACGAGGGGGCGACCTTCTTCATCAGCCGCCTGCCCGCCGGTCGCAGCACCTTCGAGTACGCCGTGCGTGCGGTCACGCCGGGCCGCTTCGGCGCCCGGCCCGCAGAGGCCTATGCGATGTACCAGCCCGAACTCTGGGCCCGCTCGGACAGCCGGCGGGTGGACGTCGCCCTGAACAAGGTCGCCGATCTGCCACCGCTGGCCGGCGATATCGACGGCGACTGTCGCCTCACGGGCTTCGACGCCGACCTGGTGGCCCTGGGCAGCTGGAGCGTGGACGCCGCGCGCGACCTGGACGGCAGCGGCCTGGTCGACGCTCTGGACGTCGCCCTGGCCGACTCCCGCAGCGGCCTGAGCTGTGGCGAGACCGTGCCGGCCGCCCCCGCCGCCGGAGGCGAAGCCATGCTTGATGTGGCCGCTGAGCGGGCGGATGACGGAACCCTGACAATCACGGTGCGCACGGGCCAAGATCTCAGCCTGGACAGCTGGGAGCTGACCATCGACCTGCCGAGCAGTGGCAGCAAGCTGATCGACACCGCGGCGATCCGCCCGACGGCGGCCTCCCGGGTGCTTGGCCCCGTCCTGGACGCCCAGGGCCGACGGCTGCGCCTGGGTGGCTTCATGCCCGGCGGTGCTTCGCTTCCAACCGGCACGGTACTGGCCGCCCTTCGACTGCGAACGCTCACGGGCGCGGCATCGTCGTCGCTCATGGCGGTCGACGCCAAGGCGGCGGCTCCGGATGGCAGTTCGCTGACGGTGACGGTGGGCGGTGATGCCGTCCGGCACGCGCCGCGGCCATGGGGGGCATGGTTGCCATCGGTCGCACGGCCGTAGACCGCATGCCGGCCGATCGCATCGGACATCCGTACGCAGTCAGGTGACCGTAAAGGCGGGTCCGCCGGGCGTTTGGACGCGCCGTCACCATGATCATCCGTCCCAGCTGGCTCCCCCTGGGTTCACGTTGACCCCGGGCGAGCCAGCCGGGTCGCGCCGTCAAGACAGTGGCGGATCCTGGCGCCCGGCAGACCCGCCGCTACTCGCAACCGTGCACCCGTCCCGCCAACCGCTTGTAGACCAGCGCCAGGTCCTCCCCGTCCGGGGCGAAGGCGTAGTCTTCGGGGGCCGAGGCGACGCCGCGCAGCAGGCGGTCCAGCACGTCGCTGGCCTCGCCCAGGCCGACGGTGAAGACGCGGGTACCGGCCACCTTGGCCGCCGCGGCCGCCGTGAGGATCGTGTCCTCCTGCGTGCCGCCCGCAGGGGGCGTGGGCACGCGGTTGGGCAGGCCGTCCGTCAGCAGGATGACCACCGGCGCCACGCCGCCGCCGCGCAGGCCGCCGCCGTCCAAGACGCGCTGGCCCTGGGCCATGGCCAGGTCCAGCCGGGTGCCCTGGGCGATGCGGAGCTCCAAGGCGTCCAGGGCGGCTTCGAGGGCGGCGAGATCGCTGGTCAGGCCCACTTCAGTCCAAGCCGTGTCGTTGAAGCCCACCACCGCGGCGCGGTCCGCGCGCCCCGCCTCATCCGGTCGCAGCTCCATCTGTTGGACGAAGCTGCGCGCCGCCTCCACCGCCGCGGCATGTTTGGAGCGCCCACTACGGGTCAGTCGCTCCATCGACGTGGACATGTCCAGCACCAGGACCACGTCCACATGCGCCTTGGGTAGGCACCAGTTGCGGTTGAGCATGGGCAGGTAGATGCGGCCCGGGACACTGGTGGCCGTGGCGGTGGCCGTGGCCGTAGGCGTGCGGGTGGCCGTCGCGGTGGCCGTTGCCGTCGCGGTCGCCGTGGCTGACGGCGTCAATGTGGCTGTCGAGCTGGCGGTGGCCGAAGGGCTGGCGGCCGGCGTGAAGGTGGGCACAAGCGGCGGCGGGCAGAGCGATTCCACATCCCCCAGGCCCTGGCTCTTGGAGAAGGTCGGGTCCGTGCCGCCGGTCGTCTGGTAGAGGGTCTCCTTCTGCCAGGCTCGGCCCGTGTCGTTGTCAAACCAGATGGCGCCGCCGCTCTGCGTGACGATGGGATCGAGCACCGAGGAGATCACCCTGTCCCCCAAGGGGCTGAGGGCCAGGCCGCCCCAGAGCGGCTCCTGGTGGATGATGTTGTCCTGGTAGAATTCGCCGCCGCCGGTCGTGTCCGGAACCCAGACCCCGCCCTGCTGCCGGGCGATGATCAGGTCGCCGTAGCCCACGTTCAGCTGGGCGTCGCCCATGCGGTCGCGCAGGCCCAACAACAGGTCGCCGTTCTTGCGCACCACGATGTCGCTGAGCATCGCCTCATGCCCGCCGCCGATGCCCGCGGCGCTCCAGGACGACCACGGGGAGTTGCCCTGCCTGTAGCCCAGGTCCAGCCGCAGGAGCAGCCGCATGCGGCTGCCATCAGGGTCTGACACGTACACCGTGGCCTCGTTGCGCCCACCGGCGGCGCCGCTGTTGACCACCCCGTGGTACAGCTGGCCGCCCCAGAGGCCCAGCCCCATCGGCCGCGCGCCGCTTGCCCAGGCTTCGCCCGACCCGCCGTTGGCGAAGCTGCCCAGAATGCGCCCTTCCGGCACGCTGACGCGGTAGATGCGGCCATCGAAAAGGTTGGCGGCATACAGTTCCGTGCCGTCCTCGCTCAGGTCGATATCGCCCAGGCCCAACCAACCCACCCAAGGGGAGAGCGGTTCGTCGTAGTTGGTCGCGTAATCGTGCAGATCCGGGCCGGCGGGCAGCAGGGTCCACGGCGATACCTGGCCGCTGCTCAGGTCGATGCGGTAGATGGCCCCAGGCCCCAAGGGCCCCATGACCGCCTCGCGCTTCATGTAGGCCCCCGCGTACAGCTGCGAGCGGCGGTGGTCGTAGGCCAGGCCGTAGACCGCGCCGATCTGGTTCTGGTCGGCCAGCCGCAGCTGACCCGATGGCTGGCCGTTGAAGGCCAGGATCGCGTCGCTCTTCTTCAACACACCCACCGGGCTGTCATGGGCGAAGATGCTCATGGCATAGGCCGGGTACTGGCTGGAGCAGGTCGCCGCGAGGGCAGCGCGCGGTCCGCCGCCGGGTGGGATGGCTCCGGGCGGCAAGGCGGATGCCGTGGCCGCGACCGCCGTCTGGGTACCGGGCGCGGTGGTGGCGAAGGCCGTCAAGGTGGGCCCGTAGCGGGTGGCGAAGGCCTCGATCGTGGCGGCCATCACGGTCTGCGGCGCGACGGCCGCCTCCGTCTGCCGGATGCTGACCGCCGCGGTGGCCGTGGCTACCAAGGCTGGGTCGCGCTGGGCATCGCCGGCACACAAGGTCTCGGCGTCGCCCAATGCGGCGAGCAGCATGACCGGAGATGGGGAGCTGACCGGCGCGGTCACCGGTTCGTCGTAGGCGGAAACCACCGGCATAACCGTCGTGTCGCCGTCCAACCAGCCCAGCTCACCGCGGGTGCCCAGGAAGCGCTGTCCTGGCTGCGCGCCTTCGCGGCCCTCGCGGCCCAGGCTGCCGTCCATGCGCAAGGCCGTGGCCGCCCACAGGTTGATGCCCGGCAGCTTCGCCAGACCGCCCTGCGCCGCGAAGCTGTAGGACGCGGCCGCCTCGGGCCGGCCCCGGCTCCAGCGCATGACCGGCGCCATCTGCCCACGCAGTTGGACGTTGGAGGGCTGCGCCACGTCAATCGCCCGTTCACGGAAGGCCGCAAGGAAGCCCGGTTCTCCGCCTTCGGCCGTCGGCGGCATGACCCCGATGTCGGTCAACATGAGGACGCCGGGGAATGGCTGTCGCTCGTCCAGCAGCGCGGTGCCGGCCGGAATGGCGGCCACCTCGGTCAACGCTGTGCCGTCCGGTCGGGAGCGGAAGACGTGGGCGGTGGCCGAGGGACGGTCCTGATCTCCCAGGTCCATGACCCCGTGGTAGAGCCAGTCCTCGTCCACCGCCAGGGCGAAGAGCCGGGCCTTGCCCTGCCAGGTCTGGCCGTAGCCGCCGTGGCGGAAGCTGCCGAGGCTCACGCCGTCCGTCAACCGCAGGCGGTGGATGCGTCCGTCGTAGAGGTTGGCCACCAGGAGCTGGCTGCCGTCCGGCGACAGCTCGATGTCGCCCAGGCCGGTGCGGCCCACCCAGATGGCCGCCGGCTCGTCCTGGGACAGCTTGAGGTCGTGGTGGTCCGGCCCGGCCTGCAGGGTGGCCCAGCGGATCACCGCGCCGGTGGCCAGATCGATACGGTAGATGCCGCCCGGACCGGCCGGGCCGAAGGGCGTCCCGCGCTTGTGGTAGGCCGCGGCATAGAGCTGCCGCCGCGGGGCGTCATAGGCCAGGCCGAAGACCGCGCCGGTCTGCGCCTGGTTGGCCAGGATCACCTGCGCGCCAAGATCATCGGCGGCCGTGTCCCGCAGGGCGACGACCGAGGGAGCCGCCGCATCCGGACGGTCGTTCTTCGGCGCGGCGAAGCGCGCGACGGCCACGTAGGGGTTGAGCGAGCCGCAGGCCGCGGCGAGGTCGGGGGCCTGCGCGGTGGACGGGCGCGGCGTGGCCTGGGTGGCAAGGGCCACGGCGCCACCCAGGCATAAGAACAGGAGGCCACGGCTGGTCCGGTGGCCGGCAGCTCGCTGTGTCATGATCGCTTCCTCGTTGGGTATTCCCGTGATGCCAGTGCGGCGGCGCTCTGGCAAGCGCCGCGTCCGCAGACCTTAACGACATGGGTGGCTCAAACGGACAGTTGGGTTGCCCCCGGGCACCACGCGCCTCAGTGTATCATTCCCGGCACCATGCCCGTTGCCCCCACAGTCTCCGCCGCCCCGCCCAGCCCCCGCGTCAGCATCGTCATCCCCACCTGGAACGGGGCATGCTTTCTGCCCCCCTGCCTGGAGGCCTTGGCGCGCCAGAGCCTGGGCGGTCTCGGCGGGCCGGCCTTCGAGGTCATCGTCGTCGACAACGGATCCACGGACGACACCGCGGCCGTCCTCTCCCGCTTCCCCGCCGTGCGGGTCATGGCCCTGCCGGGCAACCTGGGCTTCGCGGCCGCGGTCAATGTCGGCATCCGCGTGTCCCGCGCGCCGGTCATCGTCCTGCTCAACAACGACACCGAGGCCGAGCCCGGCTGGCTGGCCGCCTTGCTGGCCGCCCTCGACGCCCATCCCCGGGCGGGCATGGCCTGCTCCAAGCTGCGGCAGTTCGCCGACCGGGAGCGGCTGCACACCACGGGCGACACCCTGGACCGCGCGGCCATGGCCGCCAACCGCGGCTGGGGCGAGCTGGATCGGGGGCAATACGACGGAGCGACGGAGGTCTTCGGGGCAAATGCCGCCGCCGCGGCCTACCGCCGGGCACTGTTCGACGACATCGGTTGGTTCTGCGAGGACTTCGGCTCCTACATGGAGGACGTCGACCTCGCCTGGCGGGCGCGTCTGGCCGGCTGGGGCTGCGTCTTCGCCCCCGAGGCGGTGGTCTACCACCATGTCTCGGCCACCGGCGGCGGCCCCCTGGCCAGCTACTTCGTGGCCCGCAACCGTATGCTGATGATCGCCCGCTGCTACCCCGGTCGACTGCTGGCACGCAACCTGCACCATGTCCTGGCCGCCCAGCTGCGCCTGGCCTGGCAGGCATTGCGGGCCTGGCGCGGCGAGGCGGCGCGGGCGACGCTGCGCGGGCTCGGCGCGGGGCTGGTCGGCTGGCCGGCGATGCTGTATGCCCGGCGGCAGATACAGGCGGGGCGGCGGGGGGGGGATGCGGAGATGGCGCGGCTGATGGGGGGGTGAGTGCCTCTCAACCCAGCGCCGCCGCCACCCGCTCGAGCTTCGCCCGCGCGT
>JBGAUA010000169.1:0-7923 GCA_044228875.1 Anaerolineae bacterium
AAGCCGCAGGTGCCGCTGGCCGGGTCGCAAATGGTGTCGGTAGGCGTAGGCGCGGTCATTTCCACCATGAGCTGGATGATGTGGCGCGGAGTTCGGAATTGCCCGTTTTGTCCTGCTGCGGCAATCTTGCCCAGCATGTATTCGTAGAGGTCGCCCTTGGTGTCGCGGTCGTCCATCGGCACCTGGTCGAGCAGGTCCACCACCTTGGCCAGCAGCGCGGGCGTGGGGATGGTGAAGCGCGCGTCCTTCATGTGGTGCGCGTAGGTGGAGTCGTCGCCGCCCAGCGTGCGCAGGAACGGGAAGACGTGCTCGCCCACCACCGCGTACATCTCCGCCGGAGCCTGGTGTTTGAAGCGCGACCAGCGCAAGTCGTCGTAGGCGAGCCCGCCGTCCCTGCCGATGTCGTCCTTACCCTCGGGAAAGACGCGGCGCTCCATCGGAACCTTGAGCCGGGCGGACCTGTTCTCTTCCAGCGTGTGCAGGTCGTCCAGGCGGCGCAGGAAGAGCAGGTAGGTGATCTGCTCCATCACCTCCAGCGGGTTCGAAATGCCGCCGGACCAGAAGGCGTTCCAGATCTGGTCGACTTGGGACTTGATGGCGCCGGTGATCATGTCGCGGTCATTCCTAGGTGTCGCACTGCTCGGCGACGCGATGGCAGCAGCCTGAGAGTGGCCCGTCGATTGCAGGTCCGGCGGTTGCTGGAAATCCCAACTTCTCATGATGCCGACGGTGTCAGCATATACGCACCCGGGTGATCATGACCTCGGTTCCCGTGCTGGTCAAGCCCGCCGGAACATCGGCTCGATTGCTGCGGTTGCGCCCCAGGGGAATTC
Source organism: Anaerolineae bacterium (assembly GCA_044228875.1). Lineage (GTDB taxonomy): Bacteria > Chloroflexota > Anaerolineae > Epilineales > Epilineaceae > Epilinea. Next base: position 834 of record JBGAUA010000169.1, read on the forward strand.
CCGCCCATCATTGGGGCTTCTCCCGTAGACCGCGGGACGCCGGCCAGCCTATCATCGGAGCCGGTGCCCCGGTAGGGTGAGACTCCGCCGCCTGCCGCAGGATGCCCGACACCTTGGAGCCCATCGTCATGAGCGATAGCCTGGATCATCTGGAGGCCTTGCGGCTGGCCACGCGCCGGGCCGTGCTCGAAGGCCCCGGCCGGCTGGCGGCGTCCCTGCGCCAGGCGGCGGCCCGTGGCGAGGCCCCGGCCGATCTGGCGCCCTTGCTGGCCAAGATCCGGCAACAGGCCTACACCATCACTGATGCCGACGTGGCGGCGCTGATGGCCAAGGGCGGTCCTGGCTACGACCAGGATCAGGTCTTCGAGTTCGTCGTGGCCGCCGCCTTGGGCGCCGCCGAGTCCCGATATGTCGCGGCGATGGCCGCCGTGGAGGCCGCATGAGGCTCGCAAACGTGGAGCAGGGCGAGGGCCTGAAGGCCCGGCTGCTCTTCTTCGTCATCCGCCAGCTCTCGGGCTACCGCGCGCCCGACGTGGTGCGCACCCTGCGCTACCGACCGGCCTTCTTCGGCCGGCCGCATTCCGAGCATACCCAGGCTGCCATGCGCGGTGACGCCGCGTGGACCGTCGGCGAACGCGAGCTCTTTGCCGCCTTCGTATCGCGGTTGAACGCCTGTCACTTCTGAACGAACGCTCACGCCGCGGTCGCGGCGATTGCCTTCGACGCCAAGCTCACGCAACAGGTGCTGGACGACTACCAGAGCGCGCCCATCGCCGAAGGGCTGCGGGCCACCTTGGGCTTCCTGGACACCATGACCCGACGGCCCGAAGCGCTGACGGCCGACGACGCGCGAGCGGTGCTGGCCGCCGGCGTGAGCAGAGAGGCCCTGGCCGAGGCGGTCCACGTCGCCTACCTCTTCAACATCTACGATCGCCTGGCGGACACCCTGGGTTGGGATGTCCCGCCGGCGGACGATGGATCCTACGTCGCCTCGGCCCGGAACCTCTTGCAGCGGGGCTACCTCTGACGCCAGCTCGCGCACCTGCGGCGCGAGGGGGTAGGTGTCGCTGCGCTCACTTGGCGCGCATTCTGTTGTTCTTGGCGTTGTGCTCAAGCTCGCAGAGGCCGAGTTCTTCCATCAGCGGCGGGATGTAGATGCCAAAACGTCCACGCAGGCCCTTCTTCAGTCCATACCAGCCGCCTACCGGATTGGCTTCTGATCGGCCCCAGCTTTCAACGGTGCCGTCTTTCGCTGCCTTCTGCTCGTCGGCTCCACCGAGTTCGATCCAGTCGCCTGCCTGCTTGAGCATGGAATACAAGTCATCGATGCATCTGGCGTCGTAGTGCAGGACCGTGCTGCCGACAGTGCAGACGAGAATCTTCTTTCCGTCTTTCTCGTCTGTGTGCATCGTGTACTCGGACGTCCCGGGAGGGGTCTTCAGTCTCCAAGGATTGTCCTTCGGTCGAGCGAACTGGGTTGCCATGAATTCCCTTTCAGATGCGAACGTAGAACGGTGGCCTCTTGCGATGCCTGCCGTAGCGGGTCCGGTTGACCGAGGGGTTAGGCATCGCTGAACTGCGGTGACTCACGTTCTTGCCTCCCAGTCGCTGCGCAGCAACCCGTAAAGGGCGGAGTCCGAGACTTCACCGGATACGATCCAACGTTGGCGAAGATGGCCCTCCTTGACAAAGCCCAAGCGCTGAAGAACTCTTTCGGACCTCTCGTTTCGTGGATCGATGTCCGCTTCGATGCGATTCAGATTGAGATTGGTGAACCCGTAGTTCACAAGGCTACGCAGTGACTCCGACATCAGTGCTTTACCCCAACTCCGCGAGCGAAGGATATAGCCTATCTCAGCACGGCGGCTGGCTTCGTGAAAGCTGAAAAGCGTGCAGGCGCCGATCAATGTACTGCTTTCTCGCTCTTCGATACCGAGGCGCAGGTATTCGCCTGCTTGCGTTGCCTTGCTCTCCCGTTCAATCATTTCGACGGCCTGCTCAATTCGGGTCCAGGCAGGCGTTCCCCAGAACCGCATAACGGTCGGGTCTGAGTAGATCTCGAAAAGTTCAGCAGCATCGTCTGGGCGCAACGCGCGCAGTACAAGACGCTCTGTGTTGATGGGGAGTTGTAGAAAGCTTGGCACGATGCGGTTGTGTTGCGCCGCCTAACTTCTCATGATGCCGACGGACCTGGCTGCATATCCATGATGACGCAGTCGCGTTGCCAGAGCATACCCCGGCATACAGACCCCGCTCTCCCGAGTCACCGAGGGTTATCCGGACCCGGACAATCATGGCCTCGGATCCCGCGCTTGTCAATCCGCATTGAGTCGTCTAGCCGGTCGGCCATCAGAGCTCGCTCCCGATCATCATCCGGTACCCATTCACCGTGTACAGGCCGAACTCGCGCACTTCGAAGCCCAGGACATCGTGGTAGAAGGCGACACGATGCGGGTGATCGCGCTGATCCAGGAGCCGGCGGTGATCGACAAGATCCTGCGGCACCTGCGCGGAGAGCGCTTGACATGGGGTGCCTGGGGGGATATGTTGGGGGCGTGGGACTGACATTCCTATCTCCTTGCTGACCCGCCGAAGGTTTCTCCAGGCAACGAGCGCGACCATTGGTGCCGCACTCGGAACCGGCCTCTACGCCTGGAAGGTGGAGCCCCGCATGAATCAACGCATGAACGGTCGCCGACGAGGCTGTGGCGTAGCGGCGATAGGAGGCTTGGCGCTGGGGGCATTGACCGGTTGTGCCCGCGAGCCAGCCATCCAAGTCCGGCCTCCGGCGCAGTCGGCCACGGCGGAACCGACCCTTGCGTATGATGGCGTGGCGTACGTCCAAGATACCGCGCTTCGGCGTTCGACTGCATCACCCGGCCGACATGGTGTTCGCCTCCGATGGCGACGATGCTTGGACGCTCACCAGCCCCGAATGGCCGCAGTACCCGCTGCGGCTGGCCATCGCCAAGGCTGCCGCCGAGAGCATCGCGACACGCGACAATCGCAATGTGCAACCAGAAGTGCGGTTGGGAGGCTTCGTTCAACATCCGCCTGCGTCGCTCAACCTGCCGAATGCGCCTCCGCTGTCCGGCGACGTCAGCTACTGTAATGGCGATATCCACGGTGGTTGCGTGGAGGTCCGCTTCGCGCACGGCGGCATGGTGTATGGCTTCCGCCAGGACTACGGCACCGGCTTCGAGCTTGATCCGCAGGTGCTGAGGCTCGCCGGGAACATCCTGGACGCCTTCGAGATCGACAGCCGAGCCACCATCACGCCCATCCCGCCGCCCAAGACGACGCTCGGTCCCGGCCCATTCTGGACACGCGCCCAGGCCGAGCGGGTGGCGCTCGACATGATCGGAAGCGCGATTGAACCTTCGCAGGGCACTTGGCAGATCGTCGATGCCCGACTGGTGCCTGAAGCCGAAGCGCTCGATCTCGGCCGCTGCGATGTCCACCGCGACGCCGAGAACATGGGGTACGCGTTCCCCGACGGCGTGTGGATGGTGGAGATGACTGCTGTGGCTGAAAGCCGCACGCTCGTCTACAGTACCTACCTCGACGCGACGAACGGCTTCCACCTGTGCACGGCGGAGCAGAAGTGAGACTTCGATCACCTGGCCTGGATTGCCAACACCCGCCCCAATTCGTACAATGTACGGACGAGGAGTTGCTCATGTCGAATGCTGCGTCCGTGTATCGGGCCTTGCCGGCCGAGGAACGTCAGGAGTTCCGACTACCGATGCTCCTTAAAGAGCATCTGGGTCGTGCCGCCGCGCAGGCCGGCCAAAGCGTGGCCGAGTACATCACCATGGTGCTCGCGGAGCGCGTCACGCAAGATCTGGCCACGTCGATGGAATGGGCGCTCTCGGTCGACGAGCAGGCCACGCTGCTCCGTGTGCTCGCGAGCGCGCAGGAGCCGACCGCGCGTGCCCATTCCATCGCAGAGCGCGCTGACACGATGTTCGGAGCGTCGTTGACCTGATGGCGACACCGCTCCCGTCGCTTTCGCCGCTCGTGCCGCTGACGCCTACGCACCAAGTCCGCCCCTTCACGTGCGGCGACGCCGAGATCGATCGATTCCTGCACGACCGGGCGGCGATCGAGCAGGCATTGCGATTGAGCCAGGTCTATGTGACCGTGGATGCAGGCGGCGCCGTCTGCGGCTACGTCACGCTCGCCCCATTCGCCGTGTGCGTGGAGCCGTCGTTCCTCGTGAGCCTCGGCGTCGGCGCGGTCCCGTACCCGTCGATCGGCGGCTTCCTTCTAGGACGGCTCGGAGTCGCCACAGCCCTGCAAGGTCGAGGAATCGGCGAGGCCCTGGTCATGCGGGCCGCGCAGATCGCCAAGCGCGAAGCGGCGTTTGTCGGCGGCGTGTTCTTGGCCGTTGATCCCAAGGACGACCGGCTGATGCAGTGGTATGGCATGCAGTCGTTCGTAGCGCTCGGCGGCAAGACGCGACGAATGGTGCTACCGCTTCGGGCGGTGCCGTAGGCGGTCAAGATCGCCCCCTTGCGCCGTCACCAGGGCTCGAAGCAGTCGTAGTTGCGCTGCGTGCGGATGCGACCGTTCTCGATGTCGAAGAACATGGCGAAATGCGCGCGCATCTCCGCCCCCGGCGGCAGCGACCCGAGCGCCACGGCCAGAACCCCCGTCCATTCGGCCTCCACGGCCACGGTCGATCCGTGCGCCACGGCGCGGTGGACGACGTAACGCTGAACCGTGAGCAGCTTCCGGCCCTGCTCGGCGCGCGCCAGCATCGTCGCCAGGTCGCTGCGGCCGCCGCTCGGGTTGAGGCGGTTGGGCAGTTCGACCTGCTCGGCGTCCGCGGTGAAGAAACGCGCCAGGTCGGCGCCCACGGCGCCGGCCTCCAGCGCCGCCAGGTAGGACCGCAGCAGGGCCAGGTTGGCTGCTTCGATGGCGGTCGTCGACACGGTATCGCTCGCGATCGCGGCCGGGTCGCCGGTCGCCGCCAGCGGCTCCGGCCGCGTGGTCGACCGCGCGTGCGACTGTGTACCCGTCTGCAGATCCGTCTGCCCGCCCGCCCGCGCGTCCTCCCGCACCGTCGCCAGCAGCCAGGCCAGCAGCGCCGTCATCGCCACGGTCAAGCTGCCGATCGGCAGGGCCACGCCCCAATCCGCCACCGCCCCGCGGGCCGCTTGAACCGCCGGCGTGAGCAGGATGGGGACGCCCGTCAGCACCAGGAAGGCGATCAGGGGCGGGGCGAGGGTATGGGCCATCGGCCGGCGCCGCAGCAGCAGCCAACCGACCATCAGCACCGCGGGCAGGAAGAAGGCCAGATCCAGGACATGCACCGGGTTGGTCGGCAAGGCCATGTCGACGAGGCTCTGCGGCCGCTGGCCGGCGCGCAGGGCGGGCAGATCCTCGGAAAGCCAGAGCAGGCCGAAGAGGATCGCCATCACCATCAGCGACCAAGCCGCGACCACGACGGCGCGGCGGCTGGCGAAAGCTGCGGCGACGGCCTTGTGGTCCAGGGCCGCGATGCCGCCGATCAGGCTGTAGAGGCTGAGGCCGAGGACGGCGACCCAGGGCAGGAACAGCGGCCCGAAGGGAATGGAAAAGGTGTAGATGACATAGTTGTAGACCGTGAAGGCCAGCACCCCGAGCCACAGCAGGTAGGCCCGCAGCGAGCCCCGCCGGGCCAGGGTCGCCAGGACCAGCCACAGCGGCACGACCAGCACCAGGTTGGCCACATCCTGGGCCAAGGCCTGGGGTAGGAAGACCGGTGTCAGCGGGGCATAGATGCCGCCGAAGGCCAGCCCCGCCACCGAGCCCGCGGCGGCCAGCAGGGCGGCGACGACCGAGAGCCGCAGCCAGAGGTCCGCGGCGATGGGGGACGTGCGACTTGGGCCGCTGGATGAGTCGTCTAGCCGGTCGAACATCAGCGCTCGCTCCCGATCATCATCCGGTGCCCATCCACCGTGTACAAGCCGAATTCGCGCATGCCCCAGGGCTCGTCGCGCAGGGGCTTGATGAGCGTCGCCCCGTGCTCGCGCGCCCGGCGGTAATAGTCGTCGACGCCTTCCACCGTCAGGTAGGCGAAGTACGAATGGTCCCCCAGCTCCGCTGCCGGTGTGGCGTCCGGGCATTCCCCGGCCATGATGCGGCAGGCGTCCTTTTCGAAGATGCGCCATCCCGGGTCGCCGATCTCGCGCACCGCGAAGCCCAGGACATCGCGGTAGAAGGCCGCCGACCGCTCAAGATCGGGGACGGCCAGGACGTACATCGTGCGGGTGATCATCAGCGGCTCCTGGTCATGGGCGGCTGTCGCCGCGCCCCGTCGGATTGCGGAACAACACCAGCCCGAACCACAGGCCGAACACCGTGTAGGCCAGAGCCCCGATCACGATGCCCGACGTCGCCGGCCCAGCGGCCAGAGCCTTGAGCAGCAGCAGCGCCACCATGAAGAAGTGAAGGAAGTTGCCCATGGCCAGCGGTCGGCCGTAGATGCCACCCATGAGACTGCCGCGAGCCATCCAGTTGAGCATCGCGAAGCCGAGGTACAGCGCGCCCAGAACCTGCAGCAGCAAGACCACGGGCGCGCCCGGCGGCGCACCGGCATAGGCCAAGACCTCCTGCGGCAGGAAGGAGGCGGCGACACCCAGCGCGGCCATGAACAAGGCGCTCGCGCTCATCAGCCAACGGGTTTTCATCATCGCCTCCCGCAAGTCCAGCACCGCCTGTACCTTCATGATGGGCAAAGCATGCCATAGAGGGCCGCCTCGCTCACAGCGCGAGCACCTGACCGGTCGATGCCCGGGGGGGGGGAAGGGCTCTTCCGAGAACACGGTCTTCGCCCATCAAGAAGCGGACGCTTCGACCGATCGTCGATACGCCTCCACCGCCCGTCGGGTGGTATGCCAGTTGCGGCCCCGCTTGATGGCTTCCAGCCGTCCCCTCCGGGCCAGGAGGCTGAGGTAGTCCTGGCTGTAGGGCGTGTCCTCGGCGGCCTGGGCCAGGGGAATCCAATCATCCTCCGGCGGCAGCGGCCCCGTCTGGGGGGTGCCGGCTTCTAGGTAGAGGGTGAGGCCGCGCTCCACAGCCCGTCCCACGAAGTTGACCAAGG
>JBGAUA010000016.1:0-35518 GCA_044228875.1 Anaerolineae bacterium
GTGGGCTAAAGGGTTTTCGGTTTGCCTTTTTGGGGGGGGGCGGCGGGGCCGTACAACTATGTTGGCCCGCCCGCCCCGCCCCCCAGCACCAGGCCAGCTTGGTGAGATAGACGGCCGGCAGGGTCCGCCAGTGACGGCGACCTGGTCGCCCTGGTCCGAACAACCGCGCCGTGGCCACGAGGGCGATGCCCGGCGCCAGCAGCCGCAGCAGCCAAGGGCGCTCCAGCCAGGCGGGAGCCGCCAGCACCCCACGGTGCCGCCGCCGCACGCCGACCATCCAGCTCCCGCTCTGCCGCCAATGGGCCCAGGCCGCATGGCGATCCCCGCGCGGGGGCCGATGCCAGACCCGCGCCGCAGGCTCGAAGAAGGGCTGATGGCCGGCAGCCGCCAGGCGGATGGTCCAATCCAGATCCTCCCCGCAGCGCAGGTCCGGATCCATGAGCCCCGCCGCGGCGATGGCCCGACGATGCACGCTGAGGTTCAGGGTCGGCAGATAAGGGCGCGGTCCCGGCGGAAGCGAGGCATCGGATTCGTGAAACATGGACAGGTTGTCGGCCAGGGTCCAGATGTTGTCGGCGTCGTAGAGCACTGACCCACCGACGACAGTGCATCCAGCCGCCTGTCGGGCGAGATGGGCTGCCAGCCAGTCCGGCTCCGGCTCGCAGTCGGCATCGGTGAAAGCGAGCAGATCTCCGGCCGCGGCGGCGATGCCCTGGTTGCGAGCCGCGCCGGGATAGCGCGGCCCGTCCGTGACCAACAGCCGCACCCCGGCCGTGCCGACCAGGCGCCCAGGCCCGTCCCGGCCCACCACGATGACTTCGGGCGCTTGAGCCAGTCCCCGTTGGGCTAGAACGGCGCGCACCGTGCGATCGACGCTGGGCGAGTCCAGGTTGGGGATGATGACCGACACAGCCATGGACATGCGTCCGTCCTTCCTTCGGCGGCTCTACGAAGCGCCAAGGATAGACCATGGCGGAGGCTCCGCGGCGATCACGCGTAACGGTGACCCGCGTCGCGGCGTCCTTGTCCCTGCATGGAAGCTGACGCCCTCAGCGGTTTGCCGCTCGCCGTCGCAGACGGTAGGCTCGCGCCGCATCTCCCCGAACCAGGCACGCCGCCGCAGGGCGAGCCGGTCCGCGCCAACGCGCCGGAGATTCCGATGCGCCGCCGCCGCTCGTCGGCGGAGCTCACGGTCGCGGCCTTGCTCCTCGCCCTGACCGCCCTGCTGGCGGTCGGCCGCGGCGCTCTGGAGCCCGGGGCGCCTCGCGTCCGAGTGGCCAATGCCCAGGCCTGCCCGCCCTACTGCCCCACACCGATGATCACCCCGGCCTGGCACATGCACATGTGCGACGAGAGCTACCAGGAGCAGTTGGACGACAACCACTGCATGCGCGGCCCCGGGGTCACCGAGTTCCCTGCCGGCACCACCAAGGTCTACGTCATCTACTGCCACCAGCAGACGGACACGGTGGTCATCCAGATCAAGGACTCCGGTGGCGGCCTGCAGTGGGTAAACCATCCGGACGGGGTCACCTACGGCGGCAGCGGCTGCGAGACGATGGTCTTCGCACCGCGCAACGGGATTCCCGCCGGCGGCAGCCCGTTTCGCACCTCGACCTCCTGGCCGGAGGGTCCGTTCACCGGAGTCGGCACCGGCATCGAGTGGTACACCGGCGGATTCGTTGCCTGGGACCTGGACGTCTACTATGGCTTGAACGCGGAGGCCTGGATCAGCGGACGCGATCCCGGAGCCAACGAGGATCCGACCGTCCTGGAAACCATCACCGTGCGGGTGTCCTCGACCAGCGATCCGGTCGGTTTCGATTGGCCGCTCAAGGAAGAGCGGGCGGGATTCTCCACCTTTCGCGCCGAGCGACCCCTCCGCTTCACGGACCGGGCTTCCAATCCGGCCCAAGGCCTGCTCAAGGTCAACACGCGAGACATCCTGACCGTGAGCTACTGCCCGCGTGACTGCCAGAAGCCCTATACAGACACGGCCGTCTGGTACCAGCTTAGCGCAACCATCACCCCCACGCCGCTGCCTACCTGGTCGGGCCCGGCGCCTACGGCCACCAACACACCTCGGCCGGGGGTTCAGCTCAGCTATGTCAGCCTTCGGCCGGCGCCTGCGGACGTCGGCTATGCCCCACAGATCTCGACCAACAAGGACCGCCCCAACCACCTTGGCTACCCGACCCTCTACAGCGGTATGTGGACCCGCGGCACCAACCGACATTACGGGCTTGTGCAATTCGACCTCAGCAGCCTGCCGGTCGGAGCCCAGATCCTGGAAGGTCGTTTGGAGCTGGTGGGACGCGAAAACCGCTTCACCCAGCCCGGCAGTTGGTCCGTCAAGCTGCTCGGCCCCGACATCGATACCTCGTGGCGGCAGGCCACCTTCGATCAGATCGACAGCGCCACCGTCCAGGGGCAGGTCGGACCCACCCTCAGCGACGGCGAGTTGGCCGTGGGGCGACGGAACGCCATGGGGCTGACTGCTGAGCTGGTGGGGTTGCTCAACGGCCGCCTGGCCAACACGAAGCGCGCCAGTTTCCGCGTCGACGGACCCGTCGGCGAAGAGCAGAACCTGTTTGCATGGGAAAGCGGCGTGGACGTCTACAACCGCGCCACGACGCCGCCGGACCCCGCCTTGGGCCCGGTGTTGTTGCTGGCCTACACCGTCCCGCCCGAGGCCAGCCCCACCCCACCGGCCACGGCCACCTCCCAGGTCGCGCCGCCTGGCACTTCGACGCCGGGCATGACGGGTACAGCCGTTACGACGCCGCCAAGCGCGACGCCTGCGGCGGGCGCCACCTCGACTGCTTCGCCTTCGCCGTCGGCGACCTCGCCTGCTCCCACGGCACTCCCCAGCCCAAGCCCCCTTCCCAGTCCGACCGCCTCCGGCCCGGCCAACCAACGCCAGGTCTGCGTGGTGGCCTTCCAGGATCGGGACGGCGACGGGCTGCGCGGCGCGGACGAGCGCTTTCTGGCCGGGGTCATCCTGCGCCTGACCCACCTTTCGAGCGGCGTCTTCGACACCTGGACCACCGATGGCGCCAACGATCCGGACCATTGCTGGAGCGCCTTGATCGACGGCGACTACCGATTGGAGGCGCAGAGCCTGCCGGTCGGTCTGGTGGCCAGCGGCGGGCGCGAGCGCTTGTTCACGGTGCCCTTCCCCGGTCAGCCAGCGCTGTACGCCTTCGGTGCCCGCGCGCCGGCGACGGCGACCCCCACAGCACCGGCCACCGCGAAGCCGTCGGCCACCCTCTCTCCGACGCCGAGCCCCAGCCCCACGGACACGCCGGCGCCTACCGTCGCCGGCCCCAGCGGCCAGGTCTGTGCCGCCGTTTTCGAGGACCGCGATGGAGACGGCCGACAGGCCGGCGAGCCCTACCTGGCGGGCCACTGGCTTGAAATCCTATCCAACGCGGACCGAACGGTGCTCCGCCGGCTGCGCAGCCGCGCGGACGGACCGGTCTGCGTGACCCTGCCCGTCGGCGTCTTCCTGGTGCGCTCCGAAGCGATCCTCGGCGCCGGCGCGACGACGCCGCAGGAGTTGCTGGTAGGCCTGCTCAGCGAGGGTGCCCGCCGGGAGGCGGCATTCGGCTGGCGCTGGCCCGGACGCGCATGGCAGATCTGGTTGCCGATGGGCCTGACGTCGCGGCTCCGCCCACCGGCGACGGGTCTGGGTGCCTTGGCAGGACCGTCGCTTCCGGTCGTTCACCAGCTTGGATCAGCATCGCCGCGCGGCTATCATTAACCCTTGGCGTTAGACGATCCAACAACCATCCGGCATGGGTCCATGGATCGGCCATGACGCCTCGCACATCCGCTGCGGTGCCTTCCCCGTTCACGAAGGCCTCAGAGTCCGCTCAAGCGGCGCTCAGCGCATGACGCGATCATCGGCAGACGATCGCGCCCTCATCCGAGGCCGCGCGAACTGGGGCGGTCTGTCCCCCATCGGCCACCATCCGGAAACGCCCAACACCATCTGGCGCGTTCCGCTCAATCGACATCTGTCAGGAGGAAGGGATCGCATGTTGCATCGTGGTATCGGAAGGACGGCCCTGATCGCACTGTTTGGCGCGGCGCTCGCCCCGGTCGGCGCCGGGGCGCAAGGCAGCCCGGTCAAGGATCTGCGCCTCGTAGACGCCAACGGCCAGCCCATGGAGTTGATCCAGATCGAGGCCGGCGACGGCTACTACCGCGTGCCGGAAGGCACCCCGTCGATCACGGCCGCCTTCGAGTTCGCGGGGACGCAGGCGACCGACGTGAAGTTCAAGGTCCTGGGCACCGAAGGTGTGAGCCTCTTCGAGGACAGCAAGAGCCTGGATGCTCCCGGCACCTACCAGTTCGTCTACGACACGAAGGACCGACCATTGGAGAAAGGCGAGTTCGTCGCCAATCTCTACCTGGGCAAGGAGTCCTACCTGGCGGACAGCGTCCAGATCTACGTCGGCGATGTGCAGCCGCCGCCTTCCCAGGCCTCGCGTCTGGAGACGCAACCGGCCGACGCCGCGCAGAGCCCTCTGCCCACATCGGCCATGGAGCCCGTCGCGAGCGACGACACTCCCGGCGGCACCACCGGCAACGTCACCCTCCTGGCACTTGCCGGCGCCGGTATCGTCGCCTTGCTGGGCATCGTGCTCTGGGCCGGCCGTTCCGCCATGCGCCGCGGTTGATCCGCAGCCTCATCACCACAGGAGACGCAGACCGTGGTCATTCGTTCCATGCGTTCCATCATCCTCGCCTTCGCCCTGGCCCTCATCGGCCTCGGCTCGGCGGCGGCCCAAGGTCGGCTCATCGAGGGCTTCGCCATCAGCCCCACCGACCAGGCCAAGGACGCCGTCGCCGAGAGCAGCCTGGCGCGCTTCCCTTCCAGTGCGAAGACCGTTTTCGCCCTGGTCACCTACAAGGGCGCCCGCAACCAGTCCGTGGCGGTGGTCGTGACCGCACCGGGCAACATTCACGTCTACGAGCAGTCCTTCAAGCTGCAGGGTGACGGCACCAAGGCCTATGCCATCAGCGGCGAGGCCATGTACGAGACCATCGTGGCCGACCTGAAGGACCTGGCCGACGGCGCCCGCGAGAACGCGGAAAAGGTCGCCTCCCAGGATCGAGGCCAGAAGGATTATGTCGGTTTGGTCGCCGGGAGCGCCGGTGGTCTGCTGTCCGCCGCTCGCCTCCTGGCCAGTTGGGAGTTGGGCGACCGGGCCGCGGCGGCCGCGGAAGACCTGATCCCCAAGGGCGAGTCCTTGCAGGCCGTAGCCACTCAGGCCATCGGTCTTGCCGCCTCCGACAAGGACAAGTACAAGGAACTGGCCGAGGACATGCTCTCGGACATCGACACCATCGACGACATCGTGGCCGCCTTGGACCAGGCAGCTGCCGACGCCGCCGACCTGACCATCGCGCCCACCGACGCCGACCTGGGCACGGGCTATTCGGTCAAGGTGGAGGTGGACGGCAGCCCCGCCAAGTCCTTGGAGTTCTGGGTCACCGACAAGACCCTGCCCACCCCGACCAGCACTGAGCCGGCGCCGCCTACGCGTCGACCGGAGGATCAGGCCACGCCGAACGGCACGCCGAGGGTGACCCAACCGGCCCCCGGCGCGCCAGGCTCGCGTCCGGCGGTGCAGGTAGGCACCACGCCGCGCGCCACGAGCGCCACCGCGGTCGCCCAAGGCGCCACGGCGCAGGCCAGCCGTGAACCGGAGAGGGCGGCGACCAACGCCGCCAAGATCGAGGAAACCGCCGTCCCCTACGACACTCAGGCCGCCGCCAACGCCGGGCCCACGTGGACGCCCGTCGGCGGCGCCGCGGAGACCGAACCCGACGACGAGACCGGCGGGACCACGGCACCGTCATCCAACATCGCCGTGCTCGGTCTGGGCATCCTGGCCCTGGTCGGTCTGGTATGGTGGCTTCGCCAGCGCATGTAGGTTGACCACGCGAGGCGGTGGTCGATCGACCACCGCCTCGCGTCGACCGTCGGAGCACCGACGGCCCAACGCGTATCGACCCCGTTCCGCCGGCCCCATCGCGCGCTCCCCGCGCGAGTCCGGCCACAAGCTCGACGCTCATCCAGGTCCACGGACGGCTGACGCCGTCTCCCCTCGCCTCGATTCCCCCCGAGGCGGCCCCACATGGAGGTTTTGCAATGCGTATACGAATCGCCACGATGGCCGCGGTGCTGTGCTCCGCCGCCGTTTCCAGCCTGGTGCTTGCGACGCCGGCCGCGCGCCCGGCGCCGGCCGACCAGGATGGCACCGAACAGGGCATCCAGATCGTCGTGAACATGGTCAAGGCCGACGGGCAGAGCGCGACCCGAAGCTATCCGACCGGCAGCTCCAGCGCGCAGGCCAAGGTCGACTACACCGGGGCCAGTAACCAGAAGCTGGCCATCCGCTTCATCGATTTCTCCGGCATCACGGTGAAGCGGGTCGAAACCGCCGCCCTCAGCGGCAGCGGGAGCCAGTCGGTGTCTGTGTCGGTTCCGGACTTCGTGCAGGCTTACAAGACGGAGGTCGAACAGGCCTCCGCCCTGGCGGCCCAGAGTCTGGTAGCCCTGCAAGGCCGATGCGCCAATGTGCCCGCGGTGCCCGATCCTTGGCCGCCGCGCAGTCCTGACAACCCCTATTCACTGTGGTTGAAGGAGACACTGACCCAGTTGGAGACCGCCCGCACGTCCACCGCCTCGGTCACCCGCACCAGCCAGGCCATGATCGCCATGGCGGCCGGCGTAGACCTGCCGGGCCTCACCGGCCACCTGACGACCGTGCGAAACCGGGCCGCGGCACTGGACGGGGTGCTTCTCGAGATGGGCCAGAAGTTCCAGCCGCCGCAGCCGCAGGTCGGCCCCGGCACCCCGACCCCGCCGGTGGTCAAGCCCACGCCTGCGGAGGGTTGCGCCCTCATGACCGCAGCCCAGGACCATGCCACTGCCGCCGCCCAGTCCTGGGCCGCCGCCCAGGCGCTCGTACCGACCGACCTTTCCGGCTGGCAGCTGCCTCGGAGCGCCGCCCAGGTTGACGCCCAGGGCCGGTTCATGGGCTGCCTGCAATACTTCACCGACGTGTCGCAGGTGTCGGGCGGCTCCGACTCCGCATCGCTGAGCTACCCCTGGGGCGTAGGCGACGTCGGCGAGCCGGCCCTCATCTTCCCCGGTCCGGGCGAGGCCGACGCCACCGGCCTGGGCTTGCTCAGCGTGGCCTACGGCGGCGGTGCGTCCTCCATGTACGCCCAGTCCGTCAAGGTTCCGGGCCTGAATCGCGAAGCGACGGTCAGCGCCTATGTCACCGACGCCAACTGCCTGGCCATCGCTGAGGGTAGCCTGTCATTCAAGGTGGACCCCGTCGGCGCCGCCTCGGTGAACCCTTCCGCGGCGCCGCTGGTCAACGGCGTGGCGGAGGCCAAGCTCATCAGCGGCGACGATGCCGCCGACGGCAAGGTCTCGTTGACGGTGGGCAGCGGCGCGGACCAGCGCTCGGCCCAATCCAACTTCCGGGTGATCGGCCCGGCCAAGCTGATCGAGGTCAAGGGATCGGCCGAGCGGGTCATCAACCGCGGCGCGCTCCGTCCGACCGACCGCCGCTTCCCGGTATCGGTCTTCGTGACCGACGCCAACGGTCAGCGCGTGGCTGACGGCACGATGATCACGTTCGAAATCGTCAAGGATCCGGGCGAGATCGTGGAGCCGGGGCTGCTCGCCTATGACCGGGTGAACATCCAGACCGGGGAGCGTGAGACCGTGGAGCTGGGCAAGACCGTGGACCTGCCCACCTACAACGGCGCCAACGCCCGCTACTATCCCTGCGAACCGGGTTACAGCTGCGAGGGCATCTACCTGGCCTCCGGCAAGGGCCCCAATGGCCGCTTCATCCTCAAGGTGTCCGTGGATGGCCTGGTGAAGACCGAAAAGTTCGCCGTGGTCAACCATCCCTCCATCTTCATGCCCCATGTCTCCAAGATGGCCGACGTGCGGGCCACGCAGACACCGCGGATCACCACCGAGCCGCCTCGCCCGACGCCGCGCGGCTTTTTTCGGACCGGCGCCGGTCGCTGATCGGCGCGGGCCTTCGGGCCGCTGGGTCTGAATCGGGCCAGGCGCAGCTCGGTCGGCCCGCGGTGACCATGTGAACCAGCAGGCGCCCGAGCCCCTTTGGAGGGGCTCGGGCGCCTGCTTCGTTATGGGTGGTTGCGCTGGACGCCGCTCAGCATGGCCTCAAGCTGTTCATCGCTGAGGTCAGTCGAAGGTGCCGCGGCCTCAGACTCGCGTCCGCCGCTACGGTGGACGCGTTCCACGCGGCCAGGGAACACAGCATAATGCTGGAGGTCCTCGGCCAACAGGGTGGCCGGGAAGGCCGCGCGGGCTTCAGCGAGGATCTCGCGCGGGGGGTAGCGCCGCGAGACATGGGTGAGGATGAGCTGTCCCACGCCGGCGCTGCGCGCGAGCTCGCCGGCCTGCCGGGCTGTCAGGTGCCCGTACTGGCGTGCCGTGGCCACATCGGCCCAAAGGTAGGTGCTCTCGCAGACGAGGAGATCCGCCCCACGGCAGATGCCCGTCAGTTCGTCCACCCGTGCCACATCGCCGATGTACACCATCTTGGTACCCGGCTGGAGATCGCCCAGCACCTGGTCCGGATGGATGACGCGGCCGTCGGGTAGGGTCGCGGACAGGCCGGCCACCAGGTCCCGTCGCACCGGTCCCTGCGGAATGCCCAGGGCCTCGGCCCGGTCCGACAGGAAGGGTCGGCGGGAATGCTCCTGGAAGACGAAACCGAAGTTGCCGCTGCCGCGGTGCTTCACGGGGAAGGCCACCACCTCCAGTTCGCCGGTCCGCAGCACGATCCCGGGCTCGAGCGGCAGATACTCGATCTTGAAGCCGAGGTTCTCACCGCGAAGCACGACCTCCATCAGGTCGCGCACCCGCTGAAGGGCCCAAGCCCCGGCGTGGATGCGCAGCTTCTCGGCGGCTTCCCAGCGCTCGAAGGTGCTGGCGATTCCTCCCAGGCCGAGGATGTGATCGAGGTGGCCATGCGTGAGGAGCACGGTGTCCAGGCGGCGAAATCCCATACCGCTCCTCAGGATCTGCCGCTGCGTGCCCTCGCCGGCGTCGACCAGGAAGCGCCGGTCGCGGTACAGCACCATGGAGGCGGGCAGACCGCGGCGCACGGACGGCGCAGAGGCGGAGGTGCCCAGGAAGACGATTTCGAGCATGTGCTGTGGAATTCGTGGCCGGTCAGGGCCGCGGAGCGTTCTTGAGCGTGAAAGGGATGTAGGCCTTGCCGCCCGGCAGCACCGCCAACGCGAAATCCCGTTGAGGCTGCCGGTAGAGGTCGACCAGCGGAATCGCTTGCTCGAGGGTCACGTAGCCCGCCTTGGAGACCTCGATGGGCACCTGTGCCCCACAGCTGATCACATAGTCACGGGGCAGCAGCAGCTGGTAGCCGCCGTCGGCGCCGCTCAACGCGGTGAACGGTTGGTGCGGGTTGCAGGGCTGGAAACGGATCCGCGCTCCGGTCAGCTTGACGCCACTCGCCACCGTTGTCTCGTAGATGGTCCCGGTGAGGGTGACATCCCCCGGACCCGGCGTCGGCGTGGACGCTGACGCGGTGGAGGTCGGGGCACCCGTCGGACCTGCGGTCGCCGTCGGCGGCGCCGATCGCGTCGCGGTGGCCGGCTGGCCGCCCGACGTCGTCACCACCACCTGCAGCGGCTGCAGGTACTGCGCCGCCAGGCCGGCCGCGGTCACCGGACTGCCGGCCGGCAGGACGACCATCTCGCCGGGGAAGCCGGTGGCCAGCAGCGATTCGGCATCGGGAGCAAAGACGCCGGCGTCTCCCCAAGACTGACCGTCGCCGGTGTCATTGCCGTCCAGTGCCGCATCATCCTTGTAGTAGGCGCTGGCCTTGGCCGCCATTTCCCCCGGGCGTGTGAGGATCAACAAGCGGCCCATGGGAAACACAAGCTCCCGCCACGCGGGCAGCGGTGAGCCCGGCACGGCGTCTGGTGTGCCATCCACCTTGACGCCGGACGGCGCGTTGGCGTCCCGATAGGTCGCGCCCTCCGCCGCCGGGCTGAGGTCGAGGCTGAGCCGCATGTCGGAGAGCCCGAAGTCGATGACGCCGCCGCCGGAGAGATCCGCGAGGTCGCCCAGGCTACGGAGAAGGGCGAAGCGCTGGGCGTAGAGCGTGCCACCGCCGCCGACCAGCGTGCGCACCGGACCGACCTTGACCGGATCGGCCGACAAGTCCGTCCCCAGCAGACCGAGGGTGTCGCTCAGGTTTTCCTCGGTGATCTCCAGCTCCTGGCCGAGCAGGGACGCCGACAAGGTCATCCGGATCTTCAAGCGGTCCAGGAGATTCGTCTCGGCGGCGCCCAAGCGCAGCTCCCGCACTCCGATGAAGAAGTCCTTGCCCTGATCCGCCAGCCCCAGGGAATAGCCGCTTCCTTTGAACAGGCGCGTGGTCGGATCGTAGTCCACAGCCGGCGGCTGCGCCGCCGGAGCCGCCGCGCCCGGCACCGCGAAGGCATAGGCGTAGTGCACGGCTCCGGCCGTCAAGGGATCGGTGACCGTGATCTCGGCGCGAGCCGCGTCGACCGCAATGCCCGGGGGCGTCTGTGCCTCGGTTGCCCGCTGTCCTCCCGGCACGAAGCTGAAGGCAAGTTCGTCGTCCGCATCCAGCAGCAGATCCTCGCTCGCCACGTAGTCACCGGCGGATCGCTCGTCGAGCTGGGCCACCTCGCGCCGCCATTCGCCATCGGCGAACATCCACAGCTGTACCTGATCCAGCCCGGAACCGCGAAGGCTGCCCAGGTCCTGGCCCTTGACAACGATCGTTTCGGCGTAGCGGGCGCCTGCCTGGGCAAGGGCGACCGGCGCCGCCGGACGCAGCGCGTCGAGCAGCCCGAGGGTGGTCAGGAGCAGCAGCGTGAGGGTTGCCGCGAGCCGCGGCCGAGGGGTGGTGGACTTCATTGCGGAACCAGATCCTTTCGGGGTCACCACGAAACCGGAACG
This sequence comes from Anaerolineae bacterium, assembly GCA_044228875.1. GTDB lineage: Bacteria > Chloroflexota > Anaerolineae > Epilineales > Epilineaceae > Epilinea. Next base: position 11,024 of record JBGAUA010000016.1, read on the forward strand.
GTCGCTGTCGGAAGCTCAGGCACCATCCGGACTGCGTCGGGTCGGGTCGCGGGCGCGGGTGAATCTTAGGGGCTGCGGCGGGGGCGGTCAACGTCGGCGCAGGATCAATCTCATTCAGCCAGCACGGTCACAGCGCGGTGCAGGGCGAGCACCCAACGCTTTCCGAAGACGCTTCCTTTCGGCGGCAGGGCGCAGGCCCGTCGAAGGCCCGGGGGCGCGAATCGAACGCGGCCTCCGGTACAATCAAGCGCAATGTCCCAGATCCGGCCCCCGTTTCGCCCCCTGGTCCTCGCCTCGGCCTCGCCGCGACGACGGGAGTTGCTGTCCAGCCTGGGACGCCCGTTCGACGTGCAGGTTGCCGATGTGGACGAACGCCCGTTGCCCGCCGAGAATCCGTCGGCCTACGGCCTCCGCCTGGCCCTGGCCAAGGCGCGGGCCGTGGCCGAGGTCCTGGCCTCTGCCCCCGCGACGGTGCTCGGCGCCGATACCCTGGTGGTCCTCGACGGGCGGATCCTGGGCAAGCCGGCAGACCCGGACGAAGCCCGCGCGATGCTGGCCCTGCTCCGCGGCCGTCGCCACGAGGTGCTCACCGCGGTAGCCGTGGTGGATCCACGCGGCGGCTCCATTACGGATCTGGCGGTCACAGGGGTGTGGATGCGCGCCTACGACGAGACGGATGTGGACGCCTACGTCGACAGCGGCGATCCGCTCGACAAGGCGGGCGCCTACGCCATCCAGCATCGAGGCTTCCGCCCCGTGCAGCGCCTCGAAGGCTCGGAGACGAACGTCATCGGTCTGCCGCTGGCCCTGGTGGACCGCTTGATCCGGATCCTGGAGCGCGACGCTTGAGCGCCACGGCCCCCTCCGCCTCTGGCCTTCGGGCGACGGGCTTCGCCCTGGCCCTCCCCATCGCGCTCTACCTGGCCCTGGCGGGCACCGGCATCACCTGGGGCCTGCCCAACGACCACAGCTGGTCCAACGATGACGTCGCCCCCAACACCGTGCTGCGGGTGGGCGAGTTCTATTGGGGAGCCAGCCACAAGTACCCCTACCTGCAGCTGTTCATCGACCGCGCGCTCTATGAGCCCTACATCCTGACGGCCAAGGCGAACGGCCGCTACGAACCTGGCTGCGAGCCTGTGCGCCGCGACTGCTTCGTCGATCGCCCCCGGCAGGTGGGCCACTTGATCCTCATCAGCCGCCTGCGTTCCCTGGTCATGGGTGCCGGCGTGGTGGCCTTGGTGGCCGCCGCGGCCGCGATGCTCTACGGACCCCAAGCCGCCTTCTGGGCGGCGATGCTGGCCGCGGTGAACGAGACCCTGGGCTTCTTCGGCAAGCAAGGCAACCTGGACGTGCCCTACAGCTTCTGGTTCATGGCCTCGCTGTTGCCCTGGCTGCGCATCTTGCGTGGCGCCGGCCGGCGCGAATGGCTGCTGTTCGGACTGCTCTCCGGCGCCGCCCTGGCCACCAAGGAGGGCATCGTCGGGGCCTATGTGCTGATGGGCGGCGCGATGCTGATCGCCTTGGCCCGACAGCATCGCCCGGCCGCAGGCATGGCCGCCTCCCGGCACGGCGCCGTGATGGAGGCCGGCCGGCGCCTGATGCTGATGGCCGGCGGCCTGCTGGGGGTCTATGGGCTGGTGATGAACGTCGCCTTCAATTGGAGCGGCTTCATAGACCATCTGCGACACTGGGTCGGCGGACCAGGTGTGGAGGACTTCAACGACGCCTATGCCGGTCCGCTATGGCTGGCTCGCACGGCATGGAATCGCGGCATCGATGGCGCCGGATGGCCGCTTTGGCTGTTCCTGGTGGCGGCGCCGTTCGCAAGTCTCCTGGCTCCTGACACGCGGCAGGGCGGCGGCGCGGCACGACGGGCCACGCTTTGGCTGCTGCTCCCCGTCTGCAGCTACCTGCTCTTTACCATCGTCCCCATCCGCTTCGTCTACAGCCGCTTTCTGCTGCCCATCTTCCTCCTGCTGGCCATCACCGGCGGGCCGCTGGCGGCCCGGCTCTGGCGCGGCCCCACCGATGCCATGGCCGAGGCCGGGTCGTCACGGCTCCTGCGCCTGACCGGTCGACTGGTGCTGATCGGCATCCTTGGGTACAGCAGCCTGTACAGCCTCAACCAGGGCCTGGCCATGCGCGCCGACACCCGACTGGCCGCCGAGGCCTGGATGGCGGCCAACCTGCCGTCCGGCGCACAGGTGGTGGCCTTCGGTGACGAGGCCTACTTTCCGCGTCTGGACCTCCTGGATCTCGATCCCGAGGTGATCCGCTGGAAGACGCTGCCGCCCTACCTGGCCGCCGACGATCCCGCGGCGGACGATGAGCCGACCGCCCAGGCCGACGCGTTGGCGGCGATGATGCTCGCGGTCGACGCCCCCGACCTCGCGCCCCCGGCGGGCGCGCCGGACTGGCTGCTCCTCTCGTCGCGATCCGCCCCGCCGCTGGGCACCGCCGGGGAACGGCTGCAGGAGCGGCTCCGCGACGGCAGGGCCGGCTACGACGTCGTCTGGGACTCGGATCAGGCCTATCCGGGCATGGAGCGCGCAGCAGGACGGCCCAGCCCGCTGGGATCCGTGTTGCCCGACGACCTCGTCGAGAATCGGATCAGTCCGATGATCTGGATTCTCCGGAGGCGTTGAGCGGCCGGATCCGCCGCCGACCATTCCGCGGGCATCGTTGGGCCGCGCCGCGCCGCCATGGTCACGACTATCGGCGTTCAGCCCCAGGGCCCCTCGTCATCCTCGTCGTCATCGTCCAACATGTCGTCCAAGCCCATGTCATCCTGCTCCAGTTCCTGGAAGGCTTCCGGCAGCGAGTCCAGGACATCGCGGGCCATGACCGAGCGCGGTCCCAGGTCTTCGGCAGCCAGCTCCCCGGAACGGCCGTGGAGCCATACCGCGAGCGTCGCCGCCTCCTCCGGAGCCAGACCTTGGGCCAGCAAAGCGCCGATCACTCCCGCCAACACGTCGCCGGTTCCCGCGGTCGCCAGGGCCGGTTCCACGGAAGGGTTGATGGTGGCACGGCCGTCGGCGGTGGCCGTCACCGTCAACGCGCCCTTCAGCACGACCACGGCGGCATGCCGTTCGGCCAGGGCGCGGGCCTCCGCCGCGCGCGCGGTCTGCACCGCCTCGACCGTGAGGCCCGTCAGCCTGGCCATCTCGCCCGGATGGGGCGTCAGGATGGCGCCGGCCGGCAAGGCGGCGAGCAAGGAAGGATCCTGAGCCAGCAGGTTCAAGGCGTCGGCGTCGAGCAGCAGGGGCGGCGGCCCGGGATCGACGGGCAGCTCAGACCAGCGAGCGAGCAGCCGGCGGAGCAGCGCGGCCACGCCGGTGCCCAGCGACAGACCGGGACCCAGGACCACGGCGTCGCTGAGAGCAGCCACCGCCAGCAGGCCATCGGCGGCGGCGGCGATGTCGGGATGATCGGCCGGCAGCTGGTACAGGTCCGGCAGGTTGTAGAAGGTGCATTCGGGCACCCAGGCCGTCACCGCGGCCTGCAGCCGCTCGGCCAGCGCCACCGTCACCAGGCCGCAGCCGCTGCGATAGGCGGCTTCGGCGCAGAGTGCTGCCGCGCCCACCAGGCCCGGCGAGCCACCCAGCACCAGCACGCGGCCGCGCGAACCCTTGTGGGCGTTGGGCTCCAGCACAGGCAGCAGGTCCGCCATCTCCTCGTCGGTGGCCACGGCCAGGCCGCTGTCCGCCAGGCGGCCCAGCTCCGGCGAGATTCCGATGGGATCGATCTGGAGCTCGCCCACCGCGTCGGCGCCTGGCCAGGTGAACTGTCCCACCTTTGGAAACCCGAAGGTGACCGTGACATCGGCGGGGACGGTATGCGGGTCGATCCGGCCGCTGTCGGGGTCCAGACCTGAAGGCAGGTCAACAGCCAGGACCGCCGGACCGTCCGGCTCGCCATCCACCGCCTCGGACACCGTGTCCAGGATCTCAGCCAGGTCGCCGTCGATCGGGCGGTCAGTGCCGGTGCCCAGGAGGGCGTCGACCACCAGGTCAGCTTCAGCCAGCCAGCCGGCAAGTGTCTCCGTGGCTTCAGGAGCGTCCGCGCCCAGGATCTCGATCGCGCCGTTCGCCGCCGCTTCGGCCAGCAGACCGTCGCCAGGATCACGTCGCCAGACCAAGGCGCGGATGATGTGGCCGGCGTCGGCCAGGGCCAGAGATGCCACCAGGCCGTCGCCGCCGTTGCTGCCGGGCCCGATCAGGACCACAACGATGGCCGGCGCGCCGTCCAGCAGCTCCTCGGCCGCCGCGGCCACCGAATGCCCGGCCAGATACATCATGTCCGCGTAGGGCAGCCCGCCGGCATCAGCCGCGGCTTCGATGGCCCGCATGTCCGCCCGGGTGACCAGCTGCATCGTCGTCCTGTCCCTTCCAAGGGCCCGGTGACCGCTGTCCGGTCCGGCCGGGCTGATCGGTGGTGGGGCCGCGTCGCCGGCATGTCCGATCCGACCTGCGCCCATGACCGGTCATTGTAGCCACCCGGGCCGCGTCTGCCGACTCCCGGAGCCACCGACCCGCGTGGGCTCCAGGTTCGACGATTGCGTCAGGGCGCCGGCGACGTCTTTCCGTCCGGCGGCCAGTCGTAGGTCCAGTCCAGCCAGGCCTGGCCGGTCTCTTCGCCAGCCACGCGCGGCAGCCGCATCTGGGCGGCCAGGCGGCACGGGAGCCCGCTGCTCGGATCCTGCCAGAGCCGCGCCTGGGCCTCCAGGGTGGGCAGGCCGCCAGAGTCGGCATTGGCCGGCAGGAACCAGGGATGCGCCCGCCACCATGACAGGTAGGCTCCGCCGCCCACCTGGAAGTCCCATGCACGGCAATCCCGAAGGCCCACGCGCTCCATGAATCCGGACCGCGCACCCTGGCCCATGGCCAGCAGGGTCAAGGGGTCGCCGACCGCCAGTGCGCGGGCCAAGGCATGCGGGTCCTCCGCCCCGCCGGCAGCGAGCGGGCCGGTCAAACGAAGCTCCGGCCAGGCGATGGACAGGACGAGGGGCGGGGAGACCGTCGCCCCGGACGGCTGGGTCAGCGTCAGCGCCAGCCTACCGTCCAGTCGACCGCTGCCGACCACTTGCCACTGCTCCTGCTGCGCTCCTGATCCCCAGCGCGTCTCCCCCCGCACCTGGTAGCGCTCGGCGACCGCGGCCGCCCGCCAGGCCCGCCGGAGCGGATTGCGGCTACGCATCGCCTGCGCCACAAGCAGGCCACAGGCAGCCGCGGCCACGGTCAGGACTAAGGCGGCGCGGGTACCCGGACGCTGACGGCCGGCAGTGTGGGACGGGCGCATCCGCGGGTCGCGGACTGAGGCATCCATGAAGGGAGGATAGGTCCGGAGGAAGCCGCCCGGCAAGCCGGCCGCGAGCCCAGCGCCTATAATCCAGGGCTGAACGACGGTGACCGATGCCCGGGGCGGCCGCTGCCCCGACCTCGAGGTGACGACATGCCCGAAACGCTGAACGAACTGGTGGGCTTCCTGTCCCGCAGCATCGTCGACAACATGAACGGGATGAACCTGTTCTTCGCCTGCCTTGCCGGCCTGGTCGGTAGCAAGCGCGGCCGATCCTTCTGGTCCGGCTTCCTCCTGGCTCTTGTGGTGACCTGGCTCCCGGCCATGCTGATCATGAGCGTCCTGCCCCCCAAGGTCGGGCGTCGGCGTTCGCAGACCGAAGGCCTGGAAGATGCCCGGCGCGAACAGCGGCGTATCGCCGAGGCCGAGCGGCGCGCCCAGCAGCGACCCGCCGCGCCGCCGGCGCCTGCGGAACCGCCGCGAGACAAGGCGGCCCTCAGTCGGACGGCGGACTCGGCGCCCCAGTCTTCACGTCCGGCGCTGCCCCAGCCCGCGGCCCTGCCCTTGCCCTCCGACCTGCATCCAGACCCGCTGTCCGACGCGCCGCGGGTGACCTTGCGCGGTGAAGCCCGCTCCGCCACCAGATCCGGTCCACGGTCGACCGATGCCGAGCCGGCCCCCGCTGCGCCGGCCGACGTCGCGTCGTCCGATCCCCGAACGGCCGTCCAGATCGCCACAACGGACCGGAGCGACATCCCCGCGGCGGGGGATCCGGCCGATCCCTCGCCGCACAAGCCCAGGCGCAAAGAAGCGCTCAGCGCGGACACGTCGTCGTGAACGGCCGCGGCCGGAGATCGCGGACATGAGACGCCCGATGGTGACGAGCATTCTGCTCATCGTCCTCACGGCGGCGCTGCTCACCGGCGCGCTCCTGCAGCGGATCGCCCGATCGCGGCAGCTCGGCCTGTCCGCCGCAGCTGGACAGGTTATGGGGGAGCTGCGCGGCCGCCTGTCGGCGGGTGCTCGGCCTGCCGGCGCAGCCACTTCCCTGCCGGCGATCGCCGGCGGCCACCGGGATCAAGCGATCGACCGCATCGCCTTCATCGACGGGCGCGGCCGGGTGGCCACGTCGGATCCTGATGGCGGCAACGCGCGCCGGCTCACCGCTCGTGGCGGGCGCTACGCCTTCCCCACCTGGTCGCCCGATGGACTCAGTCTCGCAGCGCTCGGCGCCTCGAGCGCCGGCGCCGGGATCTACGTCATGGGCGACGCACCAGGAGCGCAGGTGGAGGCGTGGCGCCCCGATGCCGGATCGGAGCCCTTCTACCTCTTCTGGTCGCCGGACGGCCGGCGCCTGGGCTCCCTGTCGGGAGCGGACAATGGCGTGCAACTCCGTGTGGGCCGACGCAGTGACGGCGCCGGAGCGGTATTGGCCAGGGGCAGCGCCGTCTTCTGGGACTGGCAGGGCGACAGCCGATCGCTGTTGATCCACGGCCTCGGCACCGGGGAGAGCGGCCGACTGACCTGGCTCAACCTGCCGGAGGAAGACGGCTCGTCGCCACCGAGCCCACCGGAGCTGGTGTCACTCGACCAGACGCCCGGCCGCTTCCAGGCCCCCGCCATTTCCAGCGGCAACCGCTACCTGGCCTTTGGCGCCGATGCCACCGGGGGCGGGAGCGCATTGACCATCGTCGATCGCGGGCACTTCCAGACCCCGCTGACGGTCCCCTATCGGGGGGAAGCCGCCATGGCCTGGAGTCCGAAGGCGGAAACCCTGGCCTTCATCAGCCCTCCGGTGAACGCGTCCACCTTTGTCGGTTCGCTCCGTCTCCTGGAGATGCCGGAAGGCCTGGTGCGGCCGATGGCCAACGCGGCCGTCATCGGCTTCTTCTGGTCCCCCGACGGGCGACGGATCGCCTGTTTCACGGCGGGTCTGCCCCGGCGAGACAACCAAATCCAGGCGGCCTTCGCTCCGGTCGCGGAGGACGGGCTGCTTGAGCTGTGGGTGATCGACGTGTCCAGCGGGCGGAGCCGGCGCCTGTCGCGGTTCCAGCCGACCCGCACCTTCAGCGAACAGGTCCTGCCCTTCTTCGACCAGTACGCGCGCAGCCACCGCATCTGGTCCCCGGACAGCAGTCGACTGGTGCTGGCCATCAACGATCCCGATCGCGGCGCCGGCATCCACGTCGTGCCCGTCGACGGACCGGACGCCGGACGCGCTCGGCGCGTCGCCGATGGCAGCATCGCCTTCTGGAGCCCGCGCTGACGCTCGGGAACCACCGGCTTCGCCCAGGTTCTTGACAGCTGCCGGAGCACTGGCTATACTGCGATCCACGTATTATCCACTCGAATGAATTGGTTGAAGTCCATGACGCTTGCCAGCGGCCAAAGCGAGACTGGAGCCGGCGGTTCGGGCCTGCTCTACTGGGTCGCCCGCGGCCTTGTCCGCGCGGCGCTTCGGGTTCCCTTCCGCCGCATCCTGGTGCACGGGCGGGAGCTTGTACCGGCGAAAGGACCCTTGTTGGTGGTAGCCAACCATTACAACGGCGCGGTGGATCCGGCGCTGATCGGCGTCAGCATGAAGCGGCCGCTGCGCCTGACCGCCAAGAGCACCCTCCAGAGCGTCCCCCTGCTCGACGCCGTCTTCCGCGCCTTCGGCGTGATCCCCATCCATCGCCAGAAGGATCGCGCCGAAGGCGCCGACCCCGCGCGCAACGGCGTGTCGTTGGACGCGGTGGTCGACAGCCTCTGCGACGGGCACGCGCTGGCCTTCTTTCCCGAAGGCATCAGCCACGACGGTCCGGGTCTCCTGCGTTTCAAGCACGGGGCGGCGCACGTCGCGCTTGCCGCCGTCGCGCGGCAGCCGGACGGGCCGGTCTGGATCCTCCCCTGCGGCATCGGTTTCAGCGCCAAGAACCATCTGCGCGGCGAGGCCGAGCTCCGCTTCGGACCGCCGATCGATGCCGCCGCCTGGCACCGCGAGCATCCGGGATCTACGCCGGGCGATCTGACGGGCGTGTTGCGCCGGCGCGTCGAGGATCTGCTGCCTTCGCCGCGGTCCACGGCCGCGCCGCGCCCTGTATTGGCCCATGCCGCCGCTCTGCCCTTCGGCCTGCCGGCCCTCGTCTGCCTGGGCCCGGCCCTCCTGGCAGCCGCCTGGACCACCCGCCGGATGAGCCCGGACCGGCACAGCGACCCTTCCTGGCAGGTGTTCAGCCTGGCCGCCCTCATGCCCTTCTCGGCTGTCGGCGGGCTTGGCGCCTTGTGGCTCGCCGGCGGTTGGCCTGCGGCCCTGGCCGCCGCCCTGCTCCTGCCCCTGGCCTGGCCGGCGCTGTGGCTGGGGCTGGACGGCCTGGCCGTGGCCGGCCGCAGCCCTTTGGTCCGCCGCTTCGGCACCCTGCCGCGCGCCATCATTCGCCGCCGGTCCACGCGACGCCCGCGTTGACCTGGCTCCCGACGACGATAGCCACCGGAGTCGCAGCATGAACAACGGCAATGCGCCCTTTCTGGATCTGACCGCCCACGAGGCCACGGACCCGGCCATCAGCGGCGGCGCCGCGAGCAGCCTCGCGCTGCTGGCGCGCGCCGGCCTCCGCGTGCCACCGGGTTTCGTGGTGACCGCGGCGGCCTACCGGTGCCACCTGGAGGCCTGCCTCGGCCTGCCCCGTATCCTGGCCACCGTCGTCGACGCAGGGCCGAACGCGGCCGCCCTGGCCCTGGCCCGGCGGGAGATCGCCGAGCGCCCGCTGCCGGCGGAGGTATCGGCGGCCCTCAGGCCCCGCCTGGCAGCCCTGCTCCGAGAGGGCCCGGTCATCCTGCGGCCCTCCCCCACCTGGCCGCGTCCTGCCGGCCGGCCGGAGCCTGAACTCGGTGCGAGCCGGTCCGAGCTGACCAGCATCGACGGCGCTCTGGCGGCGCTGCCCGAGGTCTTCGCCGCCCTCTGGCAGCTCGTGGATCCCAGCCCTTCCCCGCCTGGCGCCGGGGACGTGGCCATGGCGGTGATCGTCCAATCGCAGCTGCGCCCGGGTCTGCACGGCGTGGTCAGCCCCGTGGATGCCGGCGACGACGACAAGCCCTTGGCGCTGCGGCTGCGCGGCCCAGGCACAGACCGCAGCGCGACCCAGTTCATCGCCCTGGCAAGCGGCGACGTTCTGGCCGGCGAGGCGCGCGGAAGGCCCAGGCTGCCCGGCGCGCAGGCCAGGCTGCTCGCCGCGGCCTACCGCCAGGCCCGCCATCGCCTTGGCTTCCCGCAGGATCTGAGCTGGGCGGTGTCCGGCGGCGAGTTGTTCATCCTCGGCAGCCGCCCGGTCAGCCGCCTGCCCGAGCGCTGGCTGCGCGCCCCCATGGCGGAGCGCTTCCCCCAAGCCTTGTCCCCGCTCACCTGGGATCTCCTGGCCGATGGCTACGAGCGAGCCTTCGACCATGCCACCCATGCGTTGGGGCTGCCGCCGATGGCTCTGCGCTGGCTCTCCTGCGTCGACGGTTGGGTGCGCATCAACCAGGCCGCCGTCGACCTCTGTCTGGTGCCGCTGGAGCCGCGCTGGCGCAGTCTGGCCGCCTTGGAGCGAACCCTGCCGGACTGGTCCGATCGCTTCGGCTGGCTGCAGGAGTTGCCGACGGCCTGGCTGGCCGACCTGGACCGCTACCTCCTGCGCCTCGGCCGCTTGACCACCCCGGTCCTGGACACCGCCGACGTGGGCGAGCTGTGGCGCAAGGTCGGCGCCTTGCGCGAACTCGGGCTCGACTTCTTCCGCCACCACGGGCGGGTGGAACTGGCGGGGCTGGCGCTGCGCCGGCACTTGCTGCGGCTGCTGCGCGCCGTCGCCGGTCCGGCGCTCGCACCCGCGATGATGGCCGATCTGCTGCTGGCACCCGAGAGCCGCCTGGCGGGGCTGGTCAAGGAGTTGCGGGCTTTGCGGCAACTCGGGCAGCACCCCGAAGCCAGGGAGTGGCTGGGCGCGGCCGATGCGCGCGCGGCCTGGCTGGCCGGTCCCCCGGCTGCCGCCGATCCCCTCGGACGACGACTCGCCGCGCTGATCGCTGACCATGGGCATCTGGCCGGCCGCTACGACCTGACCGAGCCCACCTGGGAGGAGGAGCCCTGGCGCTTGCTGGGGCTGCTGAGCGACGACGAGGCCTTCCTGACCCTGCTGCCCGTACGCCCTCAGGCGTCCCCGTCGGATCCTGAAGAAGACCTCGGCGTGCGGCGGGGACAGGCGGAAGCGCGCTTGATGGCCCTGGTTCCCACCGGCCTGCGCGCCTTCACCGCGGACCTGCTGCGCCTGACCCGCTTGTACCAGGACCTGCCGGAGCTGGAACGCTACCAGGTTCGGCGCCTGGCGCCGCCACTGCGCCGTTCGCTCCTCGCCTTGGGCGAGCACATGCGCCGGGCCGGCGCCCTCACCGAGGCGACCGCGGTCTTCCAGTTGAATCTGGACGAACTGGAGGCTTGGGTCCGGTCGGCGCTGCCATCCGCGCCGAAGCGATCCGCCGGCGAGCAGCGGCCGCTGTCGGCAACCGCTCCCCATCCGCGAGCCGCGGGGAGCTGAGCTGCGCTGTCGGGAGGCTATAATGCGAGCATGTCCGCCGCCGACCTGGTCGAACAGTTGGCCCGTCTGTCCGCCCTCACCCTGGACGCCCAGGCCAGGGCGGATCTGGTCGCGGAGCTGCCCGGCATCATCGCTTATGTCGATCGATTGCGAACGGTGGACACCGCGGATCTCGACGAGCATGACCTGTCCGGCGCCACGAGCCAGCCGCTGCGGCCCGACGTGGTCCTCCCTTCGCTCCCGCAAGATGCCATCCTGCCCGCGCCGCCGCGCAGCGACGGCCCCTATTTCGCGGTCCCGTCCTGGCGGGATCGCGAGGCCGACTGAGGCGCTGCGAGCATGTCCGGGCTCTGGCAGCTGACGGTGGCCGACGCGGCCGCCGCCATGGATCGCGGTGACTGCAGCGCCCAGGATCTCTGCCAGGCCTACCTGGAGCGCATCGCGGCGCTTGACGGCCACCTCGGCGCCTACCTGACGGTCGCGGCGGACCTGGCCATGCGGCAGGCCGCGGCGGCGGACGCCCGCCGCGCGGCCGGTGAGCGCGGCGCGCTGCTCGGCATCCCCTACGCGCTGAAGGATCTGTTCGTCACCGGCGGCCTCAGGACCACGGCCGGCTCGCGCATGCTCGCCGACTACATCCCCCCCTATGACGCCTCGGTCTACCGCCGACTGCGCGACGCCGGAGCGGTGCTCTTGGGCAAGCTCAACATGGACGAGTTCGCCATGGGCTCGTCCAACGAATTCTCGGCTTTCGGCCCGGTACGCAATCCCTGGGACCTGACGCGCGTGGCCGGCGGCTCGAGCGGCGGTTCGGCCGCGGCGGTCGCTGCCGGCCTCTGCGCGTTCAGCCTGGGTTCGGACACGGGAGGGTCCATACGTCTGCCGGCATCCTTCTGCTCGGTGACGGGGTTCAAGCCCAGCTACGGCCGGGTCAGCCGCTTTGGCATGGTGGCTTTCGCCTCCAGTCTGGACCAGGCGGGCACGCTCACCCGGACGGCGCGCGACGCGTCTCTGGTCATGCGGGTGATCGCCGGCCGGGACGCCCTGGATGCCACCTCGACCGACAGGGCGGTGGACGATTACCCCGCCGCCCTGAGCGGGCGACTGGACGGCCTGCGCGTGGGGCTCACCCCACCGGATGCCGCCGACCCGGACCAGGCGGCCTTGCTTGCCGAAGCGCGGCGGACGTTGACCGCTGCTGGGGCCACGGTCGAGGATCTGCCGCCGGCGGCGGACGAGGACCTGGTCGTACCCACCTACGTGGTGCTCGTGACAGCCGAGGCCTCGACCAATCTGGCGCGCTATGACGGCATTCGCTACGGGCACCATGTGCCGGGCGGCGATCTGTCCGCCATGCTGAGCGTCGGCCGGGGCGAGGCCTTCGGAGCCGAGGTGCGGCGACGGATCCTCCTGGGAACCTACGTACTCTCCAGCGGCTATCAGGACGCCTACTACGGCCAGGCCTGTCGTGTGCGCGAGCTGATGCGCCGCCGCCTGGAGGCGGTCCTGTCCCCGGACGGCGGCCTGGACCTCATCGTCGGGCCCACCACGGTGGGACCGGCTTTCGCCCTCGGCGCCAAGACGGCCGACCCGGTGGCCATGTACCGCAACGACCTCTATACCATCCCGGCCAACCTGGCCGGCCTCCCGGCCATCAGCATTCCCGCCGGCTTCGGCGCCGGCCCCGCCGGGCCGCTGCCCCAGGGCCTGCAGATCGTCGGCCGCCGCTGGGCGGAAGCCACGGTGCTGCGCGCGGCGGACGCCTTCCAGGCCCTGGACGGTTCCTGGCGCAGGCGACCGCCCTTGGCCGACGCGGCGCCCGGCTGAAGCGGCCCGGAGCGGCCATGCACCTGGTTCTGCCGCTGGGCGGCCGCGGCACGCGACTCCTTCCGCACACGCGCAGCCTTCCGAAGAGCCTCCTGCGCCTGGCCGGCGACACGGTGCTGGGCCATGTCCTGGCCCGACTGGCGGGCCTGGACGTCGCGCGGACGACCGTGATCGTCAGCCCGGACGGTGGCGCGGTGGAAGGCTGGCTGCGCCAGGCCCTGGCGCTGGGCGGCGGCGCGCATCGCGGTTTCCGGCCGGGCGAGCTGGCCTTCCTGCTGCAGCCGGAGCCGTTGGGGCAGTCCCAGGCACTGGCCTTGGCCGCCGACCGCCTCTGGGGTGAGACCCTGATCGTCTTCGCCGACACCCTCTTCGAGCTGGACTGGTCCGACGTGGTCGGCCAGACGGACGGCTTGGACGGCCACCTCTTCGTCCAGCGCGTGCCGGACCCGAGCGCCTACGGCGTGGCCCTGCTACGCGAGGACGGCACTGTGGCCTCGCTCATCGAGAAGCCGACCGAGCCGGTCTCGGACCTGGCGCTCCTGGGCGTCTACCACCTGCGCGACGGTGCGGCCCTGGCGGACGCGGTCCGCGCCCAACTGGCCAGGGGTACGACCCTGGGCGGCGAGGCCTACCTGGCGGATGCGCTGACCTTGTTGATCCGGGGCGGCGCTCGGCTGGGGACGGCGCCGGTGGCGGTCTGGGAGGATTGCGGCCGGCCCGCGGAGCTGATCAGCGCCCAGCGCTACCTACTGTCGTCCGCGTGGGATGCCGGTAAGGCGCCCGGCGGTCCGGACTGGCTGCGGGAGCCTGCGGCGCTGGCCGCCGCCTATCCCGACTGCTGCTTCCTCCCACCGGTCGCCGTCGCCCCAGACGCGGACGTCAGCGCTTCGGTCATCGGACCGCGGGCGGTGATCGGGCCCGGCGCCCGCGTCGTCTCGAGCGTGTTAGGCCCGGAGGTGCTGGTAGAACCCGGCGCGGTGGTGGAGAACAGCCGGGTCGGCCCCTTCGTCAGTCTCGGCGCGGGCAGTCGCGGCCTGAGCGCCCGCCTGACCGATGTCATCCTGGGCGTCGGAGCGGAAGTGCGCGAGGCGGGGCTGGAGGCCAGCATCCTCTCACCGGGGGCCAAGGCGCGGGGGCAGGCGGCGCGGCTGGGGCTGGGAGAGGGGGAGCTTTGGGACGGGTGAGTGGAGACGGCTCCAGGGCACCGGCGGTTGAACGGATCGCCCCGGAATCGCCCGACCCCGCTTGACCCAATGCGCGGCCTTTGCTACGTTGACGCCCTCCGCATCCTGGCCACCCCACCCTACCGCCCGAGGACCCGCCATGATCCCGTCCGCCGCCCGCGTCTCGCCCTTCACCCTGACCGAGCGCGTCCAGAAGGTGCCGCCCTCGGGCATCCGCAAGTTCTTCGACATCGCGGCGACCATGCCCGAAGTCATCAGCCTGGGCATCGGCGAGCCGGACTTTGTGACCCCCGCGGCCATCCTGGACGCCGGGCGGCGTTCATTGGACCGCGGCCAGACCGGCTACACCTCCAACAGCGGTCTCATCGAGCTGCGGCAGGCGGTGTCCGACCATCTGCAGCGGATGTACGGCGTGCGCTATGACCCCGAGACCGAGATCCTGATCACCGTCGGCGTCAGCGAGGCCCTGCATATCGCGGCCTTGTCCCTGATCGAGCCGGGCGACGAGGTGCTCATCCCCCAGCCCTGCTACGTGGCCTATCCCGCGGTGGTCGACTTCGCCGGCGGGCGGGCGGTGCCGGTGCCCACCTTTGCCGCCCAGCAGTTTCAAGTGGATCGAAGCGACCTGGAGCACGCCCGTACGTCGCGCACGAAGGGCCTGCTCATCGGTTACCCCAACAACCCTACCGGCGCCGTGATGGACCGCGAGCGCCTGCTGGAGGTGGCCGCCTTCGCCGAGGAGCATGACTTGTGGGTCTTCTCCGACGAGATCTACGACCAGCTGGTGTACGGGGTGAAGCACACCTGCTTCGCCGGCCTGCCCGGCATGCGCGAGCGCACCCTGCTGCTCGGCGGCTTCTCCAAGGACTACGCCATGACCGGCTGGCGCGTGGGCTACGCCTGCGGGCCGGCCGGGGTGATCGCCGGGCTGCGCAAGGTGCACCAGTACATCATCATGAGCGCGCCGACAGCCGGGCAGCACGCCGCGATCGCCGCCTTGACCGACCCCGCCGCCGCCGAAGCCGTGGCCAGCATGGTGCAGGCCTATGACGAGCGCCGCCGCTGCATCGTCGACGGGCTCAACGCCATCGGCCTGCCCACCTTCGAGCCGCGCGGCGCCTTCTACGCCTTCCCCGACATCCGCCCCACCGGCCTGGACGGCGACACCTTCTCCACCCGCCTGCTCTACGAGCACAAGGTGGCGGCGGTGCCGGGCGAGGCCTTCGGTGAAGCGGGACGCGGCTACCTGCGCTGCAGCTATGCCACCAGCCTGGAGCGCATCCAGGAGGCCCTGGCGCGGATCCGTCGCTTCGTGGAGGGGCTCTGACCGACCGGAGCGCTCAGGATCCGGTCGAACAAGACCCCGACCCCATCCTCTTCGGCTGGGACCTGACCCCCGGCATCGTCTCCGTATGGGCGGACCGCGACGGTCAGGCCCGTGTCTGGCGGCGCCGAGGCGAGCGGGTCCTTCTGGAAGTCGATCGCTTCCGGCCCTGGCTGTTGGCCCGGCATCTGGACGACCTGAGCCATCTCGGTGCGGGGCTGGCCGAGGAGGGCAAGGCCGAAGCAGGACGCGCCCTGGTCACCTTCCTGGCGCTCGATGGGCAGGATCCGGTCTATCGCTATCGGCTGAGCGCCGCACGGTGGCGGCCCCTGGAACGCGCGATCGTCGAAGGCGCCTCTCGGCGGCGCGGCCGGCCGGTGGCAGGCCTGCGCGATCTGGCCGACTACCTGCGGGTGGGTCCGGTGGAGCAATACCTGATGCTGACCGGCCGCACCTGCTTCCGCGGGCTGGCGTTCGAAGACCTGCACCGCCTGCAGCTGGACCTGGAGACCACGGCGCTCGATCCGGCGCAGGGACGCATCTTCATGGTGGCCGTGCATGACAGCCGTGGCTTCGAGCGGGTGCTCGAGGCGCCCCATGCCGAAGACGAGGGCCGATTGATCGGCGACCTCTGCGCCTTGATCCGCGAGCGCGACCCGGACGTGGTGGAGAACCACAACCTCTTCGGCTTCGATCTTCCCTTTCTGGAAGCCCGCGCCGCCGTCTGGAAGCTGCCGCTGCTGCTCGGTCGCGCCGGCGCTCCGCAGCGCCTCGAACGCCATGGCGAGCCGCCGCCCGGCGAAGCCCGCCGCCGCCGGCAACAGACGCGCTACACGGTGGCCGGCCGGGAGCTCATCGACACCCTGGACGCGGTGCGGCGGCACGACTTCGTGGCCCGCGACCTCCCCAGCCACCGGCTGAAGGACGTGGCGCGGCATTTCGGCATCGCCTCCCCGGAGCGCACCTACCTTGCGGGCTCCACGGTCCACGCCACCTACCTGCAGGATCCGGAAACGGTCCGCCGCTACGCCCTCGACGACGTGCGCGAGGTGGAGGGTCTCTCGCGCCGCCTCATGGGCGCACCCTTCGCCCTGGCAGGCATGGCCCCTCGGCGCTACGAGCGGGTGGCCGCGGCCGGTCCGGCCACGGGCATCCTGGAACCGATCCTTTTGCGGGCCTATCTGCGCGCCGGCGCCGCGCCCCCTTTCGGCGCCGCTCGGGGCGAAGAGACGCTGGAAGGCCATGCGGGCGGGGCGACCGAGCTCTACGCAGCGGGCCTGGCGCGGCAAGTGGTGAAGGTGGACATCGCCTCGATGTACCCCTCGCTGATGCGCACCTACCAGATCGGTCCGGCCTGCGATCGACTGGGCGCCCTGCTGCATGTGGTGGACAGGATGACCGCCCTGCGTCTGGCGCACAAGGACGCCTTGAAGGCGGCCCCGGCAGGGTCCTTGGCCCGCGGCCACCATGACGCGATGCAGGCGGCGATGAAGCTGCTGATCAACTCGGCTTACGGCTACATGGCCGCGGGCTCCCTGGCGCTATTCGCCGACCGCCACGCGGCGGACGAGGTCACCCGGCGGGGTCGGGAAGTCCTGGCCCAGGTGGTGACCGGGCTTCGTGAGCGAGGCATGGCCCTGCTGGAGGCGGACACGGACGGTGTCTTCTTCGCCGCACCCGAGGGCTGGTCAGAGGCGGAAGAGCGGGCCCTGGTCGCGGAGATCGCGGGCGCCCTTCCGGCGGGGATCCGGCTGGAGGTCGAGGGCCGCTACCAGGCCATGCTGAGCCACCAGATCAAGAACTACGCCCTGCTCACCTACGGCGGCGACCTGATCGTCCGCGGCGGGGCCTTGCGCTCCAGCCGCTCAGAGCCCTTCGGCGAGCGCTTCCTGCGCCGCGCCCTGGCCCGGCTGCTGGTGGACGACATCCCGGGGGTGCATGCCGACTTCCTGGCCACGATCGCCGCCCTTCGCGCCCGGGCCCTGCCGGCCGCCGATCTGGCCACCCGGGTACGCCTGACCAAGTCCGCGGAGCGCTACCTTGCCGGCAGAGGCGGCTTGCGGGAGGCGGCCTACGAGGCCCTCATCGCCGCGGGCCGCGAGGACTGGGCGCCCGGCGAGCGGGTGCGCTGCTACCGCGTTCGCGGCGGCAACTACGTCTGGCTGCCGGACGGAGACGAGGGGCCGCGGCCGACCGGCGCTGCAGGCCGGAACCTGGACGATGCGCGCGACTACGATGTCGAGCATTATGTGCATGCGCTGGTCGCCTCCTATGCCACGCGGCTGCGCAAAGCCTTCGCCCCGGAGGACTTCCAGCAGCTCTTCCGGGTGGACGGTCAGCCGGGGCTCTTCGACCGGCGGGTGGAGGAGATGGCGGCGGTATGGGTGCGCTGCGATGCGCTATCATCCGGCCAGCGACGGGCGGAACCGCCCGCGACGGGGTGATGACATGACGCTGACAACCACGCCAACTCAGATCGCCGAACTCCTCCCCGCCCAGGGAGAATGGGACGAGGCATCCTACCTGTGGCTGTCGGACCGCAGCCGCGGTCTCATCGAGTTCGACGACCACAGCATCGAAGTGTTGCCGATGCCCACCGACCGGCATCAGTCGGCCGCCGCGGCCTTGTTCGCCATCCTGGCCGGCTATTTCCATGCTCGCGGCGGCAAGGCATTGTTCGCCCCCCTGCGCATCCGCCTGGCTGAGGGCCGCTACCGCGAGCCGGACCTGGTGGCCTTGGCGGCGGCCGATGACCCTCGGCGCGAGGACCGGTTCTGGCGCGGAGCCGACCTGGTGGTCGAGGTGGTCAGCCCGGACGATCCCGAACGCGATCTGGTGGTCAAGCGACGCGAGTATGCCGAAGCCGGCATCACCGAGTACTGGATCGTCGATCCCCGCTCGGAGACGATCACCGTGCTGGCCCTGGACGGTAGCCGCTATCGGGAGCATGGCCGCTTCGGGCGCGGGGAGACCGCCGGATCGGCGGCCTTTGCCGGACTGCAGGCAGCGGTGGGGGCTGTCTTCGGCGACTGAAGGGTCAGGCCAGACCATGGCCGATGGTTCGTCCCGGAATGCAAGACAGCCCGGCGCCGCGGCGCCGGGCTGTCTTGGTCAGACACGAAATCGAGATGCACGGTCTGATGCAATGTTCGTGGCTATGGAGCGCTCCGCCGTGCCGTCCCGAAGGGACATTCCGATGGTAGAGCCCCGGAATTCATTCCTGGGGCGTGCGGCGGGCGCTACAGCACACTGACGATCAGACTAGCGGCCAGCCCTGCCCTAGCTCTTGTCCATCCAGCGTCCGATCTGCGCCGCCGCCGCGTCGCGCCCGCCGAGGCCGAAGGCCAGGGCGACGGCGATGCCGATGGCATAGGCCAGGGCCTGGAAGGCGGTCTGGATGATGCCGCTCTCACCGATCTGCTCGATCTGGCCCAGGGCCATGGCCGCGGCGCCCACCAGCACGGCAACGCGCGCGATGTTGGACACCCAGGCGCCGTCGGCGCCCATGGTGTTCATGATCACGGTACGGGCCAGGTTGGCCAGGTACACGCCGCCGCCAAGGATGGCGACGGCCAGGATGGCGTCACCGCCCAGGGCGATGATCTGCTCCAGGGCAGCCTTGAGGGTATCGAAGCCCATGTTGCCGGCCGCGGCGGAGGCGGCGAACAGCAGGATGGCGGCCAGGGTCACGGTGCCGACGATCTCGGACGGCGACTTGTCGCCCTCGGCTGGCACCTGGTTGAAGCCGAGCTTGCCGGGCAGGCGGTTGAGGCCCACGTTCTGCAGGATGCTGGCCACCAGGTCGGCGACCCAGGAGCCGACCCAGTAGGCGATGCCGAGCAGCACGGCGCTGCCGATGATCTTGGGGATGATCTCGGTCACCGACCCCAGCATGGAGACGGCCGGACCTTCCGCCATCCCGACCGTGGTCAGGGCTTGGATGACGACCGGGATCATGATGAAGGCGTAGGCCAGGGTGCCGATCAGTCCGGACAAGGAGCGGCGCGACGTCATTCCCACCCGCTCGCCCAACTGGTCGCCGCCGGCAGCAGCTACGAAGTTGGTCACGATCTGGCGCACGATGCGGGCGACGAACCACCCGACGAAGAGCAGGATGGCCGCTCCGGCCAGCTTGGGAATGTAGTCGAAGATGGTCGTGAGCATTCCGTCTACGCCCGACGACTGGATCTTGAGCGCTCCCAGGATGCTGGGAAGGAAGAAGAGGAAGGTCAGCCAGTACGCGGCGTTGGCCAGTGAGCTGGACACTGACAGCGGTCGGCCCGAGGTGAGGTTGGCCTCTTCCACCAGCCGCTCGTCGATCCTGGTCATGCCGGTGATGCGCAGGATGACGAACTTGACGACGTTGGCCACCAACCAGGCCACCACAAACAGCAGCGCCGCACCCAGGATGTTGGGCAGGAACTCTGAGACCGTATCTCCGATGCCGGCCAAAGGCTTGCCCAGGGTCTCCAAGCCGATGCGCTTCAAGAATTCCACGAGCACGAAGAGCATCGTCAGGTAGAAGACCGCAGTGGAAGCCCAGGACTCGATGGAGATCTTGATGCCCTCCTCGCCTTCGCCGGAGACGGCCGCAAGGCGCTCATCGACGCTGAGTCGGCGCAGCACCCAGCGCACGACCGCCGACAGGAACAGGGCCACGAGCCAGCCCACGAAGAGGATGGCCAATGCAACGAGGGCATTCTGCAGATTGCCCGTCAACTGCGACATGATGTCCGCGGGTAGCAACTGAGGCATGGTGACATTCGCTCCTTCAGGCTGGGTGGATGGCTGGTGTGGAGAGGCGGTTGGAACAGGCGCGACAGTGCTTCCGGACCGGTCCGAATCCGGTCTGTTGCCCAGACGTCGCCGCGTCCTACTGGCCTAAACACCGCAGCGATGCGGAAGTTGCGCAAGCCGCTGCCAGAAGGCGCGGGAAGGATCGCGGCATGGGGCTGGACGGGACCTTGTTGACCGTTCGAGGGTTCAGGCTGTCAGCCCCGCTGGGCACCAGCCTGCGCTGGTTGATAGCAATGCAGCCTGCGCGCGCCAATCTCTCGTTTCCGGCAAGCGAGCCTTGTTAGGGATCGCAGCCGCCGTCTACGACCGGCGGACCAAGTACGCAGCGTACTTGGTCCGCTCAACGGGGCCTTTTCGACCCCGGAGCAACTGCTAACAAGGGCAAGTACGCAGCGTACTTGATATGGGTCGCCAGCGTGCCGCTAGCGCGTCGCCTCCCCATCGACAATCAGATCCTCCGGATGCTCCGCGTTCCAGCGGGCGATGATCGCCGCCCGGTTCATCCCGATGTTCTCCCGCCGCAGCACCGTGCCGTCCAGCTCGTCGGCCCGCCGCAACGTCTGCTTCAGCCCCTTGTCCATGCGCATGACCACGCGAGCGCTGCCGTCCAGGGAGATCTCCGGCCGGAAGATGCCGATGCCCTCCAGGTTCACCTGCTGCCCGGCCTTCAAGGACAGCTTCAGCTCCCGAACCAGGTCCGCCAGCACCAGGCGGGCGATGCTCTCCGTCACCAACGAGCCGCGCGAGAGGCGCTCGATCAGCTCACCCAGCTCGACCGTATGCGCCTTGGCCACCCGCGGGCGGTAGGTGGCGATGGCTTGGATCAGGGTGGCCATGGGTGTCCTCCTCAGGATCGGTTCGGCTTCACGGCGGCAATCGCAGTCGACGCCGCCGTCGCCGCGTACTTTTGATGCCTTCATAGTACTCCGATGATGCCTTCATAAGGTCATTATGAAGGCATCATCGTGTCGCGCTTACGGCAGCATCTCAGCCGGATGCTGCCGTCATCCGGTCGCGATGATGCCGTCATCGCTTCCGCGTCCACCCGTCACGCCATTTGCACCCCCTCTGCCACCATGGGACAATGCAGCCGCAATCGGGCTGACCCTCCGATTCCCATCGTCTTCTCCGCCCCAAACGCATCCCCGAGAGCCCCGTCCCATGCCCGTCATCCACAGCCACCTCAGCACCGCCGGCGCCGAGTTCAAGGCCAACATGGCCCACCATCAGCGTCTCGCCGCCGAACTGCACGAGCGCCAGCAGGCGGCGGCTTCCGGCCGCAGCCCCAAGGCCCTCGCCCTGCTGCGCGAGCGCGGCAAGCTGACCGTGCGGGAGCGCATCGAGACCGTGCTCGACCCCGATACGCCCTTTCTCGAGCTGTCGCCGCTGGCCGCCTACGGCATCTACGACGACGAATCGCCCGGGGCGGGCATCGTCACCGGCATCGGTCGGGTGCGGGGCGTCGAGTGTGTCATCGTGGCCAATGACCCCACCGTCAAGGGCGGCACCTACTACCCCCTCACCGTCAAGAAGCATGTTCGGGCCCAGACCATCGCCCTGGAGAATCGCCTGCCCTGCATCTATCTGGTGGACTCCGGCGGCGCCTACCTGCCCCGCCAGGACGAGGTCTTCCCCGACCGCGAGCATTTCGGACGCATCTTCTACAACCAGGCCCAGCTCTCGGCCCGCGGCGTGCCGCAGATCGCCGCCGTCCTCGGCAGCTGCACCGCCGGCGGCGCCTACGTGCCGGCCATGAGCGACGAGACCATCATCGTCAAGAACGCCGGCACCATCTTCCTCGGCGGCCCGCCGCTGGTGAAGGCCGCCACCGGCGCCGTCGTGACCGCCGAGGAACTGGGCGGCGCGGACGTGCACACCCGCCTCTCCGGCGTGGCCGACCACTTCGCCGAGGACGAGCCGCATGCCCTCGACCTGCTGCGGCAGGTGGTGGGCACCCTCAACCGCGGCAAGCAGGCCTGGCTGCAGACCACCGCGCCGGAGGAGCCCGCATACGACCCCAAGGAGCTCTACGGCGTCCTGCCCGCAACGGCCAACGTGGCGTATGACGTGCACGAAGTCATCGCCCGCCTGGTCGACGGCTCGCGCTTCGAGGCGTTCAAGGCCCGCTACGCGCCCACCATTGTCTGCGGTTTCGCCCATGTCTGGGGCATCCCCGTGGGCATCGTGGCCAACAACGGGCTGCTCTTCGGCGAGTCGGCGCGCAAGGCGGCCCACTTCGTCCAGCTCTGCGGTCAGCGCGGCGTGCCGCTGCTCTTCCTGCAGAACATCGCCGGCTTCATGGTGGGCAAGACCTACGAGAACGAGGGCATCGCCCGCGACGGGGCCAAGATGGTGACCGCCGTGGCCACCGTCGATGTGCCGCGCGTGACCCTGTTCATCGGCGCCAGCCATGGGGCGGGCAACTACGCCATGTGCGGCCGGGGCTACGATCCGCGCTTCCTCTTCACCTGGCCCAACAGCCGCATCTCGGTCATGGGCGGCGAGCAGGCGGCCACCGTCCTCTGGACGGTCAACCAGGACGGGCGCTCGCCGCTGCCGGCGGACCAGGAGCGGGCCTTCAAACAACCCATCCTCGACCAGTACGAGAGCGAGGGCTCGCCCTACTACGCCACCGCGCGCCTCTGGGACGACGGCATCATCGACCCGGCGGACACGCGCATGACCCTGGCCCTGGCCCTCTCCGCCTCGCTCAACGGCCCGGCGCCGGCGCGGCAGGACGCGCACGGATACGGGGTTTTCAGGATGTAAGCGTGGTTTCCGATGCCGCGGCCGGTTGGAACCGACGGGCTGTCGGGAGCAACCCACCCGGCTGAACCGCAGACGGATGCGCACCTTTGGGGGAACCGCAATGACCGCCATCCTCAGGACCGCCAACACGGCCGAACCGCACCCGATCGCAGTCCCTGGCCTGGCGCGCCTCCTTCCGCGCTTCGTCGCCCTCAGCGCCGTCGTCCTCGGTTCCTTGTCGTTCATCGCCCCCGCCGGCCCCCAGGCGCTCTCCCGCGCCGCCGCCCAGGCCGACCCTGGCGCCTGCACCCGCGGCAACCCCTACCTGGCCACCACGCTCTTCGTGCGCGGCCAGAGCTTCCCTTACGAACCCGTGGTGAAGGCCTTCCACGATACGGAACGCAACCGCGATCAGTACGAGCTGGCCAACCAGCGGCAGCTCGGCGCGGTCTACGGCCTGGCCTACGACCCCGCCAAGGACCTGCTCTACGCCGCGGCCTACCACAAGCGCAACATGGAGTTCGGGCCGCTGGGCCCTGGAGGCGTCTACGCCGTCGACGTCAACGGTCGCGGCGTGACCCCCCTGTTCAAGGCGCCGGACGCCGGCGCCAACAGCCACGACCTGGCCGACAACCTGGAACCGGACGACCGCGCCCGGCGCTACGTAGGCAAGACCAGCCTAGGCGACATCGATCTGTCTCCCGACGGCCGTCAGCTCTACGTGATGAACCTCTTCAACCGCAAGATCCAGCGCTTCAGCCTGCCCGACGGCAAGCTGCTGGGCAGCATCGCCAACGGCGGCGGCACCGAGAACTGGGCGGCCGACGCCCGGCCCTTCGGCCTCGCCTTCCACGATGGCTGGCTCTTCCACGCGGTGGTCAACAGCGCTGAGAAGCGCCAATCCCTGGCCAACCTCTCCGTGCACGTGTACGCGTCGAAACCCGACGGCAGCGCCATGCGCGAGGTGGCGCAGGCCTGGATGGGCGAGGACCGGCCGGGAAACGCCGACGACTGGCATCCCTGGCCGGACGATGACGACCGGGGAGCCTACACCCAGTTCTATGCCCATCCCATGCCCACCGACATCGAGTTCACCGACGGCGGCGACATGATCATCGGCATCCGCGACCGTTACATGGACACCGGCCCAAGCCTGACCGAAGTCTACCGCCGCGCGGCCGGCGACATCCTGCTCCTGAAGAAGACGGGCAACCTGACCTGGTCCTTCGATCCCAAGGCGGACGAGCATTACGGGGGCGACAACTACGCCGACGTCTGGGAAGAGACGGCTTCCGGCGGCCTGGCCCGCCTCTGGGGGCGCGACGTCGTGGTCACCACCGCCATCGATCCCGAGCGCACCTACCGCACCCGCGGCCGCAACTACCCTGTCAGCATGGGCGCCATCTGGCTGGACAACCAGACCGGCCGCGACCTGAGCGACGCCGGACCGGGCCTGGGCCGGGAAGAACTCTTCTACAACGCTCGCAAGCATGACGGCCCGCAGGGCAAGGCGCTCGGCCTGGGAGACGTCGAGCAGATCTGCTACCTGCCACCCACCGCCACGCCGGGTCCCTCGGAGACCAGCACGCCGGTGGACACGCCGGAGGACACCGAGACCCCCGTTCCCAGCGAGACGCCTGTCCCCAGCGAGACCCCGACGGTGACCTTGACCCACACCCCGTCGGCCACCCGGACGCCGTCGGCGACGCCCACGCCCTACCGCATCTACCTGCCCTTCACCGAGAAGTCCAAGCCCTGCGACCCC
>JBGAUA010000170.1:0-297 GCA_044228875.1 Anaerolineae bacterium
CCCCGCCGGTCGTCAAGCAGCCCGGCCCGAGCGCCGGCTTCGGCGGAATGACGGCATCATCGGCTGATGTTTACGGCATCATCGGAGGTCGCTTACGGCATCATCCGGGGCCGATGATGCCGTAAGCGCGACCCGATGATGCCGTGACGAAGCGCGGATGAAGCCATCATTCCGGGCCGCCGACGGCATCGGCCTGGTGTTGACCTGCGGATGCTCGGCTCCTGGGCCGCGCGCACGGTGCCGCCCACCGGCAGGACCAGCCGCAAACGCAGTCTGCGCGTCGGGCGGCAGGCCACA
>JBGAUA010000170.1:307-7921 GCA_044228875.1 Anaerolineae bacterium
GGGAACCCGCGATGGACACCGGCTTCGCTCCAGCGCGGCTATCTGCAGCACATGCCCGCGCGCGACGGGGATCCATGCGTTGCGGACGTTCGAGTAACGCCTTGTCGCCGCGACATCGGCTGGCGTTGGGTGCCTTGGGTCCCACGATCGCCGCGTGAATCCGTTGCCAACCCTCTGGACCAGCGCGCTGGCGGCTATGTATCGGACCCGAGCGCATGCGGCGAATCGACGTCGCCGTGCATCCAGTAAGTAGGCCGCGACAGAAAGAGCCCTACCAGGAAGAGCCCAGCGCCCGCCCAGGCCGGCGCGATGTGGGACAAGGTGGTGTAGCCGATGGGATAATGCACGCCGATGGCGGCGCCGAAGCCGCAGAGCCCGCTCATGAGGATTGCCTGCCAGGCAGAGCGCGAGGGCGCCGCCTTCCAGACGATGACCAGCACCAGCAGGCCGGTGGTGCAGACAGCGCCGCCGAAGCCCGCGCGATCGTGCGCGATCAGCGGGATCAAGCGTGGGTTGATGGCGTCCAGCGCCGCCCGGTTCAGCCCGACAAACGCCAGGTCTTCCGGCACAAACACCCGCGTGGCGCCTACGGCGAGGATGGTGGCGCCCGCCGCCACCATGCCGACGGCCGTGGCGAGAAGGAAGAGCCGTCCCAGTCCCGCCCGCTTCAGCCACGACCTCGGCTCCCAGCCGGGGGCGAGCAGCGCGGCGAGCCCGTTGGGGAGCAAGCGGCGTTCACGCGTCTGCCAGAGGCCGGCGGCAAACGCCAGCAAGAGCAGGAGCGACGCCACGCCATGCCAGGTGTCCAGATAGCCATAGCCCAGGTAGGCCAGGAAGCTGCCGAAGCCCACGAGCCCCGAGAGGGCCAAGGCCCACCAGGACCAGGCCTCGCCACGCTGCAATGGGAACAGGGTGAGCCAGGCGTACAAGACGGCCACGGCCAGCAAGGCGCCGCCGAAGGCCAGGCGGTCGTGAATCATGAACTGGACGATGCGGCAGCCATGTAGCCGGCACAGCTCGTCGGCCGTCATGCCCAGGAAGTCCAGGTCGTGCGGCAGGAAGTCTCCGCTGATGGACAGGAATACGGCAAAGCCACCCGAGAAGGCCAACATGAGCGCTGAGCACAAGAGCAGAGGACGACCGTCGCCTACCAGGGCCGCGAAGAGATCAT
This sequence comes from Anaerolineae bacterium, assembly GCA_044228875.1. Taxonomy (GTDB): domain Bacteria; phylum Chloroflexota; class Anaerolineae; order Epilineales; family Epilineaceae; genus Epilinea. Next base: position 1,479 of record JBGAUA010000170.1, read on the forward strand.
CCGGTGGCTCCGGCGGCCCCGAGAGCGCCGACCTAGCGTTGCTGGAGGTCATCGCCAGAGCACGATCGGGCGCAGCCCGCAATCCGCGAAGTAGGCGTCAAGCCGTCGAGCCAGGTCAGGCCAGCGCTGGTGCGGTACCTGCGGATACAGGTGGTGTTCCAGGTGATACAGGTGCTCCAAGGCCAGCAGGCCGAGGACGCGGCCGCGAAAGAGACGGGTCTGGGTGAGCGCATTCGGAGCGTGGGGATTGTGGGGCATGTAGCTGGTCATGAAGGGGAAGACCCAACTGCCGGCGATGTTCATGGCGGCATAGGCGGCGGGCACAGCCGTCCACGGCCAGGCGGCCAGGCAAAGCAGCAACAGCAGCAGCGATGCCCAGCCTTCCAGGACCATCCACCGCCGCGCCGCGCCGCGGCTGCGGACGACGGCCCACCGCCACCAGCGCAGCTGGGCGGTGACGCCCGTCGCCAATGCCTGCCACCAGGGAAGCGCCGCGGCCCGCCCCTCGATGTCATCATCGGACGGGTAGCAGGCGTGATGCTGCAAATGGGTGGCCCGGAAGGCATGCCCGCTGCGGAAGGAGATGACCTCGATCAGGCACAGCAGCCATTCGTTGAGCCAGCGAGGCAGGCCAAGCGTCCGATGCACCAGATCGTGGGACACGGACGCGTAGGTGAAGAAGCACTGCCCGATGGCGCACAGTATCGCCAGCGGCCACCAGCCGGCCCATCCGGCGATCAGGAAGGTGACCGCGAAGCCAAAGGGCAGAAACAGGGCGACAGCCTTCTCGGCTGGGGAAACCTGCAGCAGGTCCAGACCGAGATCGGCCAATGCCGGCTTGCGCTGAGAGACGGCGCTGCCGTGAGCGGTCGCTGGAAACACCGAGCCAGGCAGCTTTGATACGGCCATGATGTGTCTTCCTTGCCTTCAATCCGTCGCGAATCGGAACAGCCGCTGCAACGTGGCAGATGCCAGGCGATCAGGCGTGGCGCGGAGGACGGCTGCACGTAATGCCTCCTGCCAGGGCTCGGCTACCTGGATGACCTGACCGAGCAACCGGGATGCGGCCCACACCACCGCCACGCGTCCACGACGCTGCTGGCGATAATGCTTCAAAGCCTCGTCTACAGGCCGATCGGTCGCCAGGCAGCGGGCGAGCGTCCAGGCATCCTCCAAAGCCATGGCCGCCCCCTGTCCCAGGTTGGGCGTCAACGGATGCGCCGCATCGCCGAGCATCGCCAACCGTCCCCAGGCCGACCAAGACGCGATCGGCCCGGCATCGGCAATCGGATGCTGCAGAACAGCCTCGTCGTCCGAGGCGGCGATGAGCGCCTCCACTGGTGCATGCCATCCGTGAAACAAGCCGGCCAACAATTCGCGCCGACGCAAGGCATTGTAGGGTTCAATCAGGTCGGTGTTCGCCGACGCGTACCAGTAGGTCCGTCCACCGCCCACCGCGGCGATCCCAAAGCGACGGCCGGAGCCCCAGGTCTCGGTAACCCGGCCGTCCGACCAGCCAGCGGGCGTCTGGTCGACAAGGGCACGCCAGCCAACGTAGCCCTGGTCCCGCAAAGGCCGCGCCCGGGGCAGGGCTCGCCGCAGCCGCGACGCCGCACCGTCCGCCACCACGACCAGCGGCGCCACGATGTCGGCCCGATCGCGGATCCGAACCCGAACGCCGTCCTGCTGCAAGACCAGCGACGTCGCCTCGTGGTCGAGATGCAGAGCATCGGCCGCAAGGGCTCCGGCGAGCACCTGCTGCAGGTCGCTGCGCCGGGTGCTGAGCGCCGGCTGACCGGACGGGAACGGTCGCAGAACCTGCAGGTCCCGACCCTGCGGGTCCAGGATATGCCAGGACGGTGTGATCAAGGCATGTGGCCGCAGTTGCGCGAGCAGCTTCAGGGCCTCCAACACAGCCACCGCATTGGGCGTCAAGAGCAGCCCGGCACCGACTTCCTCCAGCCGCGGCGCCTGCTCAAAGACCTGACAGGCCAGACCGTGCTTTTGCAGCGCGACAGCGCATGCCAGGCCGCCTATTCCCCCGCCCAAGATCACGATTGGCTCTCGCACGGCAGTCGGCTCCTGCTCGAACCGGCGCGGCCTCATCCCCGACGTTCATAGCATAAGTCGGCCGCCGGCCTGTAGTCAACCGTCTGACCTTGTGCGGGCTTGATTAAAGTCGTCAGGATCTACCTGCCCCGCCGCCCGGCTCAGCCCGCTTCGGCCCATGGCCCGAGGAGCCGGGCCTGTGCCATAATCCGGATCCTGATCGACAGCCGCGGCTGACCTGGAGGGCTCGACCTGATGCAGGGTTCACGCGCTTTGCCGCTCACGGTGCTCCTGCGCGGGGAAAAGGCGTGAGCGTCGCCGGGTCCGGTGCGGCGTGGCAGCCGCGCTACACGCTCACGTCGGCGATGGCCACGGACCTGATGGCCATCGAGGCGGCGCGGGTGGCGGTGGCGGCGACGCCGCTGACGCCTGCAGCCGAGGCGGATCTGCGGCACCGCGCCCGCTTGCGCTCGACGCATTACTCCACCCGCATCGAAGGCAACCGGCTGACCTTGGACGAGGCTCGCCGCGTGGTGGAAGACGCGGCAGCCGAGGTGCCCGGCCGGTCCCGGGATGTGCGAGAGGCGCGGGATTACTGGGTCGCCCTGCTGGCTGTCGAGGCATGGGCGGCGGAGGGGCGGCCCTTGACGGAGGACCTCATCCGGCGCCTGCACGCGCGCGTCGAACATGGCTCGCGGGCCGGGCTGACTGCGACGTCTCCAGCTGGCTCGCGTACTTCCTCCACTCGGTGGCCCTGGTCTTCACCGCCGCCCGCGACGAGGCGCTGCGCGCCGCCGCCATGGGAGCAGCACCACCAGCGACGCCCGCCGCGCTCCGGGGCCTGGACGCGCGTGCCCGGCGCGTACTCCCGCTCTTCGCCGAACGCGACGAGATCCGCGCGACGGACGTTGCCACGGAGCTCGGCGTCTCCGATCGCACCGCACGCGAGCTGCTCGCCAGCTGGGTTGTTGACGGCTGGCTGCTGGTGGCGGACCCTTCACGACGTGGGCGCCGGTATGCGCTGTCGGCGGGTTATCGGCGGTTTGTCGGCGGGTTATCGGCGGACGGGGATCTGTGAGTTGTGTGTTCCGTTGCGCCGCCACCGGCAGGGATGGAGAGCCGGGCCTGTGCCATCATCCGGATCTCGATCGACAGCCGCGGCTGACCTGGAGGGCTTCACGGGATGCAGGGCTCACGACGCTTCTTGGTTCTCTTCGCCGCGGCCATCGTCGGCGCTTCATTCGTGCATGAGCTGGGCCATGCTGTCGCTGGGTGGCTGCAGGGCGTGGCCGTGGTCCCCACGCCGTTCAAGGAATACGTGCTGCGGGACGAGATCGTGTGGCGCGAGTATGCCTGGATCGCGCTCGGCGGCGTCGGCGGATCGGTACTCGCGGTGCTGGGGACCTTGGCCTGGTACCTGAAACGGGACCGCGCGAGCGGCGATGCGATCCTGGCGGGCGCGATCCTCATCCCCTTGGCCTACACGGTCCGCTTCCTGCTTGAGGGAAGGGGACATGACGGCCTGGAATGGCAGGCGACCCAGAGCGCGCTGGGGGCGGACCCGGCGGGCCACGCGGTGGACTTCGTCTTCCTGGCCCTGTTCGTCGCCGGCTTCGCGGCCTGGCTGTTTCGGCGACGCGCCGCTCTCGGGGTGTCGACCGTGGCGAGGCTCGCGGGGCTGCTGGTGGTCGGCATCGTCTTCATCATCGTCTTCCAGGTGACCAACAACCTGCTGTTCGACCGCTTCTTCCCGAAGACGCGGATCCTGGATGTGCCGCCCATGGCGGAAGCGATGTCCAGCGAAACGGGTCCGGCATTCGGGCAGGCTGGCTGACGGCTGACGACAAGCGCAGAGCAAGGACGGAGGTCAGCGCGGCTGGTGCACCAACCCGAGCTCGGCGGCCAGCCGGTAGTAGCGCTCGGCCAGGGTAGCGTCACCGGTCAACGCATAGGCCTGGCCCAGGTTGACGAACAGGGAGGGCAGAAACTCGGCCACGCGCTCGGTGTCGACGAGCCGCGCATGGTCCAGGGCCACCAGATGCCAGCGGAGCGCCGCGGCGGGGTCGGCCTCCAGATGCCCCACGTAATGGGCGGCGACGCAGCGCTCGTAGTCGTCGGTGGCGGCGTCCCAGGCCTGGGCGTACAGCCGGCGGGCATCGTCGACGCGGCGCTCGAATTCGGCTTGGATGCCGGCTTGGGTGAGGGGGAGGGTGGAGGGGGGCATGGGTTGGATCATAACTGATGCCCAATCGATGCCGACCGTTTCGTGCCGCATCCAGACGACGTGTGGTCCCCGATAGGCGTTGTGCCGTTGCTCCCATATACTGGCCGCATGCCACAACCCACCCGCGGCCTCTACGAGGTTCTGCTCACCGAAGCGTTGGAGGCTAGCCTCCACAAGCTCGGTGGAAACCTCAAGCCGAAGCGGATGGACCTTCGCTCAGCGGAGGCAGCTGACCGGATCGCGCTCCATCTCGCCCGCGTCATCGAGCGCGTCATCGCGCAGCTTCCGGAGGCCGAGCGCACCAAAACGGGTATTCGGCTGGCCCGTCGACTGATCGACCTTCTGGGTGAATCGGCAATCGCCGGGGATCTCACGCCAGAGCGACCCGTAGACCCAGGGCAGGTACTGGCTGCCGTCGTTGGCCACCTGCCTGATGGTCAGTTGGAGTCCATTGTCGAACCGCTGATTCCGCTGCTCGACACCACGGTGCTAACGAATGCGCCTGGAGAGCCTCGGGTAGGCAGTCAGGTGCTGGCAGAGATCGGCTCGGCGGATCGCATCGACCTGGTGATGGCGTTCATTCGCCGCAGCGGCATTGCCCCCATGGTGACAGCGCTGCGCGCCCATTGCGATGCGGGACGAGCGTTGCGGGTGCTCACCACGACCTACACCGGGTCCACCGAGGCGCGCGCGCTGGAAGACCTGCTCAAACTCGGCGCAAAGGTATATGTGTCCTACGACACCAGCGGCACCCGCCTGCACGCCAAGGCCTGGCTTTTCCACAGACGTTCGGGCTTTTCCACAGCCTACATCGGCTCATCCAACCTCACCCATTCCGCCCAAGTGAGTGGTCTGGAGTGGAACGTGCGCGTCTCTGGGGCGCGCAATCCAGACGTGATCAGCAAAGTTGCCGCTGTCTTCGAAAGCTACTGGAACAGCGGCGACTTCGTGCCCTTTGACACGGACCAGTTTCACCACCAGTTGGAGGCCGCGAAGGGCTCCGCGCCCATCCTGAAGCTCAGCCCCATAGAGCTTCGAGCAGAACCGTTTCAAGAACGGCTCTTGGAGCAGATCGCGCTCTCGCGGGCTCAGGGATACCACCGAAACCTGCTGGTCTCGGCCACCGGCACTGGCAAGACGGTGATGGCGGCCATCGACTATGTGCGGCTCCGCGATTCCTTGCCGCGGGCGCGCCTGCTCTTCGTTGCCCATCGGCAGGAGATCCTGGAGCAGAGCCTGGCCACCTTCCGGCATGCGCTCCACGACCCCTCGTTCGGTGAGCTGTGGGTAGGCGAGCATCGGCCGAAGGAATTCAACCATGTGTTTGCCTCCATTCAGAGCCTACGCGCAGCCGGACCGGCGCACATGGACCCCACCCAGTTCGATGTCGTGATCGTCGACGAGTTCCACCATGCGGCAGCAGATTCCTATAGCGCCTTGCTCGACCATGTGCAGCCGCGCGAACTGCTCGGGCTGACAGCCACTCCAGAGCGAAGCGACGGGCTGCCCATTCTGGACTGGTTCGACGGGCGCATCGCCGCCGAACTTCGTCTATGGGATGCCATCGACCAGCATCGCCTGGTGCCGTTTGCCTACTACGGCATCCATGACGGTCTGGACCTCCGCGAGGTCCCCTGGCGTCGCGGCCACGGCTATGATGTCGACGGGCTCTCGAGGCTCCTCACTGGCGATGACGTCTGGGCACGATTCGTCTTGAAGCAACTGGCGGCCCATGTCGACGATCCCCAGCGGATGAGAGCGCTCGGGTTCTGTGTCAGCGTCGAGCATGCGCGGTTCATGGCCCGCGTTTTCGTGGCAGCGGGTATTCGGGCCATCGCCATTTGGTCCGACACACCGGAGGCAGAGAGACGGGCAGCCCTGACTGATCTCGCGGCGCGCCGCACCAACGCCGTATTCTCAGTCGACCTCTTCAATGAAGGGGTGGATGTCCCAACTGTCGATACATTGCTCCTGCTGAGACCCACAGACAGCGCAACCCTTTTTCTTCAACAACTGGGGCGTGGCCTTAGAAAGCATAAAGGTAAGACCGCCTGCACGGTTCTCGATTTCGTGGGTCTTCATAGGAGAGAGTACCGATTTGATTTGCGCTTCGGAACGCTACTGAAGGGTGCGCGCAAGCAAATCGAGGAGCAAGTCGAGCAGTCATTTC
>JBGAUA010000171.1:0-7519 GCA_044228875.1 Anaerolineae bacterium
GACCCCCCTCCCCCCGCCGATGCTATACTCACGCCGGTCCCCGCCCGGACGGCCGCGGCGCCATCCGCGGGAAGGGGTGGGGAGACGGGCCCGAAGGGGGTAGTCATGGCGTCCATGGTCGAGGTTACGGTCGAGAGCATCCGCGTCAGCCTGATCAACCAGTCACGGCTGGTGGTGCTCAGGGAGAAGCACGGGCCCCGGTACCTGAGCATCTGGATCGGCTCCTTCGAGGCCGACGCCATCACCGTGGGCCTGCAGGATGCCCAGGTGTCCCGCCCCTTGACCCATGACCTCATCGGCAACCTGGCCCGGGATCTCGGCGCGCGCGTCGAATGCGTCCGCATCGTGTCCCTCAAGGAGGACACCTACTTCGCCGAGCTCGTGCTGGACCTGGCCGGCGAGGAGCGCTGCGTCGACGCCCGGCCCAGTGATGCCATCGCCGTGGCCGTGCGCCGGAAGGTGCCCGTCTTCGTCAGCGAAGCGGTGATGGAATCCGCCGGCCAGATCCCCGCGCCGGAATACGACGGGCCGGCTGCCCGCGGCGGCGCGCGGCCCAGCTCCCGCCCCGCGCCGGCCGACGCCAACGACAAGCTGGACGTCTTCCGCAACTTCGTGGACTCCCTGGATCTGAGCGACCTGGGCAAGATCTCCGGCACCTGATGGACCGTCTGGCTCCCGCCAATATCGACGCCGAACAGGCCTTGCTGGGATCGATCCTCATCGACCCCAGCGCCGTCGTGCGCGTGGGGGCCCTGGTCACGGCCGAGGACTTCTCCCGGCCCGCCCACGGCCAGATCTTCGCCACCGTCGTCGCGCTGTATACCCGGCGCGAGGCGGTGGACATCGTCACCGTCCTCACCGAGCTGGAGCGGCGCGGCGCGGCCGAGGAGACCGGCGGAGCCGCCTACCTCACCTCGCTCATCGAGCGCACGCCCGTGGCGGCGCACGTGGAGCATTATGCCGGGCTGGTGGCCCGAGCCGCCATGCGCCGGCGCCTCATCGACGCGGCCGGCGAGATCGCGCGCATCGCCTACGACGACGACGCCGAGACCATCGACGAGACCGTTGACAAGGCCGAATCCGCCATCTTCCAGGTGCTGGGTGAGCGTCGACGCGGCGGCCTCGTTTCGGTGGCCGACCTCCTCGACCAGTACTACGAGCGCATCGAGGAGATCCAGCGCGACCAGGAGGCCATGGTCGGCGTCGGATCCGGCTTCAAGGACCTGGACCGCACCCTCGGCGGCATGCAGCCTTCCGACCTCGTCATCGTCGCCGGGCGCCCCGGCATGGGCAAGACCAGCTGGCTCACCTCCGTGGCTTCCAACGTGGCCATGACCGCCGGCAAGACCGTAGCCCTCTTCAGCCTGGAGATGAGCGGCGACCAGATGGTGCAGCGCCTCATCTCCGCCGAGACCGGCATCTCCACCCACAAGCTGCGCGTGGGCGACATCAGCTTCGCCGAGACCGAGATGATCATGCGGGCCATCGGCCGCCTGGCGCCCATGAACCTCTATATCGACGACACCCCCGGCATCTCGCCCTTCGAGCTGCGAACGAAGGTCCGCCGCCTGGCCGCCGAGCGGGGCGTGGACCTGGTGATCGTGGACTACCTGCAGCTCATGCAGAGCGGCGGGCGCAACGAGAACCGGGTGCAGGAGATCAGCCTCATCTCGCGCAGCCTCAAGGGCCTGGCGCGCGAGGTGAAGGTGCCGGTCATCGCCGCCAGCCAGCTCAGCCGCGCCGTCGAGAGCCGTGCCGACCGCCGGCCCCAGCTCTCGGACCTCCGCGAGTCCGGGGCCATCGAGCAGGATGCCGACATGGTGCTCTTCCTGTACCGCGACGTCGTCTACAACGAGGACACCGAGAAGAAGAACATCGCCGAGATCATCGTGGCCAAGCACCGCCACGGGCCCACCGGCACGGTGGAGCTGATCTTCGTGCCCCACGAGACCCGCTTCCGGGACCTGGCCACCGGCTACGCCGACCTGCCCGCCGCGGCGGAGCCCACCTGGTGAGCTACCCCGACGGCGCGCGGCGCACGGCGGTGCCGGACCTCTTCTTCGGCCGCGACCTGCCGGAGCTCGGCGACCCCGTGGCCCTCAAGCTCCTGCTGCACGTCATGTGGCGGGTGCACCGTCGCGGCCGCGGCCATCCGGCCGCGCTGCGCGAGGACGAGCTGCTCGACGATCCCGTGCTGCGCCGGGGCGTCACCGTGCTGGGCTACGCGCCGGAGGCCGTGGACGCCGCCTTGACCGCGGCCCTGGGCTCACTCGCCAAGCGCGGCACGCTGCTCTCGGTGCGCGTCGCCGAGGCGGGGGGGCAGGTCAACTGGTGGGCCGTGGCCGATCGCGAGGGCCGCAGCGCCCTGACGCGGCTGGCCGCCGGCGGCGACGCCCCCGCCGCCGCGCCCAAGCTGGGCGACGCGGTGGCGCGCCCCAACATCTACGCCCTCTTCGAGACCAACATCGGGGTGTTGACGCCCATGGTGGCCGAGGAGCTGCGCGAGGCGGAGGCCGCCTTCGCCGCGGACTGGATCGAGGACGCCATGCGGTCGGCGGCCGCCAATGGTGTCCGCAAGTGGAGCTACGTGCGGGCCATTCTGGACCGCTGGCGCCGCGATGGCCGGGACGACACGGCCGGCGGCAGGGAGGATCGGCATGAAGGCCATCGGCGAGATGCTGGACGGGGCGGCCAGGCGCGCGGCGGCCACTCGATCGTCCCCCACATCGAGTACTGAGGCCCCCGCGGCCCCCGCTGAGGCGCCGTCCGGCGACGGCCGGCCCGGCTGCCCCAGCTGCGGCGGCGTCGGCTGGCTGCGGCGAGAGGTGCCCTTGGGTCACCCGGATTTCGGCCGCGCCTTTCCCTGCGACTGCATCCGGGCGGACCTGGCCGAGCGGCGCCTCGCCGGCGCGCGGCGGGCCTCCAACATGGCCACCCTGGGGCGGATGACCTTCGAGAACTTCCAGGTGACCGCGGCCGGCAACACCCCGCAGTCCATGGCCAGCCTGAAGCAGGCCTTCGAGGCGACCTCGGCCTTTGCCCGCCGGCCGGAGGGCTGGCTGGTGCTCAGCGGCGGCTACGGCAGCGGCAAGACGCATCTGGCCGCCGCCATCGTCAACCAGCGCCTGGCCGACGGGGAATCCGCGCTCTTCGTGGTGGTGCCCGATCTCCTGGACCATCTGCGCGCCGCCTACGCCCCCAGCGCCCCGGAGGCCTACGACGAGCGCTTCGACGCTGTGCGCTCGGCGCCGCTCCTGGTGCTGGACGACCTGGGGGCCGAGGCGCACAGCGCCTGGGCGGCGGAGAAGCTCTTCCAGCTGCTCAACTACCGCTACAACGCCCGCCTGCCCACCGTCTTCACCACCAACCAGCCGCTGGAGGACCTGGACGAGCGCCTGCGCAGCCGCCTGGGCGAGATGGGCTTCGTGCGCACCGTGGAGCTGCAGGCCCTGGATTACCGCGGCGGCCTGCACGGCGACCGCTCCAGCCTGTCCAGCCTGGGCCTCTACGCCGACTGCCGCTTCCAGACCTGGGATCCGCGCACCGGCGAGCTGCCGCCCGAGGACAGGGAGAACCTGCTGCGCGCCTTCCAGGCGGCGCGGGACTTCGCCTCCTCCTCCCAGGGCTGGCTGGTGCTGCAGGGTGGGCCGGGCTGCGGCAAGACGCATCTGGCGGCGGCCATCGCCAACCACTGGGTGGCGGAGGGCGGCATGGCCATGTTCGTGGTGGTTCCGGACCTGCTGGACCACCTGCGGGCCGCCTTCAGCCCGCAGAGCCGCAGCAACTACGACAAGCGCTTCGAGGAGGTGCGCGCCGCGCCGCTCCTCGTCCTGGACGATCTGGGCACGGAGAACGCCACGCCCTGGGCCAAGGAGAAGCTGTTCCAGATTCTCAACCACCGCTACGCCGCCCGCCTGCCCACGGTCATCACCATCGCCGGCCATGAGGGCGAGCCCTGGAAGCGTATCGACGAGCGCCTGGTCAGCCGCATCAACGACCGCCGTCGCTGCAAGGTGGTGGGCATCAAGGCGCCGCCCTACGGCGGACCGGCGGAGGCCCCCCGGCGCAAGCCGGCGGGGCGGCGCTGACGGGGGGCCTCGTCCGGCGCGGGGCTCGGGCCGACGACCGGTGGTCGCAGGGTCGCGGCGCGCTATACTTCGGCCACGAGTAGCGGTATCGGCCGCGAAGTCCAGACAAAGGTGGTGTAGCATGCGAGGCATCGGACCCATGGAACTGACCCTCATCCTGGTCCTGGCGGTCGTTCTCTTCGGCGCCAGCAAGCTGGGTGACGTCGGCGGGGCCCTCGGCAAGAGCATCCGCGAGTTCAAGAAGGCGTCCAGCGCCGACGACGAGAAGCCGGTGACCGAGGCCAAGTCGGACGTCTCCGGGGGCTGATCCGGCGGATCGGTAGCCGGAGCCCGTCCGTGCCGCCGCTGATTCGATGGGCGCGGTCCGCCGCGCCCCAACGGGGTTGGACAACGGACCGCGCGTGATGCTGCCCGTCCGCCTGCTGTTCCCCGGCATGCAGATCAAGCGCTGGCTGGTGCTGCTGCTGGCCGGCATCACCTCGCTGGCCCTGGCCATCGCCGGAGTCCTGCTCGAGGCCTACCGTGCGGTCGAGCTGCCGCCGCAATCCCCCACCCAGACCTGGGTCAGCCTGCTCACCCTGCAGACCATCTCGCCCACGGCGCGGGCCGCGGTCCTGGCCCTGGGCGGTGTGCTGCTGGGCGGGGTCGGCCTGATCGGCCTGGGGCGCTCCATCCTCGACGCCGAGCGCTCGGCGCGCAGCGGTCGGCTCCTGGACAAACTCGAGCGCCGCCGCCGCCGCCGCACCGACACGCGCATCGTGGCCATCGGTGGCGGTACGGGCCTGTCGACCCTGCTGCGCGGGCTCAAGCTCCACTCGCTCAACCTCACCGCCATCGTCACCGTGGCCGACGACGGCGGCTCCAGCGGCCGCCTGCGCGAGAGCCTGGGCATCCACCCGCCGGGCGACTTCCGGCAATGCATCGCCGCCCTGGCGGACACCGAGCCCTTGATGGAGGCCTTGTTCCAGTACCGCTTCGGCCAAGGGGAGCTGGGCGGACATGCCTTCGGCAACCTCTTCCTCGCGGCCATGGCCGGCATCACCGGCAGTTTCGAGAACGGCCTGCGCGCCGCCAGCAAGGTGCTGGCCGTCTCCGGGCGGATCATGCCCTCCACATTGGCCCATGTCACTCTCTTCGCCGAGCTGGCCGACGATTCGGTCATGAAGGGCGAATCCCAGGTGCCGCACGGCGAGGCGCCCATCCGCCGCGTCTTCATCGAGCCCGCCGGCCCGCCCGCCTTCCCGGAGGCGGTCAACGCCATCCTGACGGCCGACCTGGTGATCCTCGGTCCCGGAAGCCTCTACACCAGCGTTCTGCCCAACCTGCTGGTGCCCGACATCGCCGCCGCCCTGGCTGCTACCCGTGCCCCCGTGGTCTACGTGGCCAACGTGGCCACCCAGCCCGGCGAGACGGACGGCTACAGCCTGACGGAGCACCTGCGCGCCCTGGAGCGGCATATCCCGGCCGGGATCATCGACCGGGTGCTGGCCAACGACAACCTGGCCACGCCGCTGCCGCCGGACGCCCCGGTCACCCGCGTGCTGCCAGAGCTGGATCCAGGCGATGGCGGCCGACCGCGGCTGGTGAAGGCCGACCTGGTCAGCCCCCTGGTCCCCACCCATCATGATTCCCTCCGCCTTGCCGAGGCGGTGATGGCCATGGTGGCCGAAGGCTGACCGCCGTGTCGCGGCTCGCGCGCCCGGTGATGGCGGCGCCGTCGTGAAGTCCCCTCCCCTCTCCGCCGCGTCCTCCTCCCCGCCCGCGCCCCTTCGCCCACCGCTCCAGGAGACCCCCATGGACAGAAGCTTCTTCATGCTCGGCAGCCTCTCCGGCATGCTGGCGGTGCTGCTGGGCGCCTTTGGCGCCCATGGTCTGAAAGACAGGGTGCCCGCGGACCTGCTGAAGAACTGGGAGACGGGCGCGCATTACCACGCCAGCCACGCCCTGGCCCTGATCGCGGCCGCCTGGGCCGTCGCCCGCTGGCCGGAGGCCCGCGCCGCCGGCCTGGCGGGCTGGTGCTTCCTGGGCGGCACCCTGCTCTTCTCCGGCAGCCTCTACCTGATGACCCTCACCGGCCAGCGCTGGCTGGGCGCCGTCACGCCTTTGGGGGGCATCCTCCTGGTCGCCGGTTGGGCCTGCCTGGCCTGGGTGGGGTGGAAGGGCTAGGGATCGCTCCGGCGCTCACTGCGCCCGCTTGCCGATCCAGGGCAGAAGGCCCCTCCACGGGAAGCGCCGCGGTGGGCCGGCGCGGCGCGCGGCCGCCCGGGCCGGGTGCCCGTCGGACCATTCGCCCATGCCCAGCTGCGGCGCGCCGCCGCCGAAAGCGAACTCGCAGTCGGCGCTGTAGCGGCTGCAGGCCAGGAGGGCGTCCAACCACTTCCAGTAGCCATAGCCGTCGAGGCCGTCCAGCCCGCCGAGCGGCGCGTCGCTGTAGGCGGAGGCGAAGTCGGCGCGCAGTGCCGGCTTGCCGTAGGGGTCGCTCCGCAGCACCAGGCGCTCGCGCCACAGGGTGGGGACATGGCCCATGCGGTCCCAGAGCAGCTCTTCCAGCACGGGATCCGCGCCCGCGTCATCCTCGGCGGCCACCGTCAGCACCTGCAGGTCCGGTGGCAGGCGGCGCAGCGCCAGCCCGTCCACCAGACCCTGCGGATCGCGCGGCAGGGCCAGGAACACGGCGCGGGGCAGGGGCAGCCCCAAGGCGTACCAGTCGGCGGCGGCGGCCAGCGCCAGTGCGGCGCCTTCGCCGTGGCCGGCCCAGAACAGAGACTCCCGGTCGATGCGCGTCGCCAGGTCCGGATCCGCGCGCAGCTCGGCCACGGCGGCGGGCAGCAACTCCGCGAGGTGGGCGCGCCAGGCGGCCGGCGGGCGCTCCGAGTAGCTCGGGACCAGGATGACCGCGCCGGCCAGGGCCAGGTGGTCCAGCCAGCGCCGGTAGGGCTCGAGGACTCCGGCCGGCCCGGCTTCGGCCGCCGGCAGGAAGACCAGCACGGGGAGGGGGGCGCTGACCAGCGGATCCTCGGCCGCGGCGCCCGCCGGCAGCACCCGCCACCAGGCCAGGTCGCCCACCTGCCGCGCCTCCACCACAGTGGTCTCGTAGATGGCGCGCCGGGCGGCGCCGGGGCCGCGCGGCGGCAGGCCGGGCGGGAGGGCGTCCACGGCCGTCGGCGTGGGCGACGGCGGCCGCGTGGGGATGGTGGTGGCCGTGGCCCGGGGCCGCGCGGCCAATCGCTGCTGGACGAACTGCAGGATGAGGTCGGTGGCCTCGTCGGATTCCCAGCCCAGGTAGCCGATCAGCGTCTCGGCGTTGCACCCGGCCACCTGCGGGGCGGCGCCCTGGCCGCCGGCGCGGATGAGGGCGGCGGCCAGGGCGGCGGCCTCCGCCTGCCGTCCGGGGGCGTCGGCGGCGGCGGCCAGGAGCAGCATGGGGGGTG
>JBGAUA010000172.1:0-7460 GCA_044228875.1 Anaerolineae bacterium
CGGCCCGGCCGCCGACACGGTGTTCAGCGGCCAGGTGCGCACCCAGGAGAACGCCACATTCGCGATCCTCTTCACGAAGGGCGACAGCCGCGTGCTGCCCAAGACGGGCGACACGGTGGTGGTCCGCGACCCGGCCACCCGTGAGAAGATCGAGCTGAAGGTGCCGGAGCTGACGGTCGCCGGCGACACCGAGACCGAGGCCTTCAGCGGCCGCGCCGTGGCCGGCGGCACCTTGAACCTCCAGGCCGGCAACGCCTTCCCGCGGCCGGGCGGCGGCGGTCCCGGTGGCGGTGGCGGTGGCGGCGGCGGCAACCGCTTCGGCCAGCCGACCATCAACGCCGACGGCAGCTGGACGCTGACCTTTCCGGCGCCGGCCTACAACATCCGGCCCGGCACCCGCATGTTCGCCCTCTACCGCGAGCCGGGCGGCCACCTGATCGAGCGAATCCGCTACATCCCCATCGCTTCCGTGCAGCATGGCGGCGGGGCGGTCTGCGGCTATGCCGACCCGCGCGCCGCGGTGGGTTCCACCCTGGTGGACGCCGGCGGCCAGACCCTGGGCGCGGCCACGGGCACCAGCGACTACAACGCCAGCTTCGAGCTCTTGATGAAGGGACCGCAGGACACCGTCCTGCGCTCGGCGGCCGGTCAGACGGCCAAGGTCAGGCTGGGCGCGGCGACGGTGGATGTGCCGCTGGCCGATGTCACCATCGAGGTGGTCTGGGGCCAGGGGCTGCTGCGCGGCACCGCGACCGGCGGCAGCACGCTGATGGTTCGCCGCCCGGCAGACACCTGCCTGGCCGCGGCCGGCGGCCCCGGCGGCGGCGGTGGTCCCGGCGGCGGGGCCTTCAACATCAATGTGCCCGAGAACGGGCAGTTCCAGGTGCCGGCGGCCTTCAACATGAACCCCGGTGAGGGCATCGAGGTGGCCTGGTACACGCCCAACGATCACCGGGTGTACCGCCACATCTTCCGGGCGCTGGGCCAGGTCTACGTGAGCACGGACAAGGTGGGCGGACGCGCCACTCCCAACTCGCCGGTGGTGGTGACCTTGCTCAACGGCACCACGGAGCGGGGCAAGGCCGAGGTGGTCGCCGATGCCGAGGGCCGCTTCCTGGCGGTCTTCAAGGGCCCGGACGGCAAGCCGCTCCTCATTCAGCCGGGCGATACCGTGAAGCTCGACGGTTCGGGCGAGAGCCCGCAGATCGCGGTGGAGAAGCTGGCCTTCGACTGGAGCCCGGGCGACGTCATCGCCCTGGAAGCCGCGCCCGGCAAGACGGTCCAGATGAGCCTGGCCATCAAGGGCCAGCCGGACGTGACCTTCCCCATCACCACCGATGCGGGCGGCAGGTGGCGCTTCACGGCGGCCGACGTCCCGCCGCGCGCCGGTTTCACCCTAGACGACATCGAGGGCGTTCGGGCGGTCATCGAGACGCCCAACGAGCACCAGATCATCTTCGAGGCGGGCGTCCTGCCCAACACCCCGGTGGAGCCGCCGGTGCGGGCCCCGAAGATCTTCCTGCCCTCGCTGAAGAAGGCGACCCGCTGATCGCGGCACTTGCGGACGCGGTCCGCCCTTAGCAGCCAGCCCGAGGGGCCGGTCGGATTCCGACCGGCCCCTTCCGCTTGTCCGTGGCGTGGACCGTGGATCCACGCCGGTCTGCCCCGGTCGTCCGGACAGCAGACCGCGGTCCGGGCAATGCCGACAGGCCGCCCTGAGGGACGACGTGTGATGACGTGATCGGCGCGCTAGCGACCGACCAGCGGCAGGTAGATCGCGGCGCCGGTCGTCGGCGGCTCGGTGGCGGCGGGTGTGGCCGAGGGGGCGGGTGTGGCCGTCGGCTCCAGGGTGGGCGCGGGCAGGCCGTCGCAGGCGTTGGCCGCGCCAGGAGAGGGCCGTCCGCAGGACAGCCAGCCCGAGGCGCCGGATGTCCGTCGGCCGAGGCTCTGGTCGGCGCCCAGCGGGCCGTAGGCGATGCGGTCCAGGATGGCGGTGCGGCTGGCGAGGGTAAGGGTCTCGCCCTTCTTGTCGAGGCGGAACGGCGCATGCAGGGGCCCGTCGGCGACATCGCCGTCCAGCCATACCAGCAGGTGCTCGCCGGGTGCCAGCAGGCGGTCCGGCAGGGCATAGGCCCAGGGGTCCAGGGGATCGTCGGACAGGTGCAGGCCGGCCAGGGACAGGGGGCGGTCGCCGCGGTTGTAGAGCTCCAGCCAGTCCTCGAAGGCCCCCGAAGTATCGGCGATGGTCAGGGTGTTCTCCGCCATCAGCTCGTTGAGGACCAGGTCGCCGTCCAGGGCGTCGGGCAGGGCGACGGCGGCCACCGTGTAATGGAAGGGCTGGGTGTAGTTGGCGGAGGGGAAGAAGGTCACCCGGCCGTCGGACAGGACCGTGCGCAGGGTCCAGGTGACGCGCTTGCCGCCCCGCTGGCCGGGGATGCGCGCCGTCCAGACTGCGGCGTCCCTGGCCATGTCCAGGGTCTCCTCCGGTCCGCCGCCGACCCGATAGCGCAGCTGCGCACTCTGCAGCGCCCCGGCGTCCGCGCCGTCGAAGCGGACGTTGACGTCGACTGCGTCGTCGGCCACGGGGGCGGCGGGCTCGAGGGCGCGGTCGCTGAGCGCGAGCTGCGGCAGGCGCATGTCGTCGCGGGCCAGCAGGAAGGCCCGGCGCTCCTTGACCAGGGCCAGGAGGCCCGGTGCGCTCAGGCCGCGCCCGCCGCCTCCCCCTCCGCCGCCACCCGTGATCGGGTCGCGCAGGTTGGCCAGGAACTGCTCGAAGGTGAAGCTGCCGGAGATGCGGCCCTGCGCCGCCGCCTCCTCCTGCGCCGCGGCGCGGATCAGGTCCTGGTAGCTCGGTCCCAGCTCCAGCACCCAGTCCTCGGTGAAGCGTTCGTGCAGCAGGGCGCGGTAATGGGCCAGGTAGTCCGCCCGGAACTCGGGCACCGCGAGAAGGCGGCGGATGAGCGGGCGGTTGGCGGCGTCGGCTTGGGCGAAGGGGTCCACCAGCGCCGCGGCGGTTCCGCCGCCGCCCGGTCCGCCGCCGCCCGGTCCGCCGGCCCCGGTGCGCAGGCCGAAGGTGCCGAAGGCCAGCCCCAGGTCCCAGATGATGATGTCGAAGCGCGGATCCCGAGACGGGGCGAACAGGTAATGGTTCTTGCCCACGTAGTAGCTGTCGTAGTGGGCCAGCAGGTTGCTGCCGGCGATATGCCAGAGCGCGCTGTCCACGTTGAGCCGCTCACGAATGCCCGTCGCCAGGTCGGCGTCCGACAGGCCGCCGGCGGACACCGGGGCGTCCAGGGCCCGCGTCAGCTCGCGCAGCTGGATGTAGCCGTCATCCTTGCCGGCGTCCTTGCCCTTGACCTCGTAGCCCTGCTTGTAGGGGGCCAGGTCCTCGCCCTTCCAGTTGAGGGTCGAGGAATCGAAGGTGATGCGCACGGGCGAGTCGCCGCGGATCGTGAGGCCGTTGTCCTGGTACCAGTGATCGGCCCATTCGCCGTTGATCTGCTCGACCATGCTGTACAGGCCGATGTAGCTGCCGTTGATGGTCACCTTGGCGAAGGTGAAACGGGAGATGGGCAGGTAGTCGCCCAGCAGTGTGAGGCCGATGGCATCGCGCAGCATGGACGGGTCGTTCCAGTTGTTGTTGAGGTTCATCACGTCGAAGCCCCACAGGTCCTGCCCGGCGATGAAGGCGTCGGTCGTGATGTTGAAAGGCTTCTTGGGGCCGCTGATGCCCAGGGAGGAGTTGCCCTTGCAGCGGATGCCCACCTGCTCCAGCCGCGTGCCGTCCACCACCATGGTCACCGGCACGTCTCGGGCCGGGGTCGTGGTGCCGCCGCCCGGCCCGCCGCGCGCGCAGCCGTTGGCCTGAAGGTGCGCCAGCCAGTCCGCCTGCTCGAAGGTGAAGGCGATGTCCCGCACCACCGAGCGGTCGTAGAGGGCGGGGGCCGGGGCGGGGTCCTGGGCGAAGGCATCCCCGGCGCCGCCGCGGTTGGACCGCGGTCCGGTCACCGTGCCTTGGGCGTCGATGGGCCGGATGGCGGGCAGACTGCCCAGGGCCAGGGCCAGCAGCAAGGCGGCGGGCAAGGCTATGGCACGCGGTCGCATGGTCTTCACTCCTTCTGGTGCGGGGCTGGAAGCGGGGCGCGGCCGGCAGCCGGCCACGACGAGCGGGGAGGGGACCCGTTCCGGTCCCCTCCCCGCGGCCTTCCTTCGTATGAAACCTGAATGCGCCCGGCGGTGGGGCGGTTAGAGATCGCCGCCCATGAAGCCGCCGCCCGGGGCGAAGCGGGCGTCGTTCGGGCCGCCCTCGGGCGCCGCGCCCTCATCCGGGGCCGGGACGACGCCTCGGCCCGGGCCGCGCCCGGGCCCGAAGCCACGACCGTGGCCGAAGTGGCCGCGCCGGCCCATCCGGCCGCCGGCCGCCGCGAGCGCGTCGGCCTGCGCTTGGGTGATCGTGCCGGCCTTGACGGCGTCGGCCGTGGCGGCTTCGATGGCCGCCTGCATCTTCTCGCGCAGAGCGCTCTCGTCAAGATCGGCGGCCTCGGCAAGGTCCTTGAGCGTCTTGCCGTCCTTCAGGGACTGCTCCAGGTCGGCCTTGCTCATGCCCAGCACCTGGGCGGCGATGGCCTGGCGGTCGATGCTGCGCGCCAGCTTGCGGCTGGCGGTCATGAGGTCTGCCTGTTCCTGGGTGAGCGTGCCGTTCTTGACCGCCTGGGCCAGCCGTTCTGCCGCCACCTTCTCCTGGGCCGTGGTCAGCTTGTCGGCGGAGATCCCGAGCGCGTCGGCCAGTGCCTGATCATGCGCCCCCTTGAGCCCGCCCGGCTCGAGGAAGGTGCGGCCGAAGCCGCCGCGTCCGCCCCCGAAGGGGCCGTGGGCGGAGGCCCGGCCGACCAGGCCGGCGCCGGCGGCCAGCACCAGGGCCACGCCTCCGGCGATGAACAACTGCTTGCGATGGATCGTCATGGTCGATACCTTTCATGCATTCGCCGCCCGCCGTTCGCCGGATCCGGGATCGGGGGGGCTGTCGATGGGGCGATGGCCAGAGCCTAGCGGCCGCGGGTCATGGATGCTTGGCCGGAATGTAAACAAGGTGTTGTCGCCGTCCATTCACGATATACTCCCGCCCGCTGAACGCCGTCCGGCGGGCGGCGCGGCGAAAAGGAGCGGCTGTTGGCGCCCATCATCAGCTTCGAGGGCGTGCAGAAGCATTTCAAGGACCTCCACGTGCTGCAGGACATCGACCTGGCGGTGCAGCCGGGCGAGGTGCTGGTGGTCTTCGGCCCCAGCGGCAGCGGCAAGAGCACCCTCATCCGCACCGTGAACCGCCTGGAGCGCATCGACGGCGGCCGGCTGTGGGTGCTCGGTCAGGCTCTCCACGACCCGCGCGTGGACACGGCCCGCCTGCGGCGCGACGTGGGCATGGTCTTCCAGCAGTTCAACCTCTTTCCGCATC
This sequence comes from Anaerolineae bacterium, assembly GCA_044228875.1. Classification (GTDB taxonomy): domain Bacteria; phylum Chloroflexota; class Anaerolineae; order Epilineales; family Epilineaceae; genus Epilinea. The sequence continues at coordinate 5,453 of JBGAUA010000172.1, forward strand.
TGAGCGTGCTGGACAACATCACCCTCGGCCCCTTGCACGTGCTCAAGGAAAACCCGGCGGTCGCCCGCGAGGCGGCCATGGCCCTCCTGGAGCGGGTAGGCATTCCGGAGAAGGCCGACGCCTGGCCGGCGCAGCTCTCCGGTGGCCAGCAGCAGCGGGTGGCCATCGCCCGCGCCTTGGCCATGCGGCCGCAGATCATGCTCTTCGACGAGCCCACCTCGGCCCTGGATCCCGAGATGATCAAGGAGGTGCTGGACGTGATGGAAGACCTGGCGCGCGGCGGCATGACCATGCTCATCGTCAGCCACGAGATGGGCTTCGCCCGCCATGTGGCCAGCCGGATGCTCTTCCTGGACGGCGGGCGCATCGTCGAGAGCGGGACGCCGGAGGCGCTCTTCGCGCATCCCCAACAGGCGCGCACCCAGGCCTTCCTGGCGCAGATCCTGAAGCATTGACGCCGTTCCGCCGGTGCTCGCCCCCCTTCGCCGTAGCTCGACCCAACGATCGCCCGCAGAGGAGACCCCATGACCCGCCCCACCTGGACCTCGTGCCGCATTCGCCCCATCCTGACCAGCCTCGCCGCCGCGATGGCCCTGGGCCTCACCGCCTGCCAGGGCGCGGAGGCCCCCGACCCCGACGCCGCGGTCGACGCGCCCGTGGGCACCGCGCCCGCTCTGTCCGACGCTACCCTGGAGCCGGCCGCAGTGGCCTCGGCCCCCGCAGCCCCCGGATCCGTCCTGGCACGCATCCAGGAGCGCGGCAGGCTGGTCTGCGGCACCAAGGTGGACGTGCCCACCTTCGGCTACCTGAACCCGGAGACCAACGCGATGGAGGGCTTCGACGTGGATGTCTGCCGCGCCATCGCCGCGGAGCTCCTGGGCGACCCCGAAGCGGTCGAGTTCAAGGAAGCCATCTCCAAGAACCGCATCCCCTTCCTGACGGAGGGCGTGGTGGACGTGGTGGCCTCTACCATGACCATCAACGCCGAGCGCCTGGAGGAGATCGACTTCTCGGTGGTCTACTTCGTGGCCGGGCAGAGCCTGCTCGTCCCGGTGGACAGCGCGGTCGGTTCCCTGGCCGACCTGAAGGGGCAGGCCGTGGGCACGGTCAAGGGCAGCACCTCGGAGAAGAACCTGACGGCCGCCTCCGACAAGGATTCTCTGGGCATCACCGCGACGCTCTTCGACGCCTACTCGGAGGCGGTGGCCGCGATGGACGCCGGTCGGGTAGCGGCGGTCACCACGGACGACATCATCCTCTACGGCTACGCCCGGCAGGAGCCGGACACGTGGAAGGTGGTGGGCGGCCAGTTCTCCGCCGAGCCCTACGGCGTCGGCGTGGCCAAGGGCGACGCGGCCCTCTTGGCGGGGGTCAATGCCGCCATCTCGGGCATGAAGTCCTCAGGTGCCTGGCAGGCGAGCTACCAGCGGTGGATCCCGGCCGCCGAGATCCCGCAGCCGCCGGCGGACGACTGGCAGGCGGTGGTCGCGCCCTGAGCCAGCCGCAGATCTGGGCCGCGCTGCTCCACGGGCTGGGGGTCACGGTCCAGCTGTCCGCCCTGAGCCTGGGCATGGCCCTGGCCCTGGGCACGCCCCTGGGCGTCTTGCGTCTCTCGCCGGTGCGGCTGCCGCGGGCCGTGGCGGAGGGCTACGTCGCCCTCTTCCGCGGCCTGCCGCTGCTACCGGTGCTGGCCTTCGTCTACTTCGGCCTGCCCAAGGCGGGCCTGGGCCTGGAGTCCGCTCTGGCCTCGGCCGCCTTGGGCCTGGGCGCCTATACCGCGGCCTTCGTGGCCGAGGCGGTGCGGGCGGGGCTTCTGGCGGTGCCCGATGGGCAGCGGGAGGCCGCCCGCGCACTGGGGCTGGGCGAGGTGCAGGCGCTGCGCCGGGTCCTTCAGCTTGGTCAGCAGCATCACGTTGTGGCCCCAGGGCAATTGGCTAACAGCCTGTTGCCCAATCGGTGCATCGGGCCAGGCCTGGGCGAAGGCACGCATGAACTTGAGGTTGGCGAG
>JBGAUA010000173.1:0-7423 GCA_044228875.1 Anaerolineae bacterium
CGTTGCAGGCCGCCCGCCGGCGCAAGACGGACTGGGCGCGGGCGACGTTGGCCGCCTCTCCGCCCCAGGCCGTAAGGGCCGGCTGCTGCAGGGCGCGGCCGTAGGAGAAGCTCAGCTTCCAGGGCTGCGGGCCCATGGCGTTCATGGCGTTGAGGTTGACCGTAGCCTCTTCGGCGCTCTGGCCGCCGGAGAGGAAGACGATGCCCGGCACCGCGGCCGGCACCGTCTGACGGAAGCAGCGCAGGGTCGCCGCCGCGATGCGCTCCGGCGAAGCCTGATCGGGGCAGCCCTTGCCCGGGATGACCATGTTGGGCTTGAGCAGCATGCCCTCCAGCATCACGCCCTGCCGGTTCAGCGAATGGAAGACCGCGCGCAGGACCTGGGCGGTGACGGCCTCGCAGCGGTCCAGGTCGTGGGCGCCGTCCATCAGCACCTCGGGCTCGACGATGGGCACCACCCCCGCCTCCTGGCAGAGCGCCGCGTAGCGCGCCAGGGCATGGGCGTTGGCCACGATGGCCCCTTCGGTCGGCAGGCCGGCCGCGATGTCGATGACCGCCCGCCACTTGGCGAAGCGCGCCCCCAGGGCGACATAGTCCGCCAGCCGCTCGCGCAGGCCGTCCAGCCCCTCGGTCACCGTCTCGCCCGCATGCCCCGCCAAGGGCTTGGCTCCCGTGTCCACCTTGATGCCCGGCAACACGCCCATGTCGGCCAGGAGCCGGGGGAAGGGCTTGCCGCCGTCATCGGCCTGCCGCAGGGTCTCGTCATAAAGGATGACGCCGCTGATGTGGCGGGCGAAGTCCGGCGTGGTGAACAGCAGCTGCCGATAGGCTCGCCGCGTCTCCGCCGAGGACGCCAGGCCGATGCCGTCGAAGCGCTTCTGGATCGTGCCCGTGCTCTCGTCGGCGGCGAGGATGCCCTTGCCGTCGGCGACGAGGGCGCGGGCGGTGGCGGCGAGGTCGTGGGAGGACATGGGGGATTGCTCCGGAAGGGTCGCGTTCGGCGGATGGACGGGCGGCCGAGAATTATGGACCATGCGCTGGGCCGCGTCCATCCGCGGCCAGGGCGACCGCGGCGGGCCCCAGGCTCAGACGCCGTATTCGGACGCCGCCTTGCCCTGCAGCCAATGGTCGAACCAGCGCCGGATATGCTGCTGGTTCTGCACCCGCCGCGATGGCGCACCAGAGCGTGACAGCTCGTGGCTCTCGCCCGGGAAGCGCACCATGACCGTGGGCTTCTTCTGGGCCTTGAGCGCGCGGAACATCGCCTCGCCCTGGGCGATGGGCGTGCGCCAGTCCTCTTCCGAGTGGATGACCATCAGCGGGGTCTGGATCCGCGCCGCCAGGCGCACCGGGGAGCGCTCCAGGTACTCCGTCTCGTCCTCGTGGGGCGGACGGCGGAACCAGAAGGGGGTGAACATGCTGAAGTCCGCGCTGTGGTAGAAGCCCAGCCAATCCGCCACGCAGCGCTGGGTGATGGCGGCGCCGAAGCGGTGGTCCAGGGCGATCAGCCAGTTGGTGAGCAGGCCGCCGCCGCTCCCGCCGGTGACCCCCAATCGGGCCGCGTCGACATAAGGCCTGGCCGCCACGAGGTCCACCGCCGCCAACAGGTCCCGGGCGTCATCGCCCGGGTAGCGGTACTGGATCACGTTGGCGAAGTCCTGGCCGTAGGTCGTGCTGCCGCGCGGATTGGTGTACAGCACCAGGTAACCGGCGGCGGCCAGCACGCGGAACTCGTGGAAGAAGCCCACACCGTAGGCTGTGTGCGGCCCGCCGTGAATCTGCAGGATGAGCGGGTACCGCCTTGCAGGGTCGAAGTCGGCCGGCTTGACCAGCCAGGCCTGGATCATCTGCCCGTCGAAGGAGGGGTACCAGAACATCTCCACCTCGCCCAGCTCGGCCGCCGCCAGCAGCGCCGCGTTGGGGTCCCAGAGGTCTCGGACCGCGCCCGACGAAGCGTCCCAGACCGCGAGCACGCCCGGCCGGCCGACATCGCCCAGGCAGAGGGCGGCGCGTCCGCCGTCCGGCGTGACCGAGCCGCTCACCACCTCGCGGTCCTCGCCCGTCAGCAGGGTCACCGCGCCGTCCGCCAGGGATACCCGCGCCAGCCGCGCCGCGCCGTGGCGGCCGACCACCGTCAACACCGCCGCGCCGTCTTCGGCGAAGGCCAGGGGCATCGATCCGCCGCCGCGCGGCGGATGTTGGTCGGAGCCCACCGCGCCACCGCCGAAGTCCACATCGACGTCGGCCGTCAGCAGCCGCGGTTCGCCGCGCGGCCAGTCGCCGGCCAGCAGAAACAGGTCTTCCTGGTCATGAGAGCGTGGCGGATGCCCTCCCAGACTGCCGATGCCCGCGATCCTGCCGTCCGGCGCGGCGGCGAAGCTGCTCAGGTAACCCTGGAAGGCGACCACGGTCGACAGCGCTTCACCCTCCGTCGGCGCCGCGAGCTCCGGCGACACGGCGAAGAGCGCGTTGAGCGGCTCCTCGTACCATGGCTCCAGGCGCCGATCGGCCAGGAAGTAGATCCAGCGGCCGTCGGCAGACCAGCACGGCGCGCCTGCGGCATGAGGGCCTGTGGTCAGCTGCCGCGCCGCCGCGTCGCCCTCGATCTCCTGCACCCAGATCTGGTTCAGGTGATCCCAGTCGAGGAAGCCGGCGCCGTTCATCCGCCAAACGGGGCGGGTGACGATGCGTCCCGGGGCGTTCTTGGGCTTTTCCGGCTCGGGATCGTCGAGGGCGGGGTTCATGCCGCTCTGGAAGGCGAGCTGCCGGCCATCCGGCGACCAGGCCGGCTGCGACGCGCCCTTGGCCAGGCGCGTCAGCTGCCGCGCTTCGCCGCCCGCCAAGGGCAGGACCCAGATCTGCCCCGGCGCGTCCTTGCCGACCAGGCCCTCGGCCTTGCGGACGAAGGCCAGCTGGCTGCCGTCCGGAGACCAGCGCGGTTGACTGTCTTCGGCGCCGTAGGTCAAGGGGCGCGGCGCCTCGTCGCCGTCCCAGTCTGCCAGCCAGATGGACGTCCGGTAGGCGTCCGCCGTCTCGTCGACGACCACGCGGGTGAAGGCCACCCGCCGCCCGTCCGGCGAGATCTGCGGATCGGCGATCCAGGTCAGGCGCAGCAGGTCGTCCTCGCGCATGGTCGGTGGCTCCATGGAGTGGTCGCGGCAAGGCCGCGGCGGCAGATCGGGCCACCAACTGTAGCGGCTCGACAGGCCCGCCCCAAGGATCACGGATCGCGTGATGCCCGGGGCGGGCCGGCCGGCCGGACGGTTCTAGCGCCCCGTCTGCACCGTCACCGGGAGGAAGATCTCGACCTTCTTCCAGCAGGTGGACACCAGCATGTCGTCGGAGGCGTCCTTGGGGTCCTTGACCACGAAGCGGCCCGTCACGCAGCCCTCGAAGTCCGCGCGGGCGCGCATGCAGAGCTCGCGGCGGCCCTGCGGACCCACGAACATGGAGGTGTCGTCGAACTCGGTGATGAACCAACGCAGGGCGTACTTGCTGTCGTCCGGATCGCGAGCCATGTCGGTGAGGTCGTAGCAGACCTCGCCGTTCATGGCCCCGCTCAGGCCCTTGAGCTGGGTGCGGATGATCTCCGGCGGCAGGTTGCCCTCCAGGGCGCTCTTCCAGGTGAGCGTGATCTGGGCCGAGGCCCGCGCGCCGCCGGAATCCTGCACCTCGAGGTTGACCGAGCTGGAGCCGACGAAGCCGTCGTAGGGCACGAAGTCGAAGGACTGCGGCGTCAGCTTCTTCTCCTGGGCGCTGACCAGCTCGTGGTTGGTCACGAACCATTCCAGGCGCTGCGGCGGGTCCTCCTTGTCGCGGGCCACGCCCGTCAGGTCCACGTAGATCGTCTGGTTCACCGGCGCCTGGTACTCGCGCTTCAGCTTGTCGAAGTCGATGACCGGCGGCGTGTTCTTCTCGTCCGACCAGTAGAGGGCGATGTACTGCGCCCGGCTGCAGCCGTCGCGGTCATAGACCACCAGCTTGACGCGGGCGCTGTAGGCGGTGGTCACCGAGGGGTTGAGGACGAAGGTGAGCACCTGCGTGCGCCGTCCGGCCACCGTGATCTGCTTGTCGTGCGGCGCATCGATCTCGGCGTCCCATTGCAGCTGCGCGCCGTTGTCCTCCTTGTCCTCGGCATAGCCCGAGAGGTCGACGGTGATCGGTGCGCCGTTGCCCGCCGGCCGGGGGTCCGGGATCCGCTTCAGGAGCGTCACGCAATCGTTGATGGCGTTGACGATGACCCGGAAGCTCTGCTGCGACTCCACCAGGCCGTCGGAGACCGCGATGGTCACCCGTGTGTCGCCCGACCAGTCGGCCTGAGGGGTGATGCTGATGACCTTGCTCGGCATGAGCTTGACGCCCGCCTCCGGCTTGCCGGCGTCGACCATGCGGATGAGGATGTCGTCGTCGCCGCAGTCCGCGTCGTCGACGTAGTTGGTCAGGTCCAGGATGGCCGTCTCGTCCTCGTCCAGGACCACGTCCGGGATCGGCTGGATGGTCGGCGGCGTGTTGTAGTTGATCGTGTTCTGGAAGAGCGAGCCCACCGCGGCGCAGCCGTTCTTCTTCAGCGCGCGCCAGCCGTCCCACCATTCCTTCATCGTGGCCGGATGGCGGTCGGCGAAGACCTGCCAGATGTCCCCGAAGCGGGTGTTGAAGGTGTCGAAGGTCTCCGTCGTCAGGTCGTTCTCGTGCAGGTCCCAGAGCGCCCCGGTCACCCGTCCGGGGACGGTGTCCCCGTCGCTCCAGCCCACCGAGCCGGCCTTGGCCGCGTCCATGTCGATCTCGGCGACCTCTGGCGTCTCGAAGTGGGCGTCGCGGGCCACGCCGAGGGGCAGGAACATGGCGAAGCCGTGCACCAGGGCGCAGGCCGCGCTCGTGGCCTGGCGCGGGTCCTTCGGCGGCGCGGCGATGCACTCGGCCCAGAGGGCCGGCAGGGGCTCGTAGACGTTGTGCAGGAGAGCGTAGGCCGTGTACTGGCCGATCTGCGTGCCGTAGTCGGCGTCTTCACCGCGGAAGTGCAGGCTGCGCGCGGCCAGGTCGTAGCGCGGACCGTCCAGGCTTTCGGGCGACCAGTAGGCCGTCACCTTGCCCGGGTCGCGGCCCGAGAAGTCCTTGACGTAGAGCCAGGCCTCGGCGATGTTGACATAGGTCCACAGGGCGCGGACGTCGCGGGTGTCGGCCATGTAGAGCTGCTCCGGGAACCCCACGAAGCCGTCCTTCACGTCGTCGAGCTTGCCGTCGCGCGTGTTGACCTCGTAGCTCACCCAGCCGAAATCCTGGTCGGTGCCGGTCTTGAGCAGCTTGACCGAGCCATTGTTGGTGAAGAGCTTCAGGAAGACGTCCTGGGTGCCGGCGATGCGCCCCGTCGGACCGTCGCGGTCCACGTTGGCCATCGGCGGGCTCTCGAAGCGCCCGTTGGCGTCGGTCATCGTCTCACCCAGCTTCTCGCCGGTGGTCGGGAAGCCTGAATCCAGGTCCCAGATCTCCACCCGGATGCCGGCGGCCGGATGCTTCCTGTCCGCCGAGCGGTCCACGTATTGGATGCGACCGCGCACGATGATCTGCCCGGCGCCCGGCGTGGCCTGGGCGGGCGCGTTGGGGGCGACCGGCTGAAGGTCGCTCATCGGTCGCGCTGCGCTCGTCGAGCCGCTCCAGCGCAAGAGGGCCAGGGGAAGGGCCAGGGTGGCGGCGGCCAGCAGCACCGCTCGGGCCGGGAAGGACAAGCGTGAACCTGCGCTCATGGCGTTGAGCTCCTTGTTGACGTAGGGCGGGCGAACAGGGGCAGGATGTGGCGCGCGGACGGGCGCGCCCGGAGGGCATTTCAGCGGGGGGATCGCCGGAAGCTGACAACGGTCGGGTGCAAAGGGCGTTATGATGGATGCCCCTGGTCCCGCCCCGCGGCGCCGATGCATGGTCGGGGCTCAGGTCAGCCCGCGCGCGCCGCCCGCTCCGCAGCCTGTACCGTCTGCCGCATCAGCATCGCGATGGTCATCGGTCCCACGCCGCCCGGCACCGGCGTGATCCAGCTGGCCACCTCGCGCGCCGCCGCGAAGTCAACGTCGCCCACCAGCCGATAGCCGCGGGCGGCGGCCGGATCGGGCACGCGGTTGATCCCCACGTCCACCACCACCGCGCCCGGCTTCAGCATATCGGCGCGGACGAACTCCGGCCGCCCGATCGCCGCCACCACCAGGTCCGCCCGGCGCAGGTGCTCCGCCAGGCGCCTCGTGCGGCTGTGGCAGACCGTGACCGTGGCGTCCGCCCGCTGCAGCAGCATGGCCATCGGCAGGCCGACGATGTTGGAGCGCCCTAGCACCACCGCGTCCATGCCAGCGATCGTAAGGCCGGTATGCTCCAGGAGCACCATGACGCCCGCCGGGGTGCAGGCCACGAAGTCCGGCTTGCGGCCGCGCTGGGCCAGGAGGCCCACGTTGAGGGTGTTGAAGCCGTCCACGTCCTTGCGCGGGCTGATGCGGTCGATGATCGCGTCCGCGTCCAGATGCTCCGGCAAGGGCATCTGCACCAGGATCCCGTGCACATCCTGACGGGCGTTCAGCTGGTCCACCTGCGCCTCCAGCTCCGCCTGGCCCACCGACGCGGGCAGCCGGATGCCGAAGGAGGCGATGCCCAGCTCCTGGCAGGCCCGCTCCTTGGAGCCCACATAGACGGCGGACGCCGGATCCTCGCCCACCAGCACCGTCGCGAGGCCGGGGACGATGCCCGTGCGCGCGGTAAGCTCCGCCGCGGCGCGCCCCGCGGCCAGCCGGGTCTCCAGCGCGATGCGCTTTCCGTCGATCAGTCGGGCGCTCATGGCGCGATGCTCCTTGTATCGTACCACCATGGACTCTGAGAGTGGCCGGTGGGTATGCCGGTTTTCGAAACCTTCATGGGTCGCCAGGTCATGCCGACGCTACCCTCACGCCTCTTGGTGGTGCGGTACGGGTGGCGAGATCTTGGTCCGGCGTCGGCCCCGCGGCGGCCCTGGTCCGGGCGATCGCCCGGACCGTCCCTCGCGGCAGCCTTCGACCGCCGGCGACGCGCCTTGGCCCCGCCCCGGCCAGACCTTATACTATGCCCCTGGCCCCGCCGTCCACCCTGAGCGCCTGCCATCCCCATGTCCACATCCCCGCCCCCATCCACCGCGACGGCCGACCTCACCCATCCGCTCGCCGCGGCCGGCGCGGTCGCGCCAGAAGTCGCCGGGGCGCTGCTCGTCGCGATCGCGCCCCATGGCGAGGTCGCGGCGCCTGGCCGGATCGCGATCGCCGCGCGCTCAATCGTGGTCGCACGCGGTGGCGTCGGGCGCGGCGCCGCCCCGCTTGCCGCGATCGCGCTGGTCGGCGCTGGCGAGGCCGGCGGCGACGGTGAGCGCGAGCGCGAGGGTGGTGATCGAGGTGAAGACGCGGAAGCGACGGCGGGTATTC
>JBGAUA010000174.1:0-7397 GCA_044228875.1 Anaerolineae bacterium
GGTGCGGCCGACCGCGGTGGCCGTGACACCGAAGGGCGACCGCATCTTCGTGGTCGACACGGGCGGCGTCGAAAGCGACAACCATCTCCTGTACGTCTACGGCGCCCACGGCGATGCCCTGGCCCTTGATGCCGGTCCAGGCGGTCTGGAAGCTCCCGTCCGGGCCGTAGATGGCCACGCGGTCGGCGGCGGTGTCCAGCACGTAGACGCGCTCGGCGGAGAAGGGGAAGCCGGGCACGTTGGGGTCCGGGCCGACGCTGATGTCGCCCACCCGACCCAGCTGAGCCGGGAAGCCGCCGGTCACGCCGAAGGGCGCGGCCCACTCGCCGGTGGGCAGCAGGCGGTGGATGCCGCCGACGCCGGGATCGGCGATGAAGACGGTCCCGTCACGGGTCATGTCCAGATCCGACGGACTCTGAAAGAGCCCTTGAGCGGCGTCGCTGCGCTCGGGCCACTGGGCCACCATCTGGTAGGCCAGCAGCGGGCTCTGATCCGTGGTGGCGGCGCCCTCAGGCTGCCGGGCCACGGCGGATCTCCCGCCGGGCAGCAGCGCCGCCAGGCCGAGGACGGCGAGGGTCAGGGCTGCGGCCAAGGGCCGGCGGATGGCCGGCGAAGGGATATGCGTCATCGTTGATTCCTCCAGTTGCAGGTTGCAGGGTCCAAGGGCTGTGTGTCATGCGCAAGGGGTTCAGGCAGGGTGCAGGGATCCGTTCAGCGTTCCGTGTTTCATCGATGATCGATCCGGCTTGCGCGACCAGCAGCGCAAGCCTTGGCCTACGGCGAGGGCAGCTCCGGGGTTGCGCCGAGATCCGGTGGGCAGAGGCCATCCAGCGGCGGTGCGCTCGCCGGCCGCCCCTGTTCCAGGTCCAGCACGCTGCGGCGCACGCGGTGCAGCAGCCCCAGCAGTTGGAGGCGCTCCGCGCCGCCCAAGGTGCCGAAGCAGGCCTCCATATGCCGGTCGTGGACGGGCGCGAGGGCCGCCAGGCCCAACCGCGCCTTGGCCGTGAGCTTCAACCCGGGCCGCGGGCCTTCGCCGCGCTCCAGGAAGCCCTCCCGCTCCAAGGTCGCCACGATCTGCGAGATGTTGCCCTTGGTCACGTGCAGCCGGGCCGCGATGTCCTGCTGGCTGAGCATGGGCTCCGCCGCCAGCAGACCGAGGATGATGTATTGCGGCGGGGTGACGCCCTGGCTGCGCAGCGATTCAGCGCCCGCGCGCCCGACCAGATGCGCCACCTCCATGACGGCCCGGAAGAGCTCGGCGCCGGCGGGGAGCTTGTCCGCGTTCTGAGGCTGGGCAGTAGGTGCCGGGAGCAGCATCGGTAGGCTTTCGTCCTGCTAATGTACAGTGTTCAGGTCTAAACACTGCATCGGTAGTATAGGACTAAACCGCTGCAGGCGGCAAGATCTGGCGGGGCGGTCGCCGGGCCAACGCAGCGGCGGCATCGCCACTGGGGCGCGAGCCCTACTCCTCCAGTTGGGCGAAGTAGGCCCGCACGTAGTCCCGCCGCGCCGGCGGGATGGTCTCACGCGCCAGGGCCCGGCCGGCCGCGTCCCGATAGGCCGGGAACACCTGCTGGTAGGGTACCCGCGCCGACGGCGACAGACCCGGCTGGCGGGCCGGCAGCTCCGACGCACGGCCGGCGCCCTCGTCGCCCGTTATCCGGCCGGGCACAAAGCTGCGATCGCCCTCGGTGGCGAAGCGTTGGGGGGGCGCGTAGACCAGGCCGGACGCCTGTCCGGACCGGCTGAAGCCGTCGCCGCTGCCGCCATCGCCATCGCCCTGATCGGCGGTCGCGACGGTCGCCGGGCGCGCGGCCTGTCCCTGGCCTTGGGCGACATCCGCACCGGGCTGGCCCGGCTGGTCGCTTCCCTGGCCCGGCTGGCTTCCGCTCGTTCCCGGCGCACCCGGCTGGTCGCCTCCCTGGCCCGGCTGCGCGGCAGCCTCGCCCGGCCGAGATTCCCCCTCGCTCGGCTGCGCAACCGCACCGGGGGCATCTGCGGCCCGTTCCTGCCGGCCCGCGCTCGCTTCCGGCGATCCGCCGCCCCCCTCCGCGCCGTCCTGCCCCTGCCGCCCTTGCGCGGTGTCCGCGCCACCATCGGCATCCGCCCGCTGCTCGCCGCCCGTCATGGCCGCGGGACCCACCGCCTGCCCGGAGGCGTTGGCCTGAGCGATGCCGGAACGGCCGGCCCGCACGGCCGCGAGGGTGTCCTCGATGGTCCGCGCCCCGCCCGCCGCGGCCTCGGCGGCGCCCAGGGACTCGCCCAGCGCCGTGGCGGCCCGGCGGGCGGCCGCCCGATCGCCCTGCCGCAAGGCTTCGGCCGCCGCCTCGAGCTGCCCAGCGGCCTCGGGCAGGTCCAGAGCGGCGGATCGCGCCTCGTCGCGGAGCGCCGCCGCCAGGGCGTCCCGCGCGACCTGGTCATCGTCGGCGGCGGATTCCATCAGGCGCCGAAGGTCTTCGGCCAACCGCGTGGCGGATGTGTCGGCCGTTCCGGCGGCCGCCTCCCCAACCGGCCGCCGCGCCTCGCGCGACAGGGCGGAAAGCCTTTCGGCAAGGCCGCGGGCCTCCGCCGCCGCGCGCAGCGCGTCGGCATCCAAGCCCCGCCGCAATGTCGTCTCGGCCTCGGCCAGGGCCGCCAGATCGGATTCGGCCCGGCCGCGGGAGGCGTCCAGCCGCTTGGCGAGGGCCCCAAGGGCGGCGCCGGCCTCCTGACGCCCGGCCTCGGAGCGCTGCGCCGGGTCGACCAGCACCGCTTCCCGGCGCCGGAACTCAGCGGCCAGGGCCCGAGCCGTGGCCTTTACCGCCGCCCGACGGGCGAGCTCGGCATGGCGCGGGTTGGGCAGGAGCACCAGGAGGAGCGCGCCGGCGGAAAGAAGGGCGAAGGCGAACAGCGGACGGCGGGCCCAGAGGAGCGGGGCCACCCGCCGCGGATCCACCTCCCGGGCCGCCGCCAGAGCATCGGCCCGCTGACGGGCGACGAGGTCCCGGCGCGGGGCGCCGGGCGCGCGCCCGGAATCCGGCAGGGGCGCATCGCCACCGATCGAGTTCGGCGCGACCGGGTTCGGCGCGACCGGGTTCGACGCGACCAGGTTCGACGCGATCGCCTGGTCCGACCAGCCCGCCCCATCCTCCTGGCCGGACCCGGCCTGCACCGCCTCGGCCTCCAACAGCCAGGCGGTGGCCAGACGGTCCTTCAACCCGAGGGCCCGGTCGGTGCGGATGGCCGCCGCGAGCGGGTCTGAGCGCCGACGCCAGGCGAGCAGCCTCAGCACCACGAGAACGACGGCGGCCAGGCCCACAGCCCAGAAGCGATCGCCGGCCAGCGGCAGGACGCGGGCAGCCGCGAGCACCAGGACCGCGGCGAGCGGCCCCAGCCAGGCCGTCCGCGAAAAGCGCCACAGGCAATCCGCCTGGCGGTAACGGGCGGCGAGACGGGCGAGCAGGGATGCGAGGTCGGTCACGGGGTCGCGGCGCCGCCTGTTGAAGCGGGGGGGGCCGCGGGGCTGCCGCCGTGCATCAGAGGATACCGTTGGGATGGAAGCGGGCGATCCAGGCCAGCCAGGCGAGGGCGAGCGCCAGCCAAAGCAGCGGAAGCCGTAGACGACCGGCCCCTTGCGGCTTCCCCGACAAGCGCCATCCGGCGATCCCCTGCAGGACGCCGGCCAGCCACAACTGGGCCAGGAGCGACGGTAAGAACACGTCGGTTCGCCCGATCGCGGTCATCATCATGAGCGGCGACATCGCGAACAGGGCGCTCCACAACGAGCCCTCCAGGAGCGGGTGGCCGCCGAAATCGACGAGGGCCCTGAACGCGGAGACCAGCACCGGGACCAGCGTCAGCAGGCCCGCGCCCATGGTGGCAAGCACCGCGGCCCGTACCGTCTGCCGCGCGACCACCGAGGCGAGCAGCCCCAGCGAAGCCAAGGTCAAGCCGCCCACCATGACTGCCAGCTGCGAGCGCAGGACCTGCTGCCAGGAGACCCCGCCGAAGAAGAAGACCATGCTGAGCACCGGCAGGGCGCTGACGACCAGCAGGAGCACGTAGGCCATCGCCGCCATGAGCTTGCCGCGCAGGATGGCCCGCGGGGACTGCGGCGTGGCCAGCAGCAGGTCCAGGGTCTGGCGTTCCCGCTCGCCGCTGATGGCATTGAAGGTCAGAGCCGGGGCGATGACCAGGATACCGCTCAGCTCCAGCCAGGTGACGGCCTGGAAGAGCTGCCGACCGAAGTTGGCTGGGTCCTGGCCACCGGCCACCACGAGCCCCGCCGACCGGCTCCACCACCGGTGCCACTGCCAGACCATGAGGGTCAACACCGCCAGGTAGGCGGACACCGTCCAGAAGGCGCCGCCCCCCCGGAAGCGCGAACGCAACTCCTTGACCAGGACGGGGTTGAGGCCCTGGCGGCGCATGCGATGGAGCCCGGCGGTCAGCATCCCCATGGCGGCGGCCTCCTCTGTCGGTAACCCGCGCCGTGCTCCCGGCGGCGCGGCGCGGGAAGGGCCTCGGTGCTCAGTTCCGCGCCGAGCGCGCGATCAGCCGTCGATGCTCCACCAGGATGCAGCGGTCCTGGACCACCAGGATGCCCTCCTGCGCCAGGCGACGGGCGGACGCGTCGTGCCGGATGCCGAGCTGCATCCAGAAGACGGTGGGGCGCCGCTCCGGTGGCAGGGACAGCACCTCGTCCACGTGGCCGGGGATGTTCTCCGCGCGGCGGAAGACATCCAGCAGCTCCGCCGGCGGATCCAGGTCAAGGAGCGAGGGCTTGACCGCGATCCCCAGGGTCTGGGAGATACCGGGGTTCACCCCGCCCACGTCATACCCCACCTCCTGCAGGTAGCGGGCGATGTAATGGGCCGGCTCGTAGGTGCGCCGCTCATCCTTGATGCCCACCACGGCGACGAGGCGTACGCCTTCCAGGACGGACTTCAACCCGGCGTCGTCGTCGACCAGGTTGCGTTGCCAGTCCTCGCCGGAAGCTGGGTGAAGGGCTTGGGTCATTGGGCGGGATCCTCGTGCACCGGCCGCGAGCACAAACGCGTCGCCGGCCGACAGTCTGTCAGAGTTTACGAAGACCGGGCAAAGCGTCAACCTCCGCCGCTCGGCGGCAGTACTTGACTCCGCCCCCGCCGTCCGGTTAAACTCCCGTTCAGATGCAGCGTCCCGGACAGTGTCCCCTGTTCACGGATCCGTCATCGCCGTACCTTTTGGCCGCTCACGTTCGTCTCATCGTTTGGAAGCAATCCGGCACAGCACGCCCATTCCCTTCCGATCCCGCCATGCATCTGGTTCCTGGCGGCGGAAGCGGAGCCGTCGCGACGTCTGTCCTGACGTCCGCCGACTCCGGCTGCAGGCCTCTGCCCGGGCGTTTCCGATCGAGCCATACCTGCCAGACCGCGTCGATCGCCTCATCCTGGTCCAAATCGGCGCTGTCGATGCCACCGCACATGCTCGGCCGAATGCCTCGCGCATTCGGATCGCCGCCTCGTGGTGACGGAGACTCCGTCGCGGTCAGCGCAACCTCTGGGGGAGGTTGTCCTATTGAACAACTTGGAGAGCCTGCGTAACACCGTCGGGACGTCCCGCGTTATGGTGGACGAGCCGCTGTCTGAGGTCGCCGGCCTCGACACGGAGCGTCTGCTGGCCTCCCGCGCTTCACAGGGCGACCGCGATGCTTACGCGGACCTTTACCAACGCTATGTCGACAAGATCTTTCGCTACATCTACTACAAGGTTGGCCTGCGCGCGGAGACCGAGGACCTGACCAGCCAGACCTTCATGAAGGCCTGGGACGCGATCGGGGACTACGAATGGCGCAATCACCCCTTTGGGGCCTGGTTGTTCCGCATCGCCCACAACCTGGTGGTGGATCACCACCGCTCCCGGCGGGACCTGGTGTCGCTCAGCGACGCGACGCCCCAACTGGAGCAGAAGGCCAGCCGCGACGATTTGCGGCCGGAGCGGGTGCTCAGTGAGATGATCACGTCGGAGCGCGTAAGGCATGCCATTGGCCGGCTGACCGAGGAACAGCAGCAGGTGCTGATCCTTCGGTTCTTCGAAGGGATGTCCACCGGCGAGGTGGCGGACCTGATGGGCAAGCGCCGCGGAGCCATCCGCGGCCTGCAGTTCAGGGCCCTCTCCGCCCTCAGGGACCTCCTGTACCGGGAGAAGGACTCGCTCTTCTCCAACTGAACCGCATCGATCGCGCCGCCATCGGCTTCTGCCCAGGCCGGTGGCCTCACCGCCCCTCGAACGGGGAGCGGCTGATAGCCCCGCCATCCTGAAGCGACGCGAACGTGAACACACAACCCCAGACAAGCCTGGATCGAGCACTGGACGAAGCCCTCGGAGACGAGGGCTCTCCGACCTTGAATCCACAAACGAACCGCAGCGCGGGCGGCGCCGAAGTGTCGGCGCTGATCGCCCTCGCCGGCGATCTGGCCCGTCTGCCCAAGGCGCCGGGGCCAACGCCCGATTTCACGCGGGCCCTGGCCGCGCGCCTGTCCGAGGCCTCCCTCCCTGCGCATCCCGATCCGGCCTTGGCCGAGAGGCTTGACGCGGCCCTGAGCCTGGACGCACCGGCAACGTCAGCGCCACCCGCCGGCATTCCGGCCGAGCTGGTCGAGCTGGTCACCTTGGCCGCGGACCTCAAACGCCTACCGGCCGCGCCGACGCCCCGCCCTGAGTTCACAACCGCCCTCGCGGCCCGTCTGGCCGCGCTGCCGGCTCCTGCCGCGTTCCTGCAGCCGACGACCGCCGCCCAGCCAACCCAGGGTCTCCTTCAGGTTCTGGATGAGAGCCTGGACGCCCTCGTCGAAGGTCGTCAGGATCCGCGATCCGTCCTGCTCGCCGCCTGCGCCCATGACGCACGGACCGCCGGCGAACTGGCGCCGCTCCTGGACCTCGCGGCCAGCCTGCGATCGCTGCCGTCCGTACCCGCTCCGGAGCTGTCCTTCCGTACCCAACTGGCCAAGGTCCTCCGGCAGGCGCCTTGGCCGCGCAGCCTGCCCCGACAGGCGCCCTCGGCGCCCTGGTCCTGGCTGGCGGCGCTATGGCGCAGCACGGCGGCCATGGCCACCGCGGCGGCGACGCTGCTGCTCTTCCTCGGACGCGATCACCTGCCCTCCGTGACCGACGCCGCCCGGGACGCTCGGCAAGGCGAGGTGCGGCAGAACGGCGGCGAGGCCGCCCGTGGCGCGCCCGTCCTCCAGCTGAGCAGCGCCAACCCGCAGCGCCCGGACGGCGAGCCCCGCGAGGGCCGGTTGAAGCCGCCCGCGGACGCGCCGCCCGCGGTCTTGGCGCGGCCGCGGGCGTTACCCGCATCGCGGCCGGCCGGGGAGGGTCGTCCGCCGGCGCCCGCCCTCGTCGCGATGGTGGCCATGGCCCCAGCCGCGACCGAG
>JBGAUA010000175.1:0-7274 GCA_044228875.1 Anaerolineae bacterium
CCAGCACCTCGCCCACGAAGATGCTGTGGTCGCCGGCCTCGTGCGTCGCGACCACGCGGCAGTCCAGCCAGGCCCGGGCGTCGGTCAGGCAGGGCGCGCCGGTGGCGGCGGAAGCCGTCGCGATGCCTGCGAAGCGGTCCTCCGCCTGGCCGCGGCCGGCGAAGCGCTCCGACCATGCCACCTGGTCCTCGGCCAGGATGTTGACGCAGAAGGCGCCGACCGCGGCGATGAGGTCGTGGGAGCGCCAACGCCTATCCACCACGACGAGCACCTGCGGCGGTGCAACGGAGACGGAGCAGAAGGCCGAGGCCGTCATCCCGTGCGGGCCATCGGCCGCCGGCATGGTGACCACGGTCACGCCGCTGGGCCAGCGGCGCAGCGCCTGGCGAAAGACATCCGGGCTGACCGGTTCCGACGACGGGTTCATGGCAAGGACTCCTGTGGAAAGCCGAGCAGCGGCAGGACCAGCAGCCGCGGCGCGATCGAGCATACGGGAGCGGGCGGCGGCCGTTCCTGCACCGCCAAGGCCAGGGGAAGGAAGGCGGCCGCCCCGGGCGCCAGAAGCGCCGGCGGGCCGTCGGAGAGCCGCAAGCTGACCCAGCGGGACGCGCCGGGCGCCAGCGACTGGCCGAGGTCCAGGTCCCAGCGCGCGAACCCACGCACCTTCCCGTCCACCCGCCAGTCCAGGATGACGATGGCGGCGTCGGCCGCCGTCAGACCACAATTGTACAAGAGGCCACGCCAGACGAGGTCCGCTCCGTCCTGGCGGCCTTGGAGGCCGCCCAGCCCCAGGGGTACGGGGTACAGGCCGACGGGGTAGGGCGTGCCGTTGATGTAGTAGTCGACCCGGTCGAAGGGCTCGTCGGGCTCGGCGACGGCGAAGGGGTAGGCCAGGCCGGGCGGCAGCGCCTGCCCCACAGGCCCGTCGAGACTCCAGAGCACCGGCAGGTTGGCGGTGCGCAGGGCGATGAGGTCGCCGCCGCGCCAGTAAGCCGCATACAGGTCCAGGCTGGGGGCGTTGACGCTGCGGTCGCCGGCGTTGTACAGCTCGCCGGTGCGCTCCGGGCCGTGCTGCCCTTGCCGCGAGGACACGGCCCGCACGTCCAGGGAACGGTAGGGCCGTTCCCGCTGCTCGGGGCCGCTCAGGGTAAACGCGTAGCGCCGGGCATCCTCCGGGCAGCAATGCTGGACGGCCACCGTGAACGGGCTCTCCTCGCCGGGCGCAAGGCGGTCCAGGAAGCCCTGGCCGCTGCCGTGGCCCAGCGGCGTGGACGGATCGTCGCCCCACAGCACGAGGTCCACCGTCACCTGCCCGACGCCGAAGGCGCTGCCGTTGCGCAGCATCCCGCGGACCATGACGTAGTTCCGGCCGCCCAGCTCCAAGCGCGAGGGCGTGTAGGCGATGACCTCCAGACCGGACTGGTCCGGCGCGGCCGTCACCGGACCCACGGACGCCGCAAGGCCCTGCAGCACCAGCGCCGCCAGCGGGATCAGCCCCGCGCGCGGCCGCCGCGTCATGGCGCGCCGTCCGCCCCGACCACGTCCGCTCGGCGAAGCGCCTCCTCGGCGGCGGCGCGCGCCGCCACGGCCTTGCTCCGCCCGCTGCCGCGGCCCCAGACGGTGTCGGCGACGCGCACCTCGACCACGAAGGTGCGTGCGTGATCCGGCCCGCTGGTCTCCACCGTGACGTACTGCGGCGTCTGCTGCCAACGCCGCTGCGCCAGCTCCTGGAAGCTGCTCTTGCTGTCCTTGCTGCTGCGTTCCAAGAGCACCTGTTCCAGCGCGGTGCCCAGGAGGCCTTCCACCAGCGGCGTCACGGCGTCCAGGCCGGAATCCAGGAACATGGCGCCGATGACCGACTCGAAGGCGTCGCAGAGCAGAGCGGGCCGCTCCCGGCCGCCGCTGGCCGACTCGCCGCGGCCCAACAGCAGGTTCGGGCCGAGGTCCAGCTGCCGCGCGAAACGCGCCAGTGAGGCTTCGCAGACCAGGGCGGCGCGCAGGGAGGTCAGCTCGCCCTCTCGCGCGGCGGGGAGGCGACGGAACAGGAGCCCCGCGGCGAGGAAGTCCACCACGGCGTCGCCCAGGTACTCAAGGCGTTCGTTGTCGGGCAGGTCGGCCCCCCCGAACTCGTTGCGATAGGAGCCGTGCGTCAGGGCGCCCAGGAGCAGGCGTCGGTCACGGAAGGCCCGGCCCAGGCGCCGCTCCAGATCGGCGAAGACCGCCGGCGCGGCGGGCGCGGGCCCTTCCGACATCGTCATGCGCGGCGGCGGATGAGCAGGCTGGCGTTGTGCCCGCCGAAGCCGAAGGAATTTGACAGCGCTGCCCGCAGAGGCGCCGTCGCCGGCCGCGGGCGATGCGGCACGTAGTCCAGGTCGCAGCCCTCGCCCGGATGGTCGAGGTTGATGGTGGGCGGCAGGATGCCATGAAGGAGGGTCTGAACGGTGATCACCGCCTCGACCGCGCCGGCCGCCCCCATGAGGTGGCCGTGCATGCTCTTGGTGGAGCTGACCGCCAGACGCGGGGCGTGCGCGCCGAACACCGTGTGGATCGCCCGGGTCTCGGAGAGGTCGTTGAGCACCGTCCCGGTGCCGTGAGCGTTGATGTAGTCCACGTCCTCGGCTGCCAGGCCGGCCGTCGCCAAGGCGCGGCGCATGGCCTGCGCCGCGCCGCGCCCGTCCTCGCGCGGCGCACTGACATGGTAGGCATCGGCACTGGCGCCGTAGCCGGCCACCTCCGCCAGCGCCACGGCGCCTCGCGCCCGGGCGTGGTCCTCGCGCTCCAGGATGAGAATGCCCGCACCTTCGCCGAAGACGAAGCCGTCGCGATCCCGATCGAAGGGGCGGCTGGCGCGCCGCGGCTCGTCGTCGCGGGTGGACATGGCGCCGGTGCGATGGAAGGCCGCCAGGGCAAAGGGCGTGATGCCTGCTTCCACGGCGCCGGCGATCATCACGTCGGCGTCGCCGCGGCGGATCACGGCAGCCGCCTCGCCGACGGCCATGGATCCGGTGGCGCAGGCGGCGGAGACGCAATGGTTGGGGCCTTGGGCGCCGTGGACGATGGCCACTCAGCGGGTTGACGCGGTTGGGGCCGCGGGTCAGGAGGTTCTCGAAGCCGGTCTGCATGGTCTCGAAGCCCCCCACCCCGGTGCCGATGAGCACCCCGACGCGCTCCGGGTCACAGGCGGCCACCGCCAGCTGAGCCTGCGCCAGCGCTTGGGAGCTGGCGGCCACGGCGAACTGCACCAGCCGGTCCAGACGCCGCGCCTCGCGGGCATCCATCCAGTCGCCGGCGTCGAAGTCCCGCACTTCGGCGGCGATGTGCACCTTGAACTCGGTCGGGTCGAAGCGGCTGATGCGGTCGATCCCGGACCGTCCGGCCATCAGCGAGGCCCAGGTAGCGTCCAGCCCGATGCCGATCGGGGTGATCAGGCCCATTCCGGTGATCACCACCGCCGGACCCTGCGCCTCGGCCTGCCCTTGGATCGCAGCCATTTCAACCCTTCCCCGTCTCGGAATGTCGAACCAGCAACCGGCCGGCACCCGCCCGGGCCTCGCCGATGATCGCGGCTGTCACGCCATCGGCGGCCAGGTCGGCCAACAGCCGCGGGAGCAAGGACGGACTCGCGGCCAGCAGCAGCCCGCCAGAGGTCTGCGGATCGAACAGGATGTTCGCCCAGGCCTCGTCGAGGCCTGCCAGGCCGTCCACCCGGGCGGCGAAGGCGTGACGGTTGCGCGACGCTCCTCCGGGTACCATTCCGGCGAGCGCGTAATCCCAGGCGCCGGGCAGGAGAGGCAGCGCGTCGAGATCCAACACCAGGTCCACCCCGCTCTGCTCGGCCATCTCCAAGGCATGGCCGACCAGCCCGAAGCCGGTGATGTCGGTGGCCGCGCCGATGCCCAGGCCCGCGGCGCGAGCGCCGGCGGCGCGGTTGAGGGCCATCATGCCCGCGATGGCCGCCGCCACGTGCCCCGCATCCGACAGGCCGCGCTTGAGCGCCGTGGTGATGAGCCCCGTGCCCAGGGCCTTGGTGAGGACCAGGACGTCGCCAGGCCGGGCGCCGGCCTTGCGCAGGATCTCGCGCGGGTCCACCATGCCGACCACCGCCAGCCCGTACTTGGGCTCGGCGTCGATGATGCTGTGCCCGCCGGCGATCACGCCGCCGGCGGCGCGAACCGTCTCGGCACCGCCGCGCAGGATGGCGCCGACCACCTCCGGTGGCAGGTCTTCCGGCACGCCGAGGAGGTTGAGGGCAAGCAGCACGGTGCCGCCCATGGCGAAGACGTCGCTCATGGCATTGGCGGCAGCGATGGCGCCGAAGCTGTAGGGGTCGTCCACCACCGGCGGGAAGAAGTCGGTGGTGACCACGAGCGCTCGGGCCTCGTCCAAGCGGTACACGGCCGCATCATCCGGTCCCTCCAGGCCGACAAGGAGGTCCGGGTATTCACTTGCGGGGAACAGCCCGCTGAGCGGCCGCAGAACCTGCGCCAGGGCCTCAGGACCCAATTTGGCCGCTCAGCCCGCGCAACTGGCGCGCTCCGTCAGCCGGATCTCGGCCGAAGTCTTGCCGTCCTTGTCTCGAACCATGGACGTGAGCAGCCTCTCGGGGATGTCGGCGATGTCGCGCGCTCACCATGCCGCGATGCGACGCGACGGCGGGCCAGAGCGCCCGCCCGCAGATCATAGCTCAGGGCTCATCCCGCTGCCAGACGCCGCTCCGCCCGCCGCGCTTCTCCAGGAGCCGCACCCCCTGCAGCGCCATCGCCCGGTCCACGCCCTTGGCCATGTCGTACAAGGTGAGCAGGGCGACGGTCACGGCGGTCAGCGCCTCCATCTCCACCCCCGTGGCGGCGACCGTCCGCGCCTCGGCGGTCACCTCGATGCCGGCTGATCCATCGCCGCCGGAGGCTGGCTCCAGGGGCCGAAAGGCCACGTCGAGGCCGGTCAATGGCAGGCCATGGCAGAGGGGGATCAGCTGCGAGGTCAGCTTGGCGCCCTGCACCGCGGCCACGCGGGCCACCGCCAGCACATCCCCCTTCGGCAGAGCGCCGGCCATGATCAGCGCCAGGGTCTCGGGCCGCATGCGGATGGATCCGGCGGCGCGCGCGTAGCGTGCGGTGACGGGCTTCTCGGTCACATCCACCATCTGCGCCCGGCCATCGGCATCCACATGGCTGAGCCGCGGCTCCGGTACCGAGCTCATGCGGCGTTCCGGCCGCCCTTGGGCGTGAAGCGCACCCGCAGGAGGCCCTTGACGTCCTCCCAGGCGGTGCTGGCGATCTTGACCCGCGTGTCGAGGTCCTCCACCCATTCCACCGGCACCTCGAAGATGCGGTAGCCGTGCTGCTCGGCGCGCAGCAGCAACTCGCTGTCGAAGAACCAGTGGTTGTTTTCGACGATGGGGATCAGCCGGCGCGCCGCCGCGCGGCTGATGGCCTTGAAGCCGCATTGGGCGTCCGAGAAATGCCGCAGCGGGAAGAGCAGCTTGATCAGCAGGTTGTAGCCCCGCGAGATGATCTCGCGCTTCCACTGTCGGCGCACCCGGGCGCCGCGCTTGAGTCGCGAGCCGATGGCCACCTCGTAGCCCCCCGCGGCGATGCTCTCGATGAGCGGGATGTAGGCGCTGAGGTTGGTGGACAGGTCTACATCCATGTAAGACAGGATGTCGGCATCGCTCCCCAGCCAGGCCGTGCGCAGGGCCAGCCCGCGGCCCTTGCGCTCCAGCCGTTCGTAGCGCACCCGCGGGAACTGCTCGGCCAGGGCCCGGCCGACCTCGGGCGTGCGGTCCACCGAGGCGTTGTCGGCGATCACGATGCGCCAATCGTGCCGGCATTCGGCGGTGAGGAAGGCGTTCAACTGCTGGATGGACCCCGGCAGCGCCTTCTCCTCGTTGTAGACCGGAATCACCGTATCGACGCGAAGCGTAGGTTCAGCCATGGCGAGCTCAGGACCTCCTGGAGGGGCAGGGACCGGCGGCCGAGTATAGCATCCGCTGTGCTATACTCCCGCCCCGTGCGGATCAAGGACATCACGGTTCAGGGTTTCAAGAGCTTCGCCAACCGCTACACCTTCGTTTTTCCAGCGGGGATCACAGCCATCGTCGGCCCCAACGGCAGCGGCAAGTCCAACGTCGCCGACGCCATCCGCTGGGTTCTGGGCGAGCAGCGCCATTCGGCCATGCGCGCGCGTCGGGCTGAGGACATGATCTTCGCGGGCACGGAGCGTCGCTCGCGGTCTGGGTTGGCGCATGTCGCCGTCACCTTCGACAACGCGGACCGGTGGCTGGACCTGGACTTTGCCGAGGTCGAGGTCAGCCGGCGCGCCCACCGCGACGGCAGCTTGCAGTACTTCATCAACGGCACCGCGGTCCGGCTGCGGGACGTTCAGGACCTGCTGGGCGGCCGCCTCGGCCAGGGCAACTACACCGTCATCGGTCAGGGGATGGTCGATTCGGCCCTCACCCTCAGGCCCGAGGAACGGCGTGGCCTCATCGACGAGGCCGCCGGGCTCGTTCCCCTGCAGCGCCGTCGGGAGCGGAGCCTGCGCCAGTTGACCGAGACTCGCGACAACCTCACCCGCGTCCGCGACATCACCGACGAGCTCGGACCCCGTCTCCAGCGCATGAGTCGACTGGCCAGGCGGGCGGAGCAACACCAGACCGTGGTGGGTGAGTTGAAGACCCTGCTTGAGCAGTGGTATGGGTTCCACTGGCACGAGGCCCTTCGCGAGCGCCTCGCCAGCGCCGCCGAGGTGACCGCGCAGCGGCAAGCGCTCGAGGGCCGTCGCGTCGACCTGGAAGCCTTGGGGAGCCGCCGCCAACAGCAGCAGGCGGACAACCAGGCCTTGGAGGCAGCGTTGCAGGCGGCCCGCCATGAACGCGAGCAGTTCCTGCGTCAGGACGGCGAGGCCCGCGAGGCGGCGGCGGTGTCGCGAACCCGCGGCGAGAGCCTCAGGCAGCGGCTGGAAGACCTGCGCGCCGACCTGTCGCGCGGCGCCGATGAACTGAGTTCGGCGGAGCGTCGCCACGCGGACCGGGCCACGCTCGTCGAAGGCCTCGAACGCAGTCTCGCCGAATGCCGCGCGGCGTTGGACGCAGAGCGACAGGCCTGCCAGGTGGTCGAGCGGCGGCAGCTGGAGCTGGATCGGCGCCGGGAACTGGCTCGGCAACAGTTGGCCGACGCCATGGCGCAGCGAACATCGCAGGAGGGTCGGATCCAGACCCTTGAGGCGGAGACGCAGGCCCTGGACGAACGCGTCGCCACCGCGACACTTTCGCT
>JBGAUA010000176.1:0-7131 GCA_044228875.1 Anaerolineae bacterium
GGCGGCCTGGCGCGCCGTGTCCCAGCCGGCCTTGAGCGCATCCAGCCGCGCGTCCTGGGCCTTGGCCTCCTCCAGGGCGCGGGCCACCGCCTGCTGCGCCTCCTCCACCGTGCGCAGCACCGCCATCCAGTCCGGCCGCTCCAGCCCCATCGACGCCACCACGGCCTCCGCCTTTGCCGCCGCCTCGTCCAGCAGGCCTTCCGGCGCGGCGTCGACATCCGTGCCGACGCCGGGCTGCGACAGGAAGCCCCGCGCCTCCTGGATGGCCTTGCGCAGCGCGTCCAGGGCGGCGACGGCCGTCGTCCGGGCCTGGTCCAGGCGCGACAGGCGGTCCCCGATGGCGTCGATCAGGCTGCCGGCGCGGTCCAGCTCGGCGGACACCTTCTCCAGGCTGGCCATGAACCCGGCCGCCGGATCGCCGCCGAAGGCGCCCTCGGCGGCGCGCAGGATCCGGTCGAGCATGGCCAGGGCCGCCTCCAGGCTTTCCTCGGCCTCGGAGCCGTTGCCGCGGATGTCCGCCCAGTTGGGCTCGGCGTAGGCTTCCACCCGGTCGTAGAGGGCCACGCCCTCGTCGATGCGCGTGTCCAGGGCGGCGACGCGCCCCAGGATCGCGGTCAACCGCGCCGCCAGGGTCGCGGCGTCCTCCGCCATCCGGCCGGCCGTCAGGCGGTCGCCGGCCGACAGGCGCTGCTCGGCCTGGTCGGCCAGGAGCGAGGGGATGGCCAGGGCCTGGTCGGGCGGGGGCAGGGTCACGCCCTCCACCTCCGGAATGCGCAGGGCATAGGCCTCGCGCGCCGCGGCGATGGCCTTGCGGGCGTCCACCGCCAGCACGGCGGCCTTCTCCTGCAGCATGTCCACATGGTCGGCTTCGCGCGCCACCTCGTCGCGGTAGGCCAGCAGCTGGTCGGCCTCGGCCCCGAGGGCGGCCAGCTCGGCGTCCGCGGCCCGCGCCGGCAGCCGCCCCACGCGGCCCTTGAGCGCCGCCAGGCGCGCGAGCATGGCCTCGTGGCGCCGGCTCACCTCCAGCATGGCCTGATCGCTGATGGTCCCGTAGGCCAGGGCCAGACGGCTGAACGCGGCGCTGTCCTTGGTCAACTGCTGATCCAGCTCGCCCAGCTTGCCGTCCAGGGCGGCGCGCGGCGAGAGCGCCGTGTCCGCCGCGGCCGCGGAGCGGGCGGCGGCCGCCTGCCTGGCGCCCTGCTCGCGCCGCCACAGCCACAGGCCGCCCAGGCCGCAGCCGGCGAGGACCAGCCAGGGAAGGATGGGCGTTCCCGAGCCTTCGTCGGCGACCGCCTCCGCGGCGGCGGCGGGGGCATCGGCGTCTTGAGGCTGATCCCCTGCCGCGGTCTGGTCTCCGGTAGCGGCCGGGGCCGCCGCCGCCAGACCCTCGATGCCGACAACGAGCGCGCCGGTGAGGTTGCCGTTGGCCAGGTTCTCGCCCATGGACCCCGCCACCGCGTTGCTGACGTCGGCCTGGTCGAAGGCCTCCGCCAGTGGGTTCTCCCGGCTGTAGTAGACGCCCACGAAGCGCGGGTCGTAGCAGACCAGCCAGACCACGGCGTCGTCGTACATCTCACCGGGGCCCGGGGCCATGCCGTAATGCTGCAGGGCCTCGTCGAGGTAGACCTCCGGATCCGGCTGACAGCTGGGCACGACCAGCATCAGGCCGTCGAGGTCGCCCAGGCCGCCAAGCCTTTCCTCGTACTCGCGCCGCAGCCGCTCGGCGCTGACCTGGA
Source organism: Anaerolineae bacterium (assembly GCA_044228875.1). GTDB lineage: Bacteria > Chloroflexota > Anaerolineae > Epilineales > Epilineaceae > Epilinea. Next base: position 1,737 of record JBGAUA010000176.1, read on the forward strand.
TGGAGGCGTCCACGGCCAGGGCGCCGTCGCGCGGGGGGAAGGGCGACTGCGCCCGTGCGGCGGGGGCGCCCGGCAGCAGGGCGACGGCCAGGGCGACAGCGGCCAGCGGAGCGATGCGAGGGGTCTTCACGGCGGACCTCCGGGACGGGATTCGGGGTGGGGGCGGCCGGACGGCGGCGATAAAGGACCGGCGTCGGCCCGCGGCGGCGGCGCGATCCGCGTCGCCATGACCATGGCCAAGTGTATCACGAGGCGCGTGGGCGGTCCGTCCTGAGCGGACGGGCCAGGCCGCTCCCACCGTCCGGGCCACGGGCCATGGCGCGATGATGGCGCGAACCGGGCGCCCACCCCCTTCCGCCTTCGCCCGCGCCGCCCTATGCTCCGGAGCATGCTGGCACGAATCTGGAGCTGTGCCCTCACGGGCCTGGAGGGAGAGATCGTGCAGGTCGAGGTGGACATCCACCACGGCCTGCCGGCCACCACCATCGTGGGCTTGCCCGACGCCGCCGTGCGCGAATCCAAGGACCGCCTCTACGCGGCCCTGCGCAACGCGGGCTTCGCCTATCCCATGGCGCGGATCACGGTCAACCTGGCCCCGGCGGATGTGCGCAAGGCGGGGCCGGCCTACGACCTGCCCATCGCCCTGGGCATCCTCATGGCCTCGGAGCAGCTGGACGCGGATCTCAGCGACGCCATCGTGGTGGGGGAGATGGCCCTGGACGGCGCCCTGCGCGCCACCCAGGGCATCCTGCCCATCGTCCAGGCGGCGCGCTCGCGGGGCTTCAAGCGGGTGCTGGTTCCGGCGGACAACGCCGCCGAGGCGGCGCTGGTGATGGGGCGGGCGGTCATGGGCGCCGCGCATATCGTGGACCTGGTGCGGCATCTGGTGGGCGGCCGCCCCCTCCCGCCCGCCACGGCGCCCGCCCTGATCGCCGAGTGGACCCCCGAAGGGATGGACCTGGCGCTGGTGCGCGGCCAGGAGCAGGCGCGACGGGCCCTGGAGATCGCCGCCGCCGGCGGCCACAACCTGCTCTTCTCCGGACCGCCCGGATCGGGCAAGACCATGCTGGCACGCTGCCTGCCCGGCATCCTGCCGCCCCTGACCCTGGACGAGGCCCTGGAGGTGACGGCCGTCTACTCGGTGGCCGGCCTGCTGTCCCCGGAGACGCCGCTCATCCGCAGCCGGCCCTTTCGCAGCCCGCACCACACCATCTCGGCGGCCGGCCTGATCGGCGGCGGCACCTGGCCCGGACCGGGGGAGGTGTCCAAGGCCCATCACGGGGTGCTCTTCCTGGACGAGCTGCCCGAGTTCGACGCGCGCATCCTGGAGGTGCTCCGACAGCCTCTGGAGGACCGCCACGTCACCATCGCCCGCGCCGCCGGGGCCGCCACCTTCCCGGCCAGCTTCACCCTGGTGGCCGCTCGCAACCCCTGCCCTTGCGGCCATCACGGCGACCCGGGCCAGGCCTGCAGCTGCGCTCCAGGGGCGGTGCAGCGCTACCAGCAGCGCATCAGCGGACCCCTGCTGGACCGCATCGACATGCACGTGGAGGTGCCGCGCGTGGACCACGCGCGCCTCTTGGACGCCACACCGGCGGAAGGGTCGGCGGCGGTCAGGGCGCGGGTGATGGCGGCGCGGCGGCTGCAGCAGGCGCGGCTGGAGGGGACGGCATGGGAGGCAGCGGCGGGTGACGGGAGGCTGGACGACGGGTCCGTGGGTGAGGCGGCGGTAGGCGACGACACCGGAGAGGCGCCCGCATCTCGCGCCGCGGGCCGCGCCGCCCGAAGCGGTCTCGCCCTCGCCGGCGAAGGTCCGGCGACGCCGCGCCGCCCCGGTCGCATGGCGCGCGCCACCCCGGCCACCCAACTGCCGCCACGTCAACGCCAACGACCGACGGCCCCGCGCTGCAACAGCGAGATGGGTCCGGCGGAGATCCGCGCGCATTGCCATCTGACGCCGGAAGCCCGGGAGCTCATGCAGGCCGGCCTGCGCCAGCTGCGCCTCTCGGCCCGCGCCTATTACCGCGTCCTGAAGCTGGCCCGCACCATCGCCGACCTGGAAGCCGAGGCGGAGATCCAGGCCGCGCATCTGGCGGAGGCCCTGCAGTATCGGCCGCGGACGGGGGAGGGCTGAGGTGACGAGGCCACGACGCGGCGGAAGTCTGGCCTTGACCGCCGCACGAGGAATGATATCATTCTGTATGAATGATATCGGGCGGCGGCGGACTGTTTCCGTCTCCCGCCATCGGCCTGGGCGAGGTGGCATGATGGTTCGGACGGTGATCTCCCTGGATGAGGACGACAAGCGTTGGCTTGACAGCGAGTCCGCGCGGCTCGGCGTCACGATGACCCAGATGGTGCGCGATGCGATCCGCCGAATGCGGGCTGCACCGGCCGCGTCGGCAACCAGCTTCGAGCTGCTTCTGGAAGGGACGAGGGGCTTGTGGCACCAGGGCGACGGGCTCGTCTGGCAGGACCGGCTGCGTGATGAATGGTGAGCGGATCCTGCTCGACTCGATGATCTTCATCGATCACTTCAACGGCCATGCGCCGGCCACGGACTACCTGCGGGCGGTGGCCGATCGGGCCTCGCTGTCCGCGATCACCCGCGCGGAGGTGCTGACCGGTTTCGATGCCGACGGCATCGACGCCGCGCGCCATCTTCTGGATTGTTTTCCGCTGTTGCCGATCGACCAGCCGGTGGCCGACATTGCGGCGCGTCTGCGTCGGGAACATCGCTGGCGCCTGCCGGACGCGCTCCAGGCCGCGGTGACGCTGCATCACGGCCTGCGCCTGGCCACGCGGAATACGCGGGACTTCGATCCGAAGAAGCTTTCCTATGTGGTGTTGCCCTACCTGCTCTGAGCCTTGGTCCCTGCGCCCCAGCCCAGCCCCACTCCCATCGGAGCGATCTCGTGAGCTTACAGACCCAGATTCCTGTCGATCGGCGGACCCGGTCGGGACATCCCGCGAGCCCCGGCCCCGGCGCCGGCGTCGCCCCCGCGCCGCGCCGGTTGCTGGTCTGGCTCCTTCCCCTGCTCCTGGTGGTCCTGGCCGGCCCGCGCATCGCTCGCGCCCAGGCTGCCGACCCGCAGCTGGAAATCTGGGTCCACAGCTCCATCGTCGGCGTCCGGACCGCGGTGGCCACCCATCCGGTCGTGCGCCTCTTCGATCGCAGCGGGCGCCTGCGGGCCCAGGCGGATCGCGGCGGCGCGCATGCGGACAGCCATTGGCAGATCGACCTCTCCGCCGGGCGGCCTGTGGAGCAGCGCATCGTCATCGAGCCGGGCGACACCGTGGAGGTGCAGATCGGGGCGGTGATCACGCGCCTGGAGGCGCCGGCCATGGCCGTGACGGCCGACACCCTCGCCGAGACCGTGAGCGGCACGGCGCCGGCCGGCGGCCTGGCCGTCTTCGTCGCCCTGCATCGGGACCTGACGGTGCTGGACGGGCCCGCCGACGTCGAACCCCGGAGCGCCCCGGTGGGGGTTGGCGGCCGCTTCAGCGTCGACTTCCGCGGGGCGGCGGACATCGGCCCCGGCTACTGGGGCGAAGCGGCCGTGATCAACCGCGCCGGCCACATCTTCATCTACCCCTTCGCGCCGCCGCAGGTCACCCTCAGCTCGGCTGAGCCTTACGCCCTGTTCCGGATGGACCCCGTCGTGGGCGACATCCTCCTCATCAGCCGTGATGCCCAGGGCGGCGACCGCTTCCGCTCCGGCCCCGCCTACCCGCTGGGCGCTTCGCTCTACGCCGTGCCCCTCCTGCCGGGCGGCCTGCCGGAGAACGGCGTCTACCGGCCGGGCGCGGGCGAGAGCCTGTATCTCGGCGGCCCCTTCGGCGAGCGGGCGGTGGGCGCCGTGCCGCGGATCCTGGGCAGCCTGGACAGCGCCGGTGCCCGGGTCTGGGGCCATGCCGATCCCGGCGCGCGCCTGTCCATCGCCCTCGATCGCGATGGCGACGGCCAGGACGACGTCACGGCGGTGACCCGCGCGGATGCCCAGGGCGGCTACGACCAGGCCTTCAGCCCGCCGCCGGCGGCGGGCGCGCGGGCCAAGGTGCTGGCCTGGACCGGATCGGGCGTGGCGCGACTGGTCGGGGTCGCGCAGCCGGAACTGGTCGTCCGCCTGTACGGCCACGTGGTCAGCGGCAGCATCGCCGGCTGGGGCAAGGTGCTGGTGGAGCATGTCCTGCCCGACGGCGAGCGGCGGGCCTGGACCGAGGTGGAGGCCGATCCGGCCGGCTTCCTGGTCGCCGAGCTGCGCTCCAGCCGCGGCCAGGACTCCGCCTTCCAGCCCGGCGACCGCCTGCGCTTGAAGCCGGAGATCGGGGCGGCGGTCGAATTCACGGTGCCCCTGGTGTCGGCCTTTGTCGATGCGCCGGGCGGGAAGACCCTCGTCGGGCAGGCCCCGATCGGGGCTCGCCTGGAGAGCGCGGTGTACTACAAGGCCGCCGACTTCTTCGGACCGCAGCCCTACCAGGAGGACTACCAGGTGCTCGCCGGCCGGGCCGAGTCTTCAGGCTCCTACACCTTGCGCTGCGGCGCCGAGCCCTGCGCCATGTATTACGGCATCCTGTCGGTACACGACGCCGGTGCCGCCTGGGTGTTGGAATGGGTCGACCAGCCCATCGTCGGCATCGGCGTCAGCGACCTGACCAGCCTGGGCCGGGCCACCGCCGGGCAACCCATCGTCATCAGTCCCCTCGACGCCACCGGGCAGCCCAAGGTGGCCCTGCGCGATCTCGTGCGGCCGCAGATCAACGGTCAGCTGCCGCAGTGGTTGATCAGCCTGGACCAGGTCTTCCCCCAAGGCATCCAGCCCGGCGACCGCTTCCGGCTGGAGGTGGGGGCCAGGGTCTACGACTTCACCGTGCCCGACCTGCGCTTCACGGCCGACAACCGGACCGACACCGTGACCGGCAAGGCGCCGCCGCTCAAGGTGCTGGTGGCCGCCGGCTTCGCCCGCGGCGACACGCAGAACCGCGCCGCCGCCGGCAACGCGGCCACGCTCAGCGGCCTGACCGGTGACTTCGCGACGGGCCTGGGAGGCTTCGACCTGCGCTCCGGCGACGACGTGGAGGTCTACCTCTTCGAGCAGACCGACCGCTTCCTGTGGTGGAGCCAGCGCGGCATCGCCTCCTCGGGCCCCGAGCCCACGCGCCCGGCGCCGACCGCATCCGCCACCCTCCCGCCGACGACCCGGCCCACCCCGGTCCCGGTCACACCGTCGCCGACGGCGCCGGGGCGCTGGAGGTTGTTGCTGCCGCGCCTGCAGCGCTAGTCCATTCGTCAGTCTGCAGTAGCGCTCGCCGCACGCCCCAGGAATGAATGCTACTGTTGGCAAACCTGATGTTCTGGTGTGTGGCGGTCTGGCAGTGACCAGAGCGCGCCGCC
>JBGAUA010000177.1:0-7095 GCA_044228875.1 Anaerolineae bacterium
GGCAAGGAGGTGCGGTTCGGTGTCCCGGACAGCGCCCTCTTCACGGTGGTGACCACGGGCGCTTCGTGTGGGGCGGTCAACGCCATGCACGACAGCTACACGCCGCTCGGCGGGCTCGTGCCGCTCTTGAACATGCAGCTCGGCGAGATCGTCTTCGGCGGCGTCGGCGCCGGCATGTACGGGATCCTCGTCTACGTCATCCTGGCGGTGTTCCTCGCGGACCTGATGGTCGGTCGCACGCCGGAGTACCTCGGCAAGAAGATCGAGGCCTATGAGATCAAGATGGCCTCCATCGTCATCCTCGTCCCCTCCATCGTCGTCCTGGTCCTGACCGCCGCGGCCGTGTCGACCGCCGCCGGAAGCGCCGCGGTCTTCAACCCGGGAGCCCATGGCTTCAGCGAGGTGCTGTACGCCTTCGCCTCCATGGGCAACAACAACGGCAGCGCCTTCGGGGGCCTGGGCGCCAACGCGCCCTTCTACAACCTGCTCGGCGGCCTGGGGATGCTCATCGGGCGCTTCGCGATCATGGTGCCCGTCCTGGCCATCGCCGGCTCGCTGGCCGCCAAGACGTCCGTGCCGGTCGGCCCCGGCACCCTGCCCACCCATACACCGTTGTTCGTGGTCCTCCTCATCGCCACGGTGGTCATCGTCGGGGCCCTCACCTTCATCCCCGCTTTGGCCCTGGGTCCGATCGTCGAACATCTGCTCCTTTGGGGCATCGGTCAGTAGCTGGACCAGCTCGTCGCGCAGGTGCGGCAAGCACATCCGCCAGACCATGAAACGGTGGCTGGAGCGCGGCGCAATGTCATATCAGAGGAGCAAGCTGCCATGTCAACCCATCCTGAGAAGCGCCCGCTGTTCGATCCGCCGCTCGTACGGCAGGCCGTCCTGGCCTCCTTCGCCAAGCTGGACCCGCGCCACCAGGTGCGCAACCCCGTGATGTTCATCGTGGAGGTCGGCAGCGTCCTGACCACGGTGCTCTACGGGCTGGCCCTGAGCGGTCGGGCGGACGCGCCGCCCGGCTTCATCCTGTCCATCACCCTATGGCTCTGGTTCACCGTGCTCTTCGCCAACTTCGCCGAGGCCATGGCCGAGGGGCGGGGCAAGGCCCAGGCCGAGTCCCTGCGCAAGGCGCGCAGCGACGTGTCGGCCAAGCGGCTGGCCGGTCCACGCCGCGACGCGGCTGTCGAGCTCATCTCAGCCAGCGCGCTGCGCAAGGGGGACCTCGTTCTCGTGGAGGCGGGCGACACCGTGCCCGGCGACGGCGAGGTGCTCGAAGGCATCGCCTCCGTCGACGAGAGCGCCATCACCGGCGAGAGCGCGCCGGTGATCCGCGAGAGCGGCGGCGACTTCAGCTCCGTGACGGGCGGGACCCGGGTCCTTTCCGACTGGCTCGTCGTGCGCATCGGCGCCAACCCGGGCGAGGCCTTCCTGGACCGGATGATCGCCATGGTGGAGGGCGCCAAGCGGCAGAAGACGCCCAACGAGATCGCGCTGCAGATCCTCCTGGCGGCCTTGAGCATCATCTTCCTCCTGGCTACGGCGACGCTCCTCCCCTTCTCGCACTACAGCGTCGCGGCGGCCGGGCAGGGCTCGCCCGTCAGCATCACCGTGCTGGTGGCGCTCCTGGTCTGCCTGATCCCCACCACCATCGGCGGCCTGCTGTCGGCCATCGGCATCGCCGGGATGGACCGCCTGATCCAGGCCAACGTCATCGCCACCTCCGGCCGGGCGGTGGAGGCGGCGGGTGATGTCGACGTGCTCCTCCTGGACAAGACGGGCACCATCACCCTGGGCAACCGCCAGGCGACCGAGTTCATCCCCGTGGCCGGCGTCAGCGTGGCCTCCCTGGCCGACGCCGCGCAGCTGGCCTCGCTGGCCGACGAGACGCCCGAAGGCCGCAGCATCGTCGTCCTGGCCAAGGAGCGGCATGGCCTGCGCGAGCGGGAGATCGAGGCCTTGGGCGCAAGCTTCGTGGGCTACACCGCGCAGACCCGCATGAGCGGCGTGGACCTGGGGGGCCGCAAGATCCGCAAAGGCGCCGACGACACCATGAAGGCCTTCGTGGAAGCGCAGGGCGGCCATTTCCCGGACGACGCGCGGGCCCTGGTGGACAGCGTGGCGCGCCAGGGCGGCACGCCGCTGGTGGTGGCCGAGGGCGACCGCGTCCTGGGCATCGTCTACCTCAAGGACATCGTCAAGGGCGGCATGCGCGAGCGCTTCGCCGAGCTCAGGCGGATGGGCATCCGCACGGTGATGATCACCGGCGACAACCCGCTCACCGCCGCGGCCATCGCCGCCGAGGCGGGGGTGGACGACTTCCTGGCCCAGGCGACGCCGGAGGCCAAGCTGGCGCTGATCCGCGAGCAGCAGGCCGGCGGGCGCCTGGTGGCCATGACCGGCGACGGGACCAACGACGCCCCGGCGCTGGCCCAGGCGGACGTGGCGGTGGCCATGAACACGGGCACGCAGGCGGCCAAGGAGGCCGGCAACATGGTGGACCTGGACTCCAACCCCACCAAGCTCATCGAGATCGTGGGCATCGGCAAGCAGCTGCTGATGACCCGCGGCGCCTTGACCACCTTCAGCATCGCCAACGACGTGGCCAAGTACTTCGCCATCATCCCGGCGGCCTTCGCGGCCACCTACCCGCAGCTGGGGGCCTTGAACGTCATGGGTCTGGCCACGCCGCAGAGCGCCATCCTCTCGGCGGTGATCTTCAACGCCCTGATCATCATCGCCCTGGTGCCCCTGGCCCTGCGCGGCGTGCGCTACCGGCCCCTGAGCGCGGACGTCATGCTGCGCCGCAACCTGCTGGTCTACGGGCTGGGCGGCGTGGTCATTCCCTTTGCCGGCATCAAGCTGATCGACCTGGCGCTGACCGCGCTGGGTCTGGTGTAAAGGAGCCCCCGCCATGTGGCGCCACCTCAAGACAGCGACGGTCCTCTACCTGGCGCTCACCGTCCTCACCGGTGTGCTGTACCCTCTGGCGGTGACCGCCATCGCCCAGGTCGCCATGCCCGCGCGGGCCAACGGCAGCCTCATCGCGCGGGACGGCCGGACGGTGGGCTCCGCCCTCATCGGGCAGTCCTTCAACAGCCCCGGCTACTTCTGGAGCCGGCCCTCGGCCACCGGCCCCATGCCCTACAACGCCGCCGCCTCATCCGGCGCCAACCTCGGTCCCACCAACCCGGCCCTGGAAGCGGCGGTCAGCGAGCGCATCGCCGCCCTGCGCGCCGCCGATCCCGGCAACCTGGCCCCCGTGCCGGTGGATCTGGTGACCGCTTCGGGCAGCGGTCTGGACCCGCATGTCAGCCCGGCGGCCGCCGCCTTCCAGGTGGCGCGCGTGGCGCGGGCGCGGGGGATGGACCCCGCACTGCTGCGCGCCCTGGTGGCGGAGCATACGGAGGGGCGGACCTTCGGGCTCCTGGGCGAGCGGCGGGTGAACGTGCTGACGCTCAACCTGGCCCTGGACGCGGCGGCGGATGGCGCAGCCCCGGGCCAGGGTGGTCCGAAGCCCCTGAAGCCGCTACCCTGAGCCCATGCCCGACGCCCCCCGCCCGGACCCCGACGCGCTGCTCGCCCGCGTCCAGGCCTCGGAGGCCCGCGCGAAGCGCGGCCGCCTGAAGGTCTTCTTCGGCGCGGCGGCGGGCGTGGGCAAGACCTTTGCCATGCTGGAGGAGGCCCGCGAGCGGAAGGCCGAAGGGCTGGACGTGGTCGTGGGCTGGGTGCAGCCGCATGGCCGGGCCGAGACCGAGGCCCTGCTGCAGGGCCTGGAGGCCTTGCCGCCGCGCCTGGTGGACCACCGCGGCGCGACCCTGCCCGAACTGGACCTGGACGCCGCCCTGGCCCGCCGGCCGGCCCTGCTGCTGGTGGACGAGCTGGCGCACAGCAACGCCCCGGGCTCGCGCCACGCCAAGCGCTGGCAGGATGTGGACGAGCTCCTGGACGCGGGCATCGACGTGTACAGCACGGTCAACGTCCAGCATCTGGAGAGCCTCAACGACGTGGTGGCGCAGATCACCGGCGTGCGCGTGCGCGAGACGGTGCCCGACGCGGTCCTGGAGATGGCCGACGACCTGGCGCTCATCGACCTGCCGCCGGACGACCTGCTGCAGCGGCTGCGCGAGGGCAAGGTCTACCTGCCCGACCAGGCCGCGGCAGCCATGGGCCGCTTCTTCCGCAAGGGCAACCTGATCGCCCTGCGCGAGCTGGCCCTCAGGCGCATGGCCGAGCAGGTGGACGCCCAGATGCGCGCCTACCGCGACGACCACGCCATCGCCCAGACCTGGCCGGCGGCCGAGCGCATCCTGGTGGGCATCGGGCCCGGTCCCTTGAACCGGCGCCTGATCCGTGCCGCGCGGCAGCTGGCGGATCGGCTGCACGCCGAATGGATCGTGGCCTATGTGGAGACGGACGCGCATGCCCGCCTGCCGGAGGTCGAACGCGAGCGGGTCCACGAGGCCCTGCGCTTCGCCGAGAGCCTGGGCGCCACGGTGGCGACCCTCGCCGGCCGGCGTGCGGCCGAGGCGCTGCTGGACCATGCCCGCAGCCGCAACGCCAGCAAGATCGTCATCGGCAAGCCCCTGCATCCGCGATGGCGCGACCTGCTCCTGGGCTCGGTGGGCGACGAGGTGGTGCGCGGCAGCGGGGCGATCGACGTCTACATCATCACCGGCGAGGCCGACGAGCCGGCGCCGGCGCCCTTGGCGGCCCTCCGTCCGAGCAGCCCCTGGCCGGCCTATGCCCGGGCCGTGGGCGTGATGGTGCTCTGCACCGCGGTGGCCAGGCTGATCTTCCCCTGGTTCGAGCTGTCCAACCTGGTGATGACCTACCTGCTGGGCGTGGTCTTCGTCGCCCTGCGCTACGGCCGCGGGCCTTCGGCCCTGGCCTCGGTGCTGGCGGTGGCGGCCTTCGACTTCTTCTTCGTCCAGCCCTACCTGACCTTCGCCGTGGCCGACACCCAGTACCTGGTCACCTTCGCGGTGATGCTGGTGGTGGCCCTGGTCATCAGCTCGCTCACCGCACGGCTGCGGCAGCAGGCCCTGGCGGCCCGCATGCGCGAGCGGCACACCGCGGCGCTCCTGGGCCTGAGCCGAGACCTGGCCAACCTGCGGGGCCTGCCGAAGCTGCTGGAGGCGGCCGTCATCCACATCGGCGAGGCCCTGGACGGGCGGGTGCTGCTGCTGCTGCCGGACGCTTCGGGCGCGCTGGCGGTCGCGGCGGCCGGCGGCGGGTCGGCGGCCGGCGGCGGGCCGGTGTCGGGCGCCGAGCTGGGCGTGGCGGAGTGGTGCTTCGCGCACAGCCAGATGGCCGGGCGCGGAACGGCCACCCTGCCGGGCGCCGAGGCCCTCTACCTGCCGCTGCGCGGCGCCCAGGGGCCGGTGGGGGTGCTGGGGCTCAGGACCGATGCCGCGGACGGGGTGACCGCGCCGGAGCAGCTGCACCTGCTGGAGGCCTTTGCCGACCAGACGGCCTCGGCGGTGGAGCGGGCGCACCTGGCCGAAGAGGCGGCCCGCCGCCGGGTACAGGCGGAGACGGAGCAGATGCGCAGCGCCCTGCTCAGCGCGGTGTCGCATGACCTGCGTACGCCGCTGGCCACCATCACCGGCGCGGCCAGCCTGCTGCTGGCGGGCCCGGACGCCGCGGTCGGCGGGCCGGGAGCCTTGGACGAGGCCGCGCGCCGCGAGCTGCAGTCCGCCATCTATGACGAAGCCGAGCGGCTGAATCGGCTGGTGGGCAACCTGCTGGAGATGACCCGGCTGGAATCGGGCCAGGTGCAGGTGAAGCGCGACTGGCAACCGCTGGAGGAGGTGATCGGCAGCGCCTTGGGACGGATGGAACGGGCGCTCGCGGAGCATCCGATCATCACCGCCATCCCCGATGACCTCCCCCTGGCGCCTGTCGACGGGGTCTTGATCGAGCAGGTGCTGATCAACCTGCTGGACAATGCCGCCAAACACACGCCGCCGTCGACGCCTGTGGCCCTGGGGGTGACGGCGGCACCGGATGCGCTGACGGTCACGGTGGCGGACGGCGGACCGGGTGTGGCTCCGGGCGAGGAGGCGCAGATCTTCGAGCGTTTCCACCGCGCGGCGGGCGCGGTCGGCAGTGGCTCCGGGCTGGGCCTGGCGGTGTGCAGGGGGATCGTCCAAGCGCACGGGGGGCGGATCTGGGCCGCCAATCGACCGGGCGGCGGCCTGGCGATCACCTTCACCCTGCCGATCGTGGGCGAGGCGCCGACGATGGAGGGCGCGGCGGAGCGGGACGTCACCGATGCCGGAAGGCAGGACGCATGACCACGACGGGCGACGGGCCGGGCGACGTCGGGACCTCCGCGGCCGCCGGCCAGGTGCTGGTGATCGAGGATGAGCCGCAGATCCTGCGCTTCCTGCGGGTCTCCCTGGCCAGCCACGGCTTCGGGTACCTGGAAGCCCGCACGGGCCACGCGGGCATCGAGGCGGCTGCCCTGCGCGCCCCGGACGCGGTGATCCTGGACCTGGGCCTGCCGGACCTGGACGGCCTGGAGGTGGTGCGCGCGATCCGCGGCTGGTCGGCGGTGCCGATCCTGGTGCTGAGCGCGCGCGGCCAGGAGCAGGACAAGATCGCCGCCTTGGACGCGGGCGCGGACGACTACCTGACGAAGCCCTTCGGCGTGGGCGAGCTGATGGCGCGCCTGCGGGTGGCCTTGCGCCACGCGGCGCGCTCGACGGCGACGGAAGGGGCGGAGGCGGCGCTCTTCAGCGTCGGCGGCCTGCGCGTGGACCTGGCGCGCCGCCAGGTCTTCGTCGACGAGCGCGAGGTGCGCCTGACCCCCAACGAGTACAAGCTGCTGGCCACCCTGGTGCAGCACGCGGGCAAGGTGCTCACCCACCGGCAGCTGCTCAAGGCGGTGTGGGGCCCGACCTACCTCACGGAGGTGCATTACGTGCGCCTCTACATGGGGCAGCTGCGCCACAAGCTGGAAGCGGACCCGGCCCGCCCGCGCTACCTGCGCACGGAGCCGGGGGTGGGCTACCGGTTGGTGACGGATGGATGAAGCAGATTGAGGAAAGTGGCCTGATGGGGCCGAACAAGGCATGTCCCGTCGTTCTC
>JBGAUA010000178.1:0-7027 GCA_044228875.1 Anaerolineae bacterium
GGCGGGCGGCTTCCTCGATCAGCTGCGGCTGGACGACGGCGACCAGGCCGGCGTCGTGTGGTTCAACGAGACGGCCCGACTGGCGCAAGGTCTCACCGACGACCGCCCCTCCCTCGACGCGGCGCTGGCCGGGCTCGCCGCGGCCCGCTACACCCGCCTCGATCTCGGGATCGCCGCCGCCCGCGCCGAACTGGCCGGACCGCGCCGCCGCCCCGGCAACCTGGCGGTGATGGTCGTCCTCACCGACGGCCGAGCCAACCCCGTGCCGGTGGACATGGCCGAGACCGAAGCAGGGGCGGCGAAGGCCGCGGGCGTGCTGCTGTTCACCATCGGGCTGGGAGCCGACCTGGAAGAGGACGCGCTGCGCCGCATGGCCAGTCGCCCCGAATTTTTCTACAAGGCACCGGACGCCGAAGACCTGGCGGCGATCTATCGGCACATCGCCGTGACGCTGCCCTGCCCAGGCGGGGCGTTCTGGGGGCGATAGCCGTCGCGTCGGCGGCCCTTCCGCAACGCCGCCGTCCGTCGCGACGTAGGCCTACACCACAGTCGCCCAAGGGTGCAACCGCCGACGCGCCCGCGAAACCGGGCCGCGAGCGCCGGTCCATCGGGCGCCGAACGGTCTATCATTGCCGCCCGCCTTACCGCGCCTGAACGCCCTCCCGGAGCCCCTGCCATGTCGATCGACTTCGACGCCCTCTTCAAGTCCAAGGCCGACCAGGTGCGGCGCCCCAACCGCGCCGTCTTCCGCATCTGGTCCCTGATCCTGATCGCCATGGTCCTGGTGCTCGGCCTCAGGATGCTCGTGGGCGTCTACATCGACGCGCTGTGGTTCGGCAGCCTTGGTCAGAGCGCCGTCTTTCGCACGCGGTTGCTGGCACCGCTGGCCGTGTTCGCGGTGAGCGCGCTCGTCGGGGCGCTCTGGCTGGCCGCGCATTGGCTCTGGGCCCTGCGCCGCGGCGCCGCGCGCGGCGCCCGCCCGTTGGTGCTCCTGGCCGCCCTCGGCATGGGCGGCGTCATCGCTCTCAGGTCCGCGGCAGCCTGGCAGGGGCTGCTGCTCTACCGTGCCGGCGGCGACTTCGGCCTGACCGAGCCCATCCTCGGCCGGGACATCGACTTCTACGTCTTCCGGCTGCCCGTCTGGCGGCTGGCGCAGAGTCTGGCCGGCAGCCTCGTGCTCACCGCCCTGGCCGGCACGGCCGTCGTCTACCTGCTCGGCGGCGCCATGGCCGCCGGCAGCGCCTTGCGGCGCGAGGGATCGCGCGGTCCCCTCGCCGCCCGCCTGCGGGCCGCCGGCCTGCCCACGGGCGCCACGCGCGCGGCGCAGCGACACCTGCTGCTCCTCGGCGCGGCCTATGCCGTCATCCTGGCCGTCGGCAGCTGGCTGAGCCGATTCGCCCTGCTCAACAGCAACCGGGCCGACAGCGTGTTCGCCGGACCCGGCTTCGCGGACGTGACCTTGCGGATGCCCGTCTGGGGCGGCATGACCTGGCTCTGGATGCTCGCCGCCCTGCTCCTGGCCGTCAGCGCCTTCGTCGGCCGAACAACCATGGCCTTAGGCCTGGCGGCCGCCGTGCTGGTCATCAGCCTCCTGGCCGGCAACCTCTATCCCGGGCTCGTGCAGACCTACCGGGTGGAACCCAATGAACTGGCCTACGAACGGCCCTACCTGGCGCACGGCATCACCATGACCCGCCGGGCCTGGGGCCTGGACGCCATCCAGGCGGCGGCCTACGAGCCGAGCGGACGCGTCACGGACGAGCTCGTCGCCGCCAATCGGGGCAGCCTGGACAACGTGCGCCTGTGGGACTGGCAGGTGCTGTTGGACTTCTTCGAGCAGAAGCAGTCCATCCGCCCCTACTACGACTTCCGCGACGTGGACATCGATCGCTACGACACCCCGGACGGCCCGCGGCAGGTGGAGCTGGCCGCTCGCGAGCTGCAGCCCGCCGGCCTGAACAACCCCACCTGGATCAGCCGCCATCTCGAGTATACCCATGGCTTCGGCCTGGCGATGGCGCCCGTGGACCAGGTTGACGCCCGCGGGCAGCCCGTGCTCTGGCTGCGCGACCTGCCCCTGCGCAGCGCCGCGGACTTCCCGCGCCAGGTAACGCAGCCGCGCATCTACTTCGGCGAATCCGGCGGCGACGACGTGCCCTACGTGATCGTCAAGACCCGCACCGACGAGTTCGACTATCCCCTGGGTGACGAGAACGCGCGCACCGTCTACGACGGCGCCGACGGCGTGGGCATGGGCTCCCTGCTGCGCCGCCTGGCCTTTGCCCTCCACTTCGGGGACATCGAGATCCTGTTGTCCAACGACATCACGGCGCAGAGCCAGGTGCTGATGCACCGCCAGGTGGCCGAAAGGGCTCAGCGCCTCGCGCCCTTCCTGACCTTCGATCCCGACCCCTACCTGGTGGTCACGGAGGAAGGCCGTCTGGTCTGGATGATCGACGCCTACACCAGCAGCAACCGCTTCCCCTATGCGGCGCCTCTGCGCCTGCCGGCTGAGAGCGGCGGCGGCACGGTGAACTACCTGCGCAACAGCGTCAAGGTGGTGATCGACGCCTACGACGGCCGTCCCGCCTTCTATGTGGTGGACGCGGAGGATCCCATCATCCGCGCCTGGCAGCAGGTGTTCCCCGGCCTGTTGCAGTCGGCCGACGCCATGCCGGCCGGCCTCCGGGCCCATTGGCGCTACGCCGAGACCCTGTTCAAGGCCCAGACCAAGATCTACGAACGCTACCACGTCACCCGCCCGGACGTGTTCTATAACGGCGAAGACCTGTGGACCGTGCCGCAGGAGACGCGAGCGCAGGGCGGCTCAGTACCCATGGAACCCTATTATGTCACCATGCGGCTGCGCGGTGAGGAGGATCCGGAGTTCCTGCTGATGCGGCCCTACACGCCGGCCGGGAAGAAGAACATGAACGCCTGGCTGGCCGCCCGCTCCGACCCCGGTCATTACGGCAAGCTCGTGCTCTACAACTTCGGCAAGGGCCAGCAGATCGACGGCCCCGAGCAGGTGGAGAGCCGCATCGACAACAACACCGACATTTCGGCCCAGCTCACCCTGTGGAGCCAGGCCGGTTCGCGCACCATTCGCGGCAACCTCCTGGTCATCCCCCTGGGCGACGCCCTGCTCTATGTGGAGCCGCTCTTCCTGCAGGCCGAGTCCAACGCCCTGCCCGAGCTCAAGCGGGTCATCGTGGCCGACGGCGAGCGGGTAGAAATGCGCGAGACCTTCGAGGAGGCCCTGGCCGTCCTGGTCGATTCTCGACTGGCGCGCGCCGGCGCACCGACCTCAGGCGACACGGCCATTCCGGGTCGCCCCCTGCCGGTGGATGCTGAGTCCGCGGCGCTGCCCTCCGACGTGGCCGCCCTGGTGACTACGGCGCGCGCGGCCCAGACAGCCGCCGCCAAGGCCCTGGAAACCGGCGACTGGCGCGGCTTCGGCGTGGAGATGGACCGGCTCAGTCGGGCCCTGGAGCGGCTGGGAGCGCTGACGGGTAGCGCGGCTGATGGGACCGCGGAGGATCCCGCACGCACGCCGGCGCCGCCGGCCGGCACGCCGGAGGTCTCGGCACCCTGACGGCCCATGGCCAGGACAGGCGCACCAGGTTTCGTAGGGGCGGGTCTGCCGGGCGTGAGGACGCGCCGTTACGCTGAGGCTGCGACCCGGGTGGCTCGCCCTGGTATCACGTGAACCCAGGGCGAGCCAGCCGGGACGAAGGCGAACGGTGAAGGCGGGGCGATCACGCCCGGCGGTCCCGCCCCTACGGAAACCCCGTGGCGACCTGCGGCAACCACAACCGCCATCCTGAAAACCGCTCCTCCGCCATCAGCACCGGCGCCGCCCGGCCGGTCTCCTCCCAGAGCCTGTAGAGCAGGTCGCCGCGGCTGCCCGGCTGCCCGCGCATCGGCCCCGCGTCGCGCAGGAAGGTGATGTACTCGGCGGTGGCGGGCTGGTGCCAGAGGCGCACCGTGCCGCTGACGACGCCGGCGGGCATCACGTAGTCGGCGGCATCCCAATGCTGGCCGTCGCGGTAGCGCGACGGGTCCGCGCGGCCATCTGCGTGCGGCGCAGCGCCCGCCGCGTCGAAGGCCGCGAAGCCGTAGCCGCGTGGAGGGATGCGGTTGTCGGCCACGATGCGGTTGTTGATCGCGAAGTGGAAGCCGGAGCCGGCGGTGACGCCGGTGGCGGAGGCTACCTCCGGCGAGATGTCATGGTGGGCTTCCCAACTGCGCAGCTGCGGATCGTGCGCCGGATCCCGCTCCAGGGTGGCCGTCGCCGCATCGTAGCGGCCCGAATGGAAGACGCGCCGCCCGTCGGCGGCGAAGCCCTCCACCTCCAGCCACATCCGCCGGCCCTCCACGTAGCCCGTGGGCAGCTTGTGACCGGCCTGGTTGACCACCGTCACCGCCAGAAGGTCACGGCCCCGGCGGTCCACCGCCAGCCGCGCCGCGCGGCGCAGCATGGCTGCCGCGCGCAGGGTACCGGAGACCATGGCGCGGGCGGCCATCGGGTCGGCACGCAGCGGCGGACCGTAGTCCGGATGGGCCAGGATGGCCTTCTGCACCCAGGTGCTGGCGCCCGTCAGATCATGCATCGCCAGGTCGTCGCGAAGGGGCGCCTCGCCGAAGTAGCTGCCCGCGGCGCCCCGCACCCGCGGCATGTGACAGTCCTGGCAGCTGCCCGCGCCCCGATCCCCTTGGGCGAAGGGCGAATCCGGCACCCCACCGGGAGCGGCGAAGGCCGATAGCTGCCATTCGCTGTAGGTGCGCTCGATGGGAAAGGGCTTGTCTTCCGGCGCCAAAGGCTCGTCGGGCGGGCCGGGGACGTATTCCCCGGCCGCCGCGTCCCAGCGGTACAAGGGGTTGTCGATGTCATGGCAGCTGCCGCAGAGCTCCGCCGTCCGATGGAAGGGCGAGGTGAGCGTCCCTTCCGCGGTCAGGTGCGGGTTGGTGGTGAGCCGGCCCTCCGCCGCCAGGTCCCGAGGCCCGCGGCGACGGTCGAGCGGGTCCAGGACGAGGCGCGCGCTACCGATGGTCCGGACGGTCAACGTGAGGGCGGCGCGGATCGAGGCGTCCACTTCCGGTCCCCCGTCGACCCGACCCACTGGATCCAGCGGATCCACCAGCCGATGGCAGACCGAGCAATGCACGCCCTCGCGGTCGGCCGCCGTCATGGCCCTGCCATCGGCCGACCGGGAACGGCCGGCCAGCCAGCCCTCCGGCATGTGGCAGCGCAGGCAGTACTCGCCGCTGCCCGGCGCGTCGGCGTTGGCGATGTCCAGAGCCGCCTCGAACACCGGGTCGCGCCCGCTGTGGGCCATCAGCGAGCCCTGCCAGGCCACCTGGACTTCCGTCTCCTCCGGCTGCCCCGTGAGGGCTCGCTGGCCGGCGTGGCAGCCGCGGCAATCCTTGGGCCCCACGAGCGGATGCTCGAGGTTGCGTGGCTGGGTGCCGGGGAGGAGGAGGTCGCGGGGGGTGAGGGGAGAGGCGGTGTTCGCGCCCTCACCCCCCTGCCCCCTCTCCCAATACGGCTGGGAGAGGGGGAGCATCGCCGTTACCACGGCTATCAGCACCACGGCTATCAGCCGGATCCCCTTCCGCCACTGCATCGTCAAGGCTGACCTGTTTTCATCGCCCCAGGAACGGCAGCAGCACCTTGCCAACCGGCTGCGGCCGCGGCGTCGCCGTCGGCAGCGCCGGCTTGTCCTCCGACCAATCGATGGGCAGGTCCGCACCCTTGAGCACCCCCAGAGGCTGGTAGCTGCCCAGGCCCGGGAAGACGCGGCCCAGCTGGGCGTTGCCCATGCCGCGCACCAGCAGCTCCGCCAGCACCTGGCGGTAATCCGTGGTGATGGCCAGGTCGGCGCGGTCGTCCAGTTGCTCGGTAGCCAGGCCCGGCCAGCGGCCGAACATCCGCCCGCCGTTCACCTGCTGGCCCAGGAGCATCATCAGGTTGCCGTGGCCATGGTCCGTGCCGCCGCTCTCGTTGGACTTCAGTCGCCGCCCGAACTCGCTCATCACCACGATGCTCAGCCGGTCGTGGTAGCGGTGAAGGTCGTTGTACAAGGCGCCCAGGCCCCGCGCCAGGTTGTCCACCAGCTGCGGAAAGCGCCAGGCCTGGCCCTCGTGGGTGTCCCAGCCCCCGAAGTCCAGGGTGGCCAGACTCAGGCCCAGGTCCATCTTCACCAACTGGGCCACGGTGACCAGGGACTGCTGCCAGGCCCAGTCGTCCGGATACTCGGCGCCGTTCTCCGGCTCGTAGGGCCGGGCGATGCCGTCGCCGTCGCGCGGGATGCCGCGCTGCACCAGGCGTACCGCGTCCAGGGTGCGGTTGGCCGCGCCGTGCAGGGGGCTCGCGCCGCCGGAATAGAAGCCGCGCAGGATTTCGGAGGCCTCCGAAGGCTCCTGCCAATGGGTGGCGATCCCGAAGCCCTCCGGCTGCCAGACCGAGACGGCCTCGCCGGAGCCCAGCAGCGATCCCGGCGTGCTGGAGCCCGAGGCGATCACGGGCAGCAGGCCATCGGGCTGCTGCGTGGCCAGGTGGCGGGAAAGCCAGCCCGTGGCCAGGCCCTTGTCGTCGACGCTGCCCCGCTCCATGAGGTCCATGGCGTCGAAGTGGCTGCGGGTGCCGTTGGGCAGGCCCGCGGCGTGCACGATGGCCAGGCTGCCGTCCTGATACAGCTCATGGAAGGGGCGCGCCGCGTGATGCAGTCGGAAGTCCCCGCCCAGACCGCGCGCCAGGCTCAGTCCGGCCAGGTCGCCGCTGTCGTGGATGCGCAGGTCGCCGGCGCGGGCGGCCATGTAGTCGCGGTCATCCACGGGGGCGCAGAAGTTGAGCCCGTCCATGCCGCCGCGCAGGAAGACCACCAGCAGGATGGGATCCTTGGCGCCGCCCTGCTGGCGACGCTTGGGGTCGGCGAAGACCCGGCCGCCGAGGCGGCCGCCGGCCATGGCCGCGATACCGGCCGAACAGCCGAGGGTGAACTGCCTTCGGGTGAGCTTGATGGTC
>JBGAUA010000179.1:0-2026 GCA_044228875.1 Anaerolineae bacterium
GGCGCGCCAATCGGCGCCCACCTGGACCCAGAGCGGGGCATCGGGCGGGGCGGCGTTCCAGTCCCCGGCGGGGCGCAGGGCCTCCGGCCCCAGACCCAGGGACCGCGCCAGGCGGTCGGCGTCCCCCGTCGCCTCCGGCCGGTGGAAGACCAGGCTCGCGGGCGCTTCGGCCCGCCGCGTCACCCGGCCTGCCGCCCAGCCGCCCTCCGCCAGGCGCAGGGCCGCCAGCTGGTCCCAGCCGGGGCGCCCGGTGGCGTCGTAGAGCGGCACATCGGCGACCGGCGCCGCCCCGTCGTCGGCGGCCTCGTCGAGCAGGTCCGCCAGGACGCCGGCCAGGGATTCGGGGTGCAGCAGGAGGACGGCGGACCCGTCCGGCGCCGTCCAGTCCTCCAGGTCGGGGAACTGCAGCACGCGGCTGCGCAGCCGCAGGCGGTCGCGCACCTTGGCCAGCTGCAGGGCCAGCCGGGCCACGTCGCCCGCCGCCAGATCGGCGCGCAGGTAGGGCGCCAGGGCCCGCCAGACCTCGGGCGCGCGTCGGAGCGTGCCCAGGGAGCGGCCCTCGCGCAGCAGGGCGCGCACCACGCGCTGCTGCCGCCGCGCGCGCTCGAAGTCTGAGCTGCCCCAGCGGGAGCGCGCGTAGCGCAGGGCCAGCCGCCCGTCCATGTGCCGGATGCCCGGCTCCAGGGACAAGACCACCTCGCCGCCCAGGTTGCCCGGGTCGAAGAAGCGGTCCTCCAGCGCGCAGTCCACCGGCACATCGATGCCGCCCAGGGCATCGATGAGGCGCACGAAGCCCTCCAGGTCCAGGCGCAGGACATGGTCGGGGCTGAGGCCGAGGTTCTCGGCCAGGACGCGCCGCGGCAGCTCGCCCGGCGCCAGCCCCGCCGCTTCGCCCAGGTAGTCCGCGGTGTTGATGCGGCCGGCCCCGTAGCCGGGGATGTTCACCCAGAGGTCGCGCGGGATGGAGAGCAGGCCAACCTGGCCTGTCTCGGGCCTGAGGAAGACCAGCAGCAGGGTGTCGGTGCGCCACACCCGCTCCTGGGCGCGGCGGTCGGTGCCCATCAGGAGGAAGGTGACCAGGCCGGTCGGCAGCCGGCCCGGGCCGGCGGTGGCCAGGGCCCGCGGCGCCGTGCCCGCGGCTCGCAGTTCCTCCCCGGGCAGGGGTGGGGGCAGGCCGGCGGCGGCGTAGATCCGGCTGACCACCATCCAGCGCCGCAGCGCGAAGCTCCAGCCGGGCCGGCGCATGGCCTCCCGCTCGGCGGCGGCGGCCGCGCCGGAGAAGGCAGCGGCACTCGGCCCGGCCTCGTCCGCCGCCTCCCGCGCCGCCGCGGCACGCGGCGGCATGGCGGTGATGACGACGAGGGTGGGCGCGGCGGTGGGCCCGTCCTCCGCCCCGGCCCGGTCGGCGGCCGAGGCCATGCCGACCGCCAGCAGGCCGGCCAGGAGCGCGGGACGAGGGTTCATGGGCGCGGATTGTAGGCCGCGAGGCGCCCGAGTACAGTGGGGCCGGGGTTACCCCCTGCCCACATTCAGGGACGTGGCATAGTCGTCCGTGACGGCGACGGGTCCGCCAGGCGGTCCAGGGCATCGCCCTGGCCCACATTGGCCCCCGAACACCTGAGCGATATAATGCCCCCATGACCCGGCGCCCCGCTGCCCGTGCCGCCCCGCGCCGCAAGAGCGTCCAGGGCTCGGCCGCCCAGCAGCTGATCCCTGCCTTCCTCACCCCCGCGCGCAAGCGGGAGATCGCCGGCGCCACCTTGCTGGCCGTCGGCGTCCTCACCCTGGTGTCCTTCGTCAGCAACCGCGGCCAGGTGACGGGGGCCTGGATCGCCTTGCTGGGTCGCCTCTTGGGCGACGGCCGCTGGCTCCTGCCCTTCCTGCTGGGCGGCATCGGGGCCTGGCTGCTCGTCGACAGCATGGACGACCAGGTGGACCTGCGCCTGCAGCGGCCGCTGGGCGCGCTGGCCTGCTATGTCGGCCTGCTGGGGCTCTGGCAGCTCATGACCCAGGGCCTGGCGGCGCC
>JBGAUA010000179.1:2036-6970 GCA_044228875.1 Anaerolineae bacterium
GCACGCTTCCTCGCCGGCGCCCTGGGCGCCGCGCCGGCGGCGGTGGTCTTCATCCTGGTGGCGGGCTACGGCGCGGGCAGGATGGCCGGGCTGGGTCTGCCGGAGATGCTGGACCGGCTGGGCCGGCTGCTCTTCGACGGTGCCGGCCGGCTCTGGGGACGACGCGGCGACCTGGGCGGCGCCCTGCGCGCCGGCGGCCGTTCGCTGTGGGGCGCCCGCGAAGCCGGCGGCGCCGCGGCGGACCCCGGCGCGGCGCTCCCGGCGGCAGCGCCGGTGGCGCTCGCCGTCCAGGCGCCCCTGGACCTGGACGATGACGACGAGGCCGGAGCGCGTCCGCCGGCCCCCTCCCCGGCGGCGCCCTCGACCGCCGCCGTCCCCGCCGCGCCCCTGCCGGCATCCGGCGCCCAGTGGCAGCTGCCGGACATGGTCGGCCTCCTGGACGCGCCGCAGGACGTGGTGCGCTCGCCGGAGGAGGCGGAGCTCCTGGCCCGCACCATCGAGCAGACCCTGGCCGAGTTCGGGATCCCGGTGGAGGTGGTGCAGATCAACGTGGGGCCCACCATCACCCAGTTCGGCCTGCGCCCCGGCTACACCGAGAAGGCCGGCATCCGCTCCAAGGTGCCGGTGCGGCGCATCCTGGCCCTGCAGAACGACCTGGCCCTGGCCCTGGCGGCCAGCCCGGTGCGCATCCTGGCGCCGGTGCCCGGCCGGCCCTACGTGGGCGTGGAGCTGCCCAACGCGGCCAAGACGGTGGTCAGCCTGCGCGGGGTGATGCAGTCGGAGGCCTTCCAGTCGCTCCTGAAGCGCGGCGGCCTGCCCATCGCCCTGGGGCGCGACACGGGCGGCAACGACGTGGCGGTGGACCTGACCCGCATGCCGCACCTGCTCATCGCCGGCGCCACGGGCTCGGGCAAGAGCGTCTGCGTCAACACCCTCATCGCCTCCTTGCTCCTCAGCCACACGCCGGACACGCTCAAGCTGGTGCTGGTGGACCCCAAGCGGGTGGAGATGACCCAGTACCGGGGCCTGCCGCACCTGGCCACGCCGGTGGTCGTCGACGCCGAGCGGGTGGTGGGCGTGCTGCAATGGGCGGTACGGGAGATGGACCGCCGTTACCGGGCCTTCGCCGAGGCCGGGGCGCGGCATCTGGCGGCCTACAACCGCCTCATGGACGAGCGGGGGCAGACGCGCCTGCCCTTCCTGGTCATCGTCATCGACGAGCTGGCGGACCTGATGATGCTGGCCCCCGAAGAGACGGAGCGCCTGATCACCCGCCTGGCGCAGCTGGCGCGGGCCACGGGCATCCACCTGGTGCTGGCCACCCAGCGCCCCTCGGTGGACGTGGTCACGGGCCTGATCAAGGCCAACTTCCCGAGCCGCATCGCCTTTGCCGTGTCCAGCAGCGTCGACTCGCGGGTCATCCTGGACCAGCAGGGGGCGGAGAAGCTCCTGGGCCAGGGCGACATGCTCTACCAGAGCAGCGACGACTCCAAGCTGCGTCGCCTGCAGGGCTGCTACGTCTCCGACGAGGAGGTGGAGCGCCTGGTGCATTTCTGGAAGCACAGCGCCCGCAAGGACGCGCCCGGCGCCCTCCCCCACCCGGCGGCGGAGCGCCTGGGCATCCCCGAGCCGATGATCCAGCCGGAGCTCTGGGAGCAGATGGCGGACCCCCAGAACGGCGCCCTGGCCGAGGAGCATGACGCGCTCTGGGACGAGGCGGTGACCTTGATCCGCTCCCACAGCGCGGCCTCCACCAGCTTCCTGCAGCGCAAGCTGAAGATCGGCTACTCCCGCGCGGCGCGCCTGATCGACGCCCTGGAGGCGGCGGGCCTGGTGGGCCCGGCCCAGGGCAACGCGCCCCGCGAGGTGACCATCGAATCGGACGCCGACGTGGCGGGCGCTCGGGACTACAAGGAGCGCCTCGACGCGGTCTTCGGCCCCGTGGGCGGCAAGGCCGACGCCGCGCCGCCCCTGCCGGAGGACGTCCTGCCGCGCAACATCGACCCCCGCCGCCTGGCCCCCCTGCCCCTTCCCTGGCGCGGCGCCGCGCCTGGTGCCGGCGGCCTTCCCGCCGGCGCACCGGACGCGGACGACCTCCTGGAGGACGGCCTGGAGGAGGACCTCGCGGACGACGACGACGGCGCGGTGGATGCCGCCGCGTACTGGTCGGACGCAGACGAGGACGGCTGGGACCTCGGCGCGGACGAGGGCGACGCCGCGCGGGGCGCGGCGGACGACGACGAGGACGGCGAGGGAGACGGCATCCGGCCCTGGCTGCGGGGCTGAGGGCGCGGGCCCGACAGCGCTACCCGCGGGCGCTTCCATACGATTTCCTTACGGTTCCGCCGCGATCCCTTGCCTCAGCTTGATCCCGCTCGGCCCTATGCTGAGTGCCTGGCCCTGGGAGCCGCATGGGAGACCGAAGCATGAACGATGACAGTGATCGACTGATCTATCTGGCGATGGGGCCATTGGCGGCAATCGCCTTGGGAATCGCGCTCATCCCGATTCGGGATGACACGAGCGCTTCCAACTTCACCCTGCCATTCCTCGTCCTGACGATCTTGGCGGCTGAGTTCGGGGGCCGCTGGGCGGCGACGACAACGGCCATCGTATCGGCGCTCAGCCTGGACTTCTTCCTCACCCAGCCCTATCTGCGCCTCGCGATCCAGGACAAGCACGACATCATCGCCTTCGCCAGCCTGATGGTCTGTGGTCTTGTGGTGGCGACGCTGGGATCCAAGCGCGGCGAGCGGATTGCCGACCTTCGAGCAGCTCACCGCCATCAAGATACGCTGCACATAGGCTTGATGGAGCTGGAACGGGGGGCGGAGATCTCGCACAGCGCCGGGAGGCTTCTGGATACCTGCCGGGCAGCCTTACCGCTGGCGGCCATCGTCCTGCGGGACAACCGCGATACGGTGATTGTCGCTCGACCGGCTCCGCGACCCGTTCCTCAGCTCATGCTCAAGCCGGACAGCCTGCTCCCTTCCGGCGCAGCCGATAGCGACGCGCTGCAGGTCGCTGTTCCACTGGCGCAGGAGGGCGGGCGGATTGCCCTCGTGGTCGATCGGCGTCAGGTCGGCTGGCTGGACGTATGGGGCCGCGATGCCGTGATGGGTGCCGCATCGCGCCGCACGCTCTCCGACCTGGCGCGGGTGCTGGCCGCGATCATGGCTCTCGGTGGGAAGGAGAGCCCGCATTCGGGCCCATCCTAGGTTGTCGGCTTTCGGAGCTTGAAGAAGATCGACATGTCGGAGCTGCTGTACATCGCCATCATTCTCGGCGGCCATGCCCTTCTGTGGTTGCCCGTCGACCGCTTCGGAATCCAAGAAGGAGGCTGACATGGATGGACTTCACGCGAGCGTGGGCATCATCGCCGCGGCCCTGCTCATCTATCTCTTCGTGGCCCTGCTGAGGCCGGAGATCTTCTGATGGACGGCTTCCTCTTGCCGGGACTGTCCTCTGATCTGGCTTCCTGGCTGCAGATCCTGCTCTACCTGGTCGTGCTCCTGGCCGCGGCCAAGCCGCTGGGCGAGTTCATGGCCCGCGTCTACGACGGCCGGCCGCATCTCCTGAGCCGCGCCTTCGGTGGCGTGGAGCGGCGCATCCTGCGCCTTGGCGGGCTGCGGGAGGATGACCAGATGGGCTGGAAGGATTATGCCCTGGCGCTCCTCTCGTTCAGCGTCGTCGGGGCGCTGGCGGTCTACGGGCTCCAGCGCGCGCAGGCCGCCCTGCCCCTGAACCCGGCCGATATGGCCGCCGTGCCGGCGGGCCTGGCCTTCAACACCGCCGCAAGCTTTGTGTCCAACACCAACTGGCAGGCCTATGGCGGCGAAGCGACCATGAGCTACTTGACCCAGATGTTGGGTCTGACGGTCCAGAACTTCGTGTCCGCCGCCAGCGGCATGGCCGTCCTGGTGGCGCTTGTCCGCGGCATCCGCGCCCGCCAGGCCGAGCAACTGGGCAGTTTCTGGGTGGACCTCGTGCGCGGCACGCTCTACATCCTCCTGCCCCTGTCCACCGTGATGGCGCTGGTCCTGGTGGCCACCGGCGTGGTGCAGACCCTCAGGCCCTATGCCGAGGCGACGCTCGTGGAGCCATCCGCCATCAGCCAGCCGGTGCTGGACGCCGCGGGCGAGAGGGTCCTCGACGCGGCCGGTGAGCCGGTGACAGAGTCGGTGCCCCTGACCACCCAGACCCTGGCGCTGGGGCCGGCCGCCTCGCAGATCGCCATCAAGCAGCTGGGGACCAATGGTGGCGGCTTCTTCAACGTCAACTCGGCGCATCCTTTCGAGAACCCCACGCCCTGGTCCAACTTCCTGGAGATGCTGGCCATCCTCCTCGTGCCGGCGGCGCTGTGCGTCACCTTCGGCCGCATGATCGGTGACATGCGCCAGGCCTGGGCGCTCTTGGCGGCGATGACCATCCTTCTGGTGGCCCTTCTGCTCCCGGCGGTCGCGGCCGAGCAGGCCGGCAACCCTCGTCTGGCGGCGCTGGGCGTGGACGACGTGGCCGGCAGCCAGCAGGCGGGCGGCAACATGGAGGGCAAGGAGCTCCGCTTCGGCGTGACCAATTCCGCGTTGTGGGCGACGGCGACCACGGCCGCGTCCAATGGCTCGGTCAACGCCATGCACGACTCGTTCACGCCGATCGGCGGCCTGGTCCCGCTCTTCCTCATGCTCCTGGGCGAGGTGGTCTTCGGCGGCGTGGGCTCCGGCCTCTACGGCATGCTGGTCTTCGCCATCCTGGCGGTGTTCGCGGCCGGCCTCATGGTCGGCCGCACGCCGGAGTACCTGGGCAAGAAGATCGAGGCCTACGAGGTGACGATGTCGATGCTGGCCCTGCTCATCCTCAGTGTCACCATCCTGGGATTCACTGCCTGGGCCGCCAACGCACCCTGGGGAACGGCGGGTCCGAATGACACGGGACCG
>JBGAUA010000017.1:0-35206 GCA_044228875.1 Anaerolineae bacterium
GCTGCTCGCCTGGCCGCCGGCGCCCCAAGCGCCCTGCGCTGGACCAAGTACGCCCTCAACAACTGGTTGAGAATGGCCGGACCCAGCTTCGATGCCAGTCTGGCCCTCGAGTTCATGGGCTTCTCCGGACCGGAAGTCCAGGAGGGCCTGGCCAGCTTTCGCGAGAAGCGCGCGCCGCGCTTCGATCCGCGGTCGCCGCTCTGACGGCCTCGCCACCTGGACCTGCGCCTGGCGCGCCGCACAGTACAATTGCGCCGCTCGAGGCTCCCTTCAGCCGGCCCGGTCGCTCTGCCGCCGGTAACAGCAAAACACTCGCCACTGCCCTCTTGGAGAGCACCATGCTCCAGACGCGCCCTCGCCCCTTCGCCGATCTCGTCACCCCTGCGCGGGCGCGTGACCGCATGACGCTGATTCTCGTCGCTGCCGCGGTCCTCGTCTCCGTGGGCGCCGCGCGGAATCTCGGCATCCGCGGTCCGGCGCCGGCGGGGGCTCAAGGCGCCCCGATCCCGGACACCTTCCGCTACGCGATCGGCGGGTCGGACGCGGTGGACCGCTACGCCGAGGCCCGAGCCGTGGCCGGAAGCTACGTCGACAGCAGCGTCTACGCGGTGGACGCCGGCAACCACAGGCTCTTCCATTTCAAGCTCGACGGCGAGTTGCTGTGGATGCGCGGCGACTTCGGCAGCGCGGCCGGTCAGTTGAACGAGCCGATAGCGCTGGCCCTCGACGAGGAGGACAGGGTCTACGTCCTCGAGCGCGGCAACTGGCGGATCTCGGTCTTCGACGGCAAGACGGGGGCCTTTCTCAACGCATGGGAGGCTCCGACCGACCCGGCCCGCGCCTGGCGGGATCCGGTGGACCTGGCCTCAAGCACCGGCGGCGCCGTGTACCTCTTGGACAAGGGTCGCGGCCATGTGCTGCGCTACTCGAGCGCGGGCGAAGTTCTGGGCACGATCGGCAGCGCCGGCTCCGGCGAAGGCCAGATGCTCGCGCCCACCGGCATCACCGTGGCGCCGGACAAGACCGTGTGGGTGGCGGACAGCGGCAACGGACGTTTGCTGCGCTTCAGCGCCCGAGGCCTGCTGCTCGGCACCCATGGCGCGCCGGGGCGCGCCGCCGGCCGGTTCGAGGGCCTCCAGGACGTTGCCGCGGCCGGATCGGGGCATATCCTGACGGCCGAGAGCAACCCGGCCGATGGGTGGACGCGCATCCAGCACTTCGACGAGACCATGGTTCCTTTCACCGCATGGGGTGACGGCGAGTTCAAGCACCTGGTGAGCCTGGGGATCACGGCCGGCAACTCAGTCTTCGTGGCCGACGCCGGCGACAACAGCTTCCAGCGCTTCAGCCTGACCGGAGAGTTCGACAACCGCTTGGGCGGCGACCACGAGACGGTCGGCGAGATCGGCGGTGCGGACGGCATCGACCTGGCGCGCGACGGACGCCTGGTCTATGTGGCGGATCGGGTCTACCACCGCATCCGCCGATTCGACGTCTCGGGCATCCTCAAGGACAGCTTCGGCAGCGGCGGCAGCAAGGACGCGGGCCAGCTCGACCGACCCGGCGACGCAGCGGTGGCGCCGGACGGCACGGTCTATGTGGCGGACACCGGCAACCGCCGCGTGCAGCGCTTCGGCGCCAACGGCTCGGCACCGACAGTCTACGACCTGGCCGGCTCGGGCCTTCCAGCTGGCCCTGTGACCCGGCTGGCGATCGACCAGCCTTCGGGCGGCGGCGAGGCGCTGCTCTTCGTGGCCGACCCGGCCAACCACCGCATCCTGCGGCTCTCGCGCGCGGGAACAGCGCTCGGCTCCTGGGGCCAGGAAGCGCCGGCCACCGGCGAGGCGCCCGCCGGCAGCTTCCGAGACCTGGGCGGGCTGGCCTTCGACGGCGATCGGGTCACGGCCGGCGATGCGACCCTTGGTCGGGTGCAGGTCTTCGATCCGCTGGGCGGCCTGCTGGGCGCATGGGGAAGCCGCGGCCAGGCGCCGGGGCAACTCGACGAGCCGCTCGGCCTGGCCGTCGACGGCGAAGGCCGCACCTGGGTCGCCGAGGCCGCTGCGCGACGGGTGCAGGTGCTGGACGGCTCGGGTCGTCATGTCGGCCAGATCGACGCGGGCGACGGCATTCGGTTCCAGCCGGCCGACGTGGCTTTGGACCCGGCGGGAACGGCCATGGTGATGTCCCGGTCGCGGCGGGTGCTGGTCTTCGGCCGCGGCCCCAGCGCGGGCTGGCGGCTCGAGTACTACGCTGGAAGGGACCTGGCCGGCGGGCTGCTGAACGTGGCTCAGGTGGAGACGCTCAACCTGAACTGGTCCACCGGCCGACCTGCGCCCGGTGTGCCGGAGGACGGCTTCAGCGTCCGAGCCATCGGCTTCACCCAGATGCGCGAGGCGGGAACGCTGCGGGGCTTCATCAAGGCCCAGGGCGGTGCCCGGGTCTGGATCGGCAGCGCGCTGGCCTTGGATCGCTGGGACGCCGGCGGCATCGACCAGGACCTGGCGTTGCCCCTTCCGGCCGGTGTTCATCGCGTGGAGGTGGTCTACCGCGACGTGGATGGAGCGGCGGCTCTGAGCGTGCTGGACCTGCCGCTGGTGTCCGCGTTGCCGGAGCCCACGGCAAGGCCGAGCTCGACGCCGCACGCTGCGGCGGTCGGTCGCGTCGCCTTGCCCTGGCTCGGCGGCGGCCGGTAGGCGGGACACACTCAGGACCGCTGCGCGACGTGCTCCACCACCAGGTCAGGCGCATCCGCACGCAGGATCTGCGACCCTGCCAGCGCCATCCGACATCAGCTCGCCGGCTTGCGCCCCAGCCATTGCACCACGCTGGCCGGACCCTGGTGGTGTCGACCTTCGTCCAGCACCCGTTCCAGCTCGACGGCACGGACGATCTCCAGCCCGGCCAGCTCCGCGCGCAGCAGCGGGAGCGACATCAGCAGGTCGACCTCGCCGGGACCGCCGCTGTCCCGCCCCAGTTGCGCCGTGGAGAAGGCCTCGAGCACGAAAAGGCCACCCGGCCGCAACCCGCGGACGGCAGCTGCGAACACCCGGCGCCGCAGGTCGGACGGCAGATGGGTGAAGGTGGCGATGATGCCCGACCAGGCCCCGGGCGGAATGTCGAACGCGGCCAGGTCCGCGACCTCGGTGCGGATGACAACGCCGCGTGCCGTCGCCCACTGCTGCGCCCCCTGCAGGCCAACCGCGGATTGATCGACCGCCAGCACCTCATGGCCGCGCTCCGCCAGGAAGACGGCGTTCCGGCCCTGGCCCTCCGCCAGGCAGAGCACGGGGCCGCTGGGAATGAGATCCGCCACCTCGCGGACGAACGCGTTGGCTTCGGTGCCGTAGACCGCGCTCTCGGCGGCATAGCGCTCGTCCCACATGGCGGCGCTGCCCCGCTTCGGTCGCTCGCTCATCGGCCGCGGCTACCGTGGCGCCGTCGCCGCTCCGCTGAAGGGGTCGAGCCGGAATGAAACCGCCGCCATGACGCTGTTGCCACCATCAGCGTCCACCGCCACCGGCGTCGAGGCCCGGTTTCGCGACCACGACCAGCGCCATCCCGTCGAAGCCCTTGCGCCCCGCGATGGGCAGGATCGTAGCCCGCTGCCCATGTTCCGCCGCGACACGGGCATTGAAGGACCGGACGCCCATCGCGTCCGCGTCGTCATCGAGAACGCCCGGCAGGGTGATGGCCGATCGGCGAAGCACGTTGTCGGCCAGAATCAACCCACCCGGTCGCGTCAGCGCGAGGGCAGCGCGGAAATAGTCGGGATAACCGGCCTTGTCGGCGTCGATGAAGACCAGGTCGAAAGGCTCGGCGCCCGTGGCGAGCATCTCGGCGAGGCGCGTCGCCGCCTGGCCGACCCGAACCTCCACTGCGTCTCCCAGTCCCGCGCGATCCAGATTGCGTCTTGCCACCGCGGCGTGGTGTTCGCTCAGCTCCAGGCTGATCATCCGGCCTTCGGGCGGCAGGGCCCTCGCCAGGCAGATGCTGCTGTAGCCTCCCAGAGTGCCGACCTCGAGGATCCGCCGCGCGCCCACCGCCAGGGCCAGAACCGTCAGCAGCCTCCCCTGCACCGGCGACACCTCGATGGCCGGCAGTCCGGCTGATCGCGCGTCCGCCAACGCTGCGACAAGGCTCGGGTCGTCCAGACCGAAGAGCGCTTCTACGTAGCCGTCGATCGCTTCCGGTGACGGGAGGCTCATGGGTTCAGCCTCTCGCCGCCATGTCCCGCAGGACGGTGTGCAGGATGCCGCCGTTCAGGTAGTAGCGGACATCCACCGGAGTATCCAAGCGGCTGATGACCGCAAAGCGCTTCACCGCGCCGTCGACCGCGGTGGCCGTCACGGTCAAGGTGCCGCCGGGACGCAGGTCGGCCGCCGCCGGCAGATCGATGTCAAAGGCCTCAGTGCCCTCAAGACCCAGGCTCCGCCAGCTGTCGCCTTCCTGGAACTGCAGCGGCAGGACGCCCATGCCCACCAGATTGGAGCGATGGATGCGCTCGAAGCTCTCGGCGATGACCGCCGTCACGCCCAACAGCATGGTGCCCTTGGCCGCCCAGTCGCGGCTGGAACCGGTGCCGTACTCCTTGCCCGCCAGGATGACCAGCGGCGTCCCCTCCGCCTCGTAGCGCATCGCCGCGTCGTAGATGCTCGTCACATCGCCCGTGGGCAGGTGGGTGGTCCAACCGCCTTCCGTGCCCGGCGCCAGCTGGTTGCGCAGGCGGACATTGGCGAAGGTGCCGCGCATCATCACCTGGTGGTTGCCGCGGCGCGAACCGTAGGAGTTGAAGTCCGCCCGGACCACGTCATGTTCCTCGAGCCACAGGGCCGCAGGGCTCCTCGGGGCAATAGAGCCCGCCGGAGAGATGTGGTCCGTGGTGATGGAATCGCCGAGGAGGGCCAGCACCCGCGCGCCCTCAAGCGCGGGCAATGACGGCAGCTCGATGCCGATGCTCTGGAAGAAGGGGGGCTCCTGTACATAGGTGGAGCCGGCGTCCCAGGCGAAGAGCGCACCCTCACCCACGGGGATGGCCTGCCAGGCGGCGTCGCCTTCGAAGATCCGCGCGTACTCCTGCTCGAACATCTCCGGCTGCAGGCAGGCAGCCACCGTGTCGGCCACCTCCTTGGCCGAGGGCCAGATATCGGCCAGGTACACGGGCTGTCCGTCGGCATCCGCCCCCAAGGGCTCGCGAGCCAGATCGATGTCCACCGTTCCAGCCAGGGCGTAGGCCACCACCAGCGGCGGCGACGCCAGGAAGTTCGCTCGGGTCAGGGGGTTCACCCGGCCCTCGAAGTTGCGATTGCCGCTGAGCACCGCCGCCACCACCAGCTTGTGGTCCGTGACCGCGGAGGCGACGTCCTCCGGCAAGGGACCGCTGTTGCCGATGCAGGTGGTACAGCCATAGCCCACGGTGTGAAAGCGCAGCGCTTCGAGCGCCGGCGTCAAGCCGGCCGCGTCCAGGTAGCGCGTGACCACCCGGGAGCCCGGCGCCAGACTGGTCTTGACCCAGGGCTTGACCTGCAGGCCTCGCGCCACGGCATTGCGCGCCAGCAGGCCCGCGCCCACCATGACCGACGGGTTGGAGGTGTTGGTGCAGGAGGTGATGGCGGCGATAACCACCGCGCCCTGCTCCAGGAAGGCCCCCGGTCCCGCATCGGGCAGATCCACGCGCGAGTCGCTGTAGAGGTCGCCCCGCAGCGTCAGCCGCTCCGACGGCGTGACCGGCGGATGCACGGCTCCGGTGCCCCCCTCGGCCTGCCAGACCGCCACGGCCGGATCCAGCGCCGCCTCCGGAGACGGCGCCAATCCGAACTCCTTGACCAGGTCCTGGGCGAACTTGCCCTTCATGTCGCGCAGCGCGATGCGGTCCTGCGGCCGCTTCGGACCGGCCAGGCTGGGCTCGATCGTGGACAGGTCCAGGCTGAGGGTCTCGGAGAAGACCGGCGCCGGGCTGTCATCGGACCGGAACAGGCCCTGCTCCTTGGCGTAGCGCTCCACCAGGTCCACCACGGCGCCCCGCCCGGTGCGGGCCAGGAAGCGCAGCGTCTCCTCATCGATGGGGAAGTAGCCCACCGTCGCCCCGTATTCCGGCGCCATGTTGGCCAAGGTCGCCCGATCGGCCAGGGACAGATGGCTCAGGCCCCGCCCGTAGAACTCCACGAACTTGCCCACCACACCGTGCCGACGCAGCATCTGGGTGGCGGTCAGCACCAGGTCGGTGGCCGTCGCCCCCTCCGGCAGCCTTCCGGTCATCTCGAAGCCCACCACGGCCGGCATCAGCATGTAGAGCGGCTGTCCGAGCATCACCGCCTCGGCTTCGATGCCGCCCACGCCGTATCCCACGACGCCGAGGCCGTTGATCATGGTCGTGTGCGAATCCGTGCCCACCAGGCTGTCGGGGAAGGCCGCGACCCGGCCGTCCACCGCGCGGGTGGTCACCACATCGGCGAGATGCTCGAGGTTCACCTGGTGCACGATGCCCGATCCGGGCGGCACCACCCTGAAGTTGGCAAAGGCCTTCTGTCCCCAGCGCAGGAAGGCGTAGCGCTCCCAGTTGCGCTGGTACTCCTTCTCCGAATTGATCAGCATCGCGGCCTCGGAGCCGAAGGCGTCCACCTGCACCGAATGATCGATGACCAGGTCGACCGGCACCTGAGGGTTGATGCGCTCCGGATCGCCGCCCAGACGGCGCATCGCCGAGCGCAGGGCAGCCAGGTCCACCACCGCCGGGACGCCGGTGAAGTCCTGCAGGAGCACCCGCGCCGGCATGAACGGCACTTCAACGTCCTGCCGATGGCGCGTCGGCCACTCCGCCAGGGCCTGGACATGCGCGTCCGTGACGGCGAAGCCGTCGTTCGTGCGCAAGGCGGCCTCGAGCAGCACCTTGACGGTCATGGGCAGGCGGTCGATGCCCGCCATTCCGGCGCGTTCCAGGGCGCGCAAGCTGAAGCAGTCGACGTCGCCGGCGGCGGTGGCCAGGCGCATGCGGGTACCAAAGCTGTCGTTCACGGGATTTCCTTCATCGTTGGCGCTCGACACGGCAGAGGCGGATGGCGAGGACTGGCGGGGCTGGCGGCAGCCCGGCAGCGACAGGCCTTCGATCAGGCCGAGCCGCCGGCCGAGCCCGGCGGCCGGGCCAACTGCCGGTAGTAGGCATCGAGCCAGTGGTTCGACCAGCCGAACAGCATGGTCCGACGAATGATGGAGCGCACCTGATCGCGGCCGATCTTCGCTTCGCCGGTGAGGACGTCGCGGTTATCGCGGCTGACCGCCAGGGTGCGCACGGCGAAGAACAGCGGCCACATGCATGCCAGCCGGATGCGGTGCTGGCGCCGGGGGAACGCGGTGACATAGGCGATGCCATGCCGCAGGTGGGCCTCGGCCTTGTCGGCCAGCATGCGCACCACGGCCATGGCCTGCTCGACGTTGGCGGGGTCGAAGAGGGAGTCGCGGTCCAGGCCGACCCGCGACAGGTAGCTCTCGGGGACGAACACCCATCCCCGGGCATGGTCCTGACGCATTCCCCTGAGCACGTTGACCGTCTGCAGGGCCAGGCCGTACTGCCGCGAAAGCGGCATCAGTTCCTCGCGACGGGCGGCGATCACGGGCGAATGCCAGGCGAAGATGTCCGTCAGCAGGTAACCGACGCGCCCGGCCACCTCGTGCATGTAATCGTCGAGCTCGGCCTCATCGCGCACGAAGGGACCATGTTCCTGCCATCGGGCCATGCCGCGGCTGGTCTTGGCCACCCGGGCGATGATGGCCTCCTGGATCGGGTCCGGCAGCCGGCCGAGCATCTCCAGGACCTGCGCGGCATGCTGTGCCACATAGACCTCCGGATCCGTGCCGTCGAGGTCGCCGATGCGCCCGGTTAGGTCGACCACCGCCCGGCCTTGATCAAGGACGTCGGCCCACATCCGGAGGAGCTCGGCCTTGCGAACCGGTGGCATGCTGCCGTGATCCTCCAGGCAGTCGCTCACCCGAAGCAGGAGGTAGGACACGGAGACGGCGTCGCACAGCACGCCGGGCAGCTGTTCGATGGACAGCGCGAAGGTGCGGCTGACGCTGCGCAGCATCTCCACGGACGTCTTGGGACTGAGGTCGGGCATGGATTCCACGGCGGCTCAAGCAGGGAAAGGAGGGTCGAAGCGTCGCGCCGGCACGCAGCCGACCGCGACGGCTCTGCCATATGAGGCGGGCCATTATAAACCAAGGACTGCGGTATGGCAGGTTGCGCCGACTTGCCCGCCCCGGCCTGCCTGGATAACCTTGACCACCGCCGCTCGTTTCGCAGTTCCCGCCCGCCGGACCCGCCCGCGCCGGACCGGGCCAATCGGGTCATGGCAGCGTTCACGCCACAGGAGATCGCAGCTTAATGTCCGCCACCACCGCTCTACCCGGTTTCGCCGACTACAAGGTCAAGGACATCGGCCTGGCCGACTTCGGCCGCAAGGAGATCACGATCGCTGAGCATGAAATGCCCGGCCTGATGTCCGTGCGCGAGAAGTACGGCCCGCTGAAGCCCCTGGCCGGCGTGCGCGTCGCCGGCTCGCTGCACATGACCATCCAGACCGCGGTGCTCATCGAGACCCTGGTCGAACTGGGAGCCGACGTGCGCTGGGCCAGCTGCAACATCTACAGCACCCAGGACCATGCCGCCGCGGCCATCGCCGCCGCGGGAATCCCGGTTTTCGCCTGGAAGGGCGAGACGCTCGACGACTACTGGTGGTGCACCGAGCAGGTGCTCTGCTTCCCCGACGGCAAGGGTCCGCAGCTCATCGTGGACGACGGCGGCGACGCCACCCTCATGATCCATCTCGGGGTGCGATCGGAGACCGATCCGAGCCTTCTGGACCGCGAGGTCGGCAGCCGCGACGAGGAGTCCCTGCTCAAGGTCATGCGTGGCATGCGCCAGGATCGCCCCGGCTTCTGGGGCCGCATCCTGCCGGAGATCATCGGGGTCAGCGAAGAGACCACCACGGGCGTCCACCGCCTGCAGCAGATGCTGGACCGCGGAGAGCTGCTCTTCCCGGCCATCAACGTCAACGACTCGGTGACCAAGTCCAAGTTCGACAACCTGTACGGCTGCCGCGAATCCCTGGTCGACGGCATCAAGCGGGCCACCGACGTGATGATCGCCGGCAAGACCGCGGTGGTCTGCGGCTACGGCGACGTCGGCAAGGGCTGCGCCCAGAGCCTGGCGGCCTTCGGCGCCAAGGTCGTCGTCACCGAAATCGACCCCATCTGCGCCCTCCAGGCCACCTTGGAGGGTTATGAGGTGCTGACCATCGAGGATACCCTGGGTCGGGCGGACATCTACGTGACCGCCACCGGCAACCGCGATGTCATCACGGTGGCGCACATGGCGGCCATGAAGGACCAGGCCATCGTCTGCAACATCGGCCACTTCGACAACGAGGTGCAGGTGGAACAACTGGATGACCATCCCGGCGTCACGATCACCCAGATCAAGCCGGAAGAGGTCGGGGCGGTCGACCGCTACACCTTCGCCGACGGGCGCAGCATCTATGTGTTGGCCAAGGGACGGCTGGTCAACCTGGGCTGCGCCACCGGGCATCCGAGCTTCGTCATGTCCAGTTCGTTCACCAACCAGGTGCTGGCGCAGATGGAGCTTTGGAGCAACCGCCGGCCCATCGGGCTCTATACCCTCCCCAAGCACCTCGACGAAGAGGTGGCCCGCCTGCACCTCGCCAAGCTGGGCGTCCGCCTGACCACGCTCTCGGGTGACCAGGCAGCCTACATCGGCGTGCCCGTGACCGGACCCTACAAGCCGGATCAGTACCGCTACTGACATTCGCCTCAGCGCGACAGAGGGCATGATCTTGCGACCGCGGTTTCTGCTCGGGTTCCTCGTGGGCCAACTGGCCTTGTTCGGCTTCGCCATACTGGCGGCGGCCGACAGCGTGCATGTCGTGCTTCCCGGCGACACGCTGTCGGCCTTGGGCGAGCGCTTCGGTCTGGCCGCCGATCGGCTTGCGGCGCACAACGGCCTGCCGTCGCCCGACCATCTCTATGTCGGCCAGCACCTGAACATCCCGGAAGGCCCTCCGGCTTCCGGCATCGGCGGCGCCGCGGGCAGCCACCTTGTGGCGCCGGGAGAGACCCTGGGCGACATCGCCGCGCGCCACGGAACCACCGTGGACGCCCTGGTGCGCACCAACAATCTGGCCTCTCCGAACCTGATCTGGGCCGGCATTCGCCTGCGACTGCCCGAGGTGACGGCGCAGGCTTCGGGCGAGGTCTCCGGGCAGGCCGGACCGTCGGCTCACCGGTCCATCATCATCGATCTCGGCGACAGCCGGCTGTATGCCTACGAAGGCGAGGCCCTCCAGCAGTCGTTCGCCATCTCAGCCGGCGGTCCCGAAACGGCCACGCCGGTAGGTCGTTTCAGCATTCGGCGGCGCCTGCCGCGGCAGGACATGTCCGGACCGGGCTACTTTGCGCCCGACGTGCCCTGGGTGCAGTACTTCTACGGCAGCTACGCCCTGCACGGCACCTATTGGCATGACAGCTTCGGGCAACCCGTCAGCCACGGATGCGTCAACATGCGCACGCCTGAGGCTCAGTGGCTGTACTTCTGGGCCGACCTGGGGACGCCGGTGGAGGTGCGCTGGTAGATGGCCTGCGGCGCGCCTCCGCGGGGCCGCGCGGCGGCAGTCGACGGTCCGGACCCGATTTGGCGGCGGACCACGAGGCGGATAGACTAGCGGGCCGTTCACGTGCCGGTGGACCGCCTGCCGGAACCGCCCACCCGGGACGCCACCCAGACCGCGCAGCGACCATGACCATCGACCTCGACTCGCTTCAAGCCCAGGCCCTGGCCGAACTCGGCGCCGTCGCGGACGAGACGTCCCTCGACGCCGTCGCCAGGAGCTATCTGGGCCGGAAGGGCTCCATCACCGAGCTGATGACCCGCATCCCGACCCTGGCGCCGGCCGAGCGGCCGGGCTACGGCCAGGCGGTGAATACCGTCAAGCGAGCCATCGAAGGCGCCGTCGAGGCGAGGCGCGAGGCGCTGGCTGCGTCGGCCATCGCCGCGGCGCGCGGCAGCGAGGGATTCGATCCCACCCTGCCGGGGGCGCCCCTGCGCCGCGGTTCCCTGCACCCGATCACCCAGGTGCGCCGCGAGGTGGAGGAGATCTTCCGCTCCATGGGTTTCGAGGTCGTCGACGGACCCGAGCTGGAGCTGGCCTACTACAATTTCGAAGCGCTGAACATACCGCCTGACCATCCGGCACGTGATCACCAGGACACCTTCTATTGCGATGACGCCGGACAACTGGTACTGCGCACCCACACGTCCAACATGCAGATCCGGGCGATGGAGCAGCGCCGGCCGCCGATTCGGCTGATCGCCCCCGGCCGCGTCTTCCGCAACGAGGCCCAGGACGCCAAGCACGAGCACACCTTTCACCAGGTGGAAGGCCTGGTCATCGATCGCGGCATCAACGTGGGGCATCTCACCGGCACGCTCAAGGGCATGCTCCGGGCCATCTTCCAGGCCGAGATCGAGATTCGCCTACGGCCCGGCTTCTTCCCCTTCGTGGAGCCGGGCTTCGAGGTGGACATCCGTCTGCCCGGCGCCGCCGCGCTGGACGGCGTCCTGGGCCAGTGGATGGAGTTCTGCGGCTGCGGCCTCGTCCATCCCGCCGTCCTGCGCGCTGGGGGCATCGACCCCGAGCAGTACAGCGGCTTTGCCTTCGGCATGGGCCTGGACCGACTGGTGCTCCTGCGCTACAGCATCGACGACATCCGGCATTTCATGGGCGGCGACCTGCGCTTCCTGCGCCAGTTCTAGCGTCGACCCCACGACCCGCCTCCCGCAGAGGGCAAGCACATGCGCATCTCCTACCGCTGGCTCAACCGCCATGTCGACATCGGCGACCTCTCAGCCGCCGCAGTGGCCGACCTCGTCACCCGCCACATCGCCGAGGTGGATGGCGTGGAGGCCTTCGCCCCGGCGCTGGACCTGGTGCGGGTGGGCCTCGTGCTCGAGCGCGCACCGCATCCCAACGCGGATCGGCTGGGCCTCTGCCAGGTAGACCTGGGCGACGGCCGGCCCCTGGCCATCGTCTGCGGCGCGCCGAACGTGGCAGCGGGCCAGAAGGTGGCCGTGGCCACCGTCGGCACCGTCCTGCCCGGCAACCTGGTCATCAAGACGGCGCGCATTCGCGGCGTCGAGTCCAATGGCATGATCTGCTCCGAGCGGGAGCTGGGCCTGGGAGATGACCACGAGGGCATCTGGGTCCTGCCGGAGGACGCGCCCCTGGGCGGCCCGGTGAGCGCGCTCTTCGGTGGCGCCGACGAGGTGATCATCGTCGACAACAAGGCCATCACCCACCGACCGGACCTCTGGGGACATCGCGGCTTCGCCGTCGAGCTGGCAGCCCTCCTGGAGCGGCCGATTCGGCCCATGGACCTCGACCTGCCCCCCACCGGCGACGGCGCGCCCTTCCCGGTGGCCCTGTCCACCGAGCGCTGCCGCCGCTTCTTCGCCCTGCCCATCGAAGGCGTGCGGGCCGAGCGATCGCCGGATTGGCTGCGCCTGCTGCTCCTGGCCACCGGCCAGCGGCCGCTGGACGTGCTCGTGGACGTGTCCAACTACGTCATGTTGGACCTGGGCCAGCCGAACCACCTCTTCGATCGCCGCCGGGTGGCCGCGGGAATCGACGTGCGGCAGGCGCGCGCCGGCGAGACCTTGACCACGCTCGACGGCGCCCAGCGACTGCTGACGCAGGCCGATGTCCTCATCTGCTCGGGCGAGGCGCCGGTGGCCCTCGCCGGGATCATTGGCGGCGAAGCATCCAAGGTCGCGTCGGACACGACGGCCCTGCTGCTCGAGGTCGCCAGCTTTGACGCCCCCGCCATCCGGCGCAGCTCGGCGCGACTGGGACTACGCACCGACGCGTCCACCCGCTTCGAGAAGGCCTTGGACCCCGCCCTTCCCGCGAAGGCCGCCGCCCATCTGGTCCGGCTGCTCGCCGGCATCCAGCCATCGCTGCGATTGCCGGCGCCGCCCACCGACGTCGGCGACTGGCGCCGACCACCGATGGTGATCTCGCTGCGACCCGGACGGGTCAGGGATCTGCTTGGCGTCACCCTGGGTGACGACGCGATCGCCGGGATCCTCGACCGCCTGCGCTTCGGGGTGTCCCGTACCGACGAATCCGTCTGGCAGGTCACGGTGCCCACGGACCGCGCCACCAAGGACGTGAGCATCGAGGAGGACCTGGTCGAGGAGATCGGTCGCTTCCACGGCTATGACGCGGTGCCGGAGACGCCACTCCGGGCCGACCTTGCGCCGGTCCTGCCCGATCGCCGGCAGCGGCTGATCGGCCGCGCCCAGGACTTCCTGGCCGGAGCGCCCTGCTTCCACGAGGCCTACACCTATTCCTTCCTCGACGAGACCCTCGCGGAGCGACTGGGGATCGCGGACGAGCCGCATTCACGGGTGGTCAACGCGGTCGCCGCCGGTCTCTCACGGCTGCGCCGGGACGTCGCGCCGAGCCTGCTCGGCCTGTTGGCGCGCAACCTGCGCGCCGACGCGGACGTCCGGCTCTTCGAGGTGGGCAAGGGCTCGCGTCCGGAGACGACGGACGGCCGGGGCAAGCCTGACGAGGTGGAGCAGATAGCCCTGGTCTGGGCAGCTCCGCGTGCCGCGGTGGGCGCGCCTTTCGGCAGCGGCCGGCAGGACGCGCTCAAAGGGGTGGTCGAGGGGCTGCTAGGCCACCTTGCGGTGCCGCCCGAGCGGTGGCGGGCGGCCGAAGCCGACGAGATCCCTCCCTGGGCCCATCCGACCCGCAGCCAGGTGGCTGTCGCCGCGGACGCAAGCCCACTGGCATGGTTGACCGACCTGGACCCGGCGGTGGTCCGGGCCTTGGACGTGGATGCCGACGTGGCTGTGGCGTGGCTGTCCCTGGACGCGCTGTTGGCCCAACCGGCCGCTCGCCGAGCCTTTCGACCGCTGCCTCGCTACCCGGGGGTCAAGATCGACGTGGCCATCGCCGCGCCCATGGCGTTGTCCCACGGCGAACTGACCGCCGCCATTCAGCGCTCGGGCAAGGGCCAGCTGGCCGCCTGCGAGCTCTTCGACCTTTATTCCGGCCCCGGGCTTGCAGGGCGGCGCTCCCTGGCCTACCACGTGCTGCTCCAGTCGCCCGCAGGCACCCTCAGTGATGCCGACGGCGCCGGCTTCATCGCGCGCCTGGAGCGCGAACTGACCGCCATGGGCGCCGAGCTGCGCAAGGGTTGATGCAGCGAGGACGCCGGCAAGCGCGATCCGCGCGCCCGGCTGGCGGAGCCAGCGGTGGGCGAAGCCATCGTTTCGTCCCATCGGCCGATTGATGTCGCAACTGGCCGTGATCGAAGCTCGTCCTGCGGTGTTAGACAGCAGGTGAAAGCGCCCGACCGCCATCCGTCCGGGCGCGCCCCGTCCCCAAGCCGCAGCCGCTCGCGGGACCGCCGAACCGGCACGTCCGACACCTGACCCGCCACCGGTGGAACGTCGACCCGCCCGTTCAAGGAGCCATCGCCATCATGCCCCAAAACACCTCGCCGCGGTCCGGCGGCCGACGGATCCTGACCCGCCCGGTCCTCCTCACCGCCCTGGTACTGGGCGGCAGCGGGACATCGCCGCTCCTGGCCACGAACGTCGCCGCCCAGGCCGGTGGTCCGCCGGAAGCCTACCGCGAGGTAGCCGTCTGGCCGGCGCAGCCCTTGCCGCGCCGCGCTGGGGAGTTCACCGCCGTGGCCGGCGTCGCGGTGGCCGGCGACCGCATCTATGCCGTGGATCCATCGGAGGCCCACGTCGAGGTGTTGCATGTCGACGGCGGCGCAAGGCAGCGCATCGGTCGCCCCGGTGCGGAGCTCGGTCGCCTGTCGGACCCGCGCGATGTCAGCGTCGACGGCGACCGCGTCTATGTCGCCGACACCGGCAACCGCCGAATCCAGGTCTACGACGCGTTGTCCGGCGGCTTCCTGGCCGCCTGGCCGGGCCTGGACCGTCCGGTCTCGGTCGTGGCTCGCGGGGACCAGATCTGGGTGGCCGAGGAGCGCCTGGGGCAGCTGGTCCACTTCGATCGCGCCGGACGGCGCATCAGCACCTTGGGGCGCGGCGGCGCGCCGGCGATGGACCTGACCGCGCCGATGGGCCTGGATCTTGGACCGGACGGCGATCTCTACGTCGCCGATCATGGCGCCGGACGCATCCGGCGAATTCGCGCCGGCCAGGAGATCACCACCTTCGAGTTGCCCGAGAACGGCGGCGACGGCTCGCCACTGGACGTCGCCGTCGCTCCCGACGGCGCCATCTACAGCACCAGCCGCACGGGGCTGTACAGCATCAGCCGTGGCCTCTTCGGCAGCCTGGGGATCGACCTCGTGAGCCGCCGGGTGGGCTTTGCCGGCGTGGCCGTCGGTCCGGCGGATGGCTTGGTCGCCAGCCTGGCCGACGCCTGGGCCATCGATGCCGGCCTGTTGCACTTTCCGCTGCGCGGGGTCTGGTCCGATTCGCGGCGCTGGAGCAGCCTGCCGGCGCCGACCGGCAGCCTGTACGGCCCGCGGCGTGTAGCAGCCCGTCCCGACGGCGGGGCCTTCCTCGCCGATGGCTGGCCGCGCGTCCAGGACTGGCGACCCGGCGGAGTGCCCGCCGGCCAGTTCCGGGCGGCGGGCTTGGTGGACCTGGCCTCCGGTCCGGCGGGCTCGGCCATGCTGGTCCGCGGAGACAAGGTGGAACGGCGATCCGCCGACGGCACCCTGGTCTGGTCCTGGAACGCCCCGGATGGCGATGCATGGCTGGCGGCCGGAGCCACCGACGGCGACAGCTTTACCGTCCTGGATCTCGGCCGCCGTAAGTTGCACCGCCTGACTGGCATCGCCGGCGCATCACCCGCGTCCAGCCAGGCGGACCTCGTGGGCGGACTCGCCGTCGATCTGGCGGCCGGCGGCGGGCTGGTCCTGCTCGCGGATCGCGAAGGGCAGCTGCTGCGCCTTGTCGACGCCCAAGGAGCCGAACGAAACCGTTGGCCGGCGCCCGGACGGGTAACCCGCCTGGCCTCGCCCGGCGACGGCCGCTCCTGGTTCGCGCTCACCGACGACGGATGGATCTGGAAGTATGATCCCGCCGGTCGGCTGCTGGCCGCCTGGGATGCGGTGCCGGGCGGCCGGCCGATCGACCTCGACGTCAACGTCGCCGGCGGCGTCCTGGTGGTGGACGGCAAGAACGGCCGGGTGCACGTCTTCGCGCCCGATCCGGACGGCCAAAGCCAGGTGCCACCGACCTTCGGTGATCGCTGCGACCTGCAGCCGGACAAGACGGCGGCGCCCATCCAGGTGCGCGCCGGCCGGCCGGTGACCGTAACCCTCCGTGTCCAGGGCGACTGCCCGTCGGAGAGCTTGCCGCTGGACGTGGTCCTGGTGGTCGATCGCTCCGGCTCCATGGAAGGCCCCAAGATCGAAGCGGCCCGCAGCGTGGGCGCGGACTTCGCCGCCGAGCTCGACTTCCGCAAGGCGCGGGCGGCCACGGTGCTCTTCGCCACCCAGGCCGAACTGACCCAGGTGTTGACCGATGACGCCGCCGCGGTGATCCGCGGCGTCGCGCAGGCCCGGGCGGGCGGCGGCACCAACATCGCCGACGCCCTGGCGCTTGCCGGGGAGGAGCTGGCCGGGCCACGCGCCCAGCCCGACGGTCGCAAGGCCGTCGTACTGTTGACCGACGGCAAGCCGGACGGCGGCCTGGATCCGCGCGGCCGTGCGCTGAGCCAGGCGGCCACGCTGCGCGCGGCCGGCGTCGCCGTCTACGCCATCGGCCTGGGCGCCGACGTGGACGGCGCCCTCTTGGGGCAGATCGCCGGCGACCCCACGCGCTATTTCCAGGCGCCCTCGGCCGCCGAGCTGGCAGGCATCTACCGCCTCATCGCCAGGCGCCTGCTCGCCGATCGCCTGCTCCGCGACATCGCCATCGACGACGAGGTGCCCGCCAACATGCGTTATGTCGTAGGCTCGAGCGTCCCGCCGGCCGGCTGGGACGGGCGGGTGTTGCGTTGGCAGTTGGGAGCGGTGCCCACGGACGGGCTGACGCTGCGCTACCAGGTCGAGCCCCTGCAGGCCGGCGTCTGGCCCACGAACGTCCGCGCCGGCGGCCGCTATACCGACGGCGTTGGCCATCAAGGCGAGTTGCTGTTCCCGGTACCCGTGGTGGAGGTGCTCGGCGGCCTGAAGGCCTACCTGCCCTTGGCCTTCCAACGCAGTTGCCCCAAGCAGCGCTCGGACGTGCTCCTGGTCATCGACACCTCGAGCAGCATGGACGAGACGGCGACGCCCGGCGGCCCGACCAAGCTGGAGGCGGCGCGCACGGCGGCAGCCAGCTTCCTGGACCTCCTGGCTCTGCCGGAGGACCGCGCCGCCATCGTCGGCTTCAATGAGTCGGCGACGCGGGCGGCGGACTTCAGCGGCGACCGGGATGCCCTGAAGGCGGCGCTCAACGGCTTGCCCCGTGCTTCCGGCACCCGCATCGATCGCGGACTGGAGGAGGCGGCCCGGCTGATGAGCGGTCCGTCGCGCGATCCCCAGCGCACGCCGGTCCTTGTCCTGCTCACCGACGGACGGACCGCCGTCGGTACCGAGGGGGCCGCTCGAGC
Source organism: Anaerolineae bacterium (assembly GCA_044228875.1). Classification (GTDB taxonomy): domain Bacteria; phylum Chloroflexota; class Anaerolineae; order Epilineales; family Epilineaceae; genus Epilinea. Next base: position 17,661 of record JBGAUA010000017.1, read on the forward strand.
GGCCGCCTCGCAGCTGCGCGACAGCGGTACCTACCTGTTCACCATCGGACTGGGCGCGGATGTCGACGGCGGCCTGCTCGTGGATATCGCCGGTGCGGCGTCCCGTTACAGCTACGCGCCGGATCAGACGGCCCTCGGCGGCATCTATCAGATACTGGCCTGGTCGCTGCCGTGCCGCTAGGACACGCGGCTTCGCGGAGCGGTCGGGCGGACGCCAACCGCGCCCGACCAGCGCGTCGGCACGCCTGGTTGCCGGTCGCCGCGGCCCTCGTCATGGTCTGGCCGGCGACGCTGGCGGGCGCGGCATCCGCTGGCCGCCTCCTGCCGGGCACCCGCATGGACGGACGGTCGCTGGCCTTCCTGGACCAGGCGGCGGCTGTCGCCCGCCTCCGGGAAGGCCTGGGAGCGCCGGTCGCCATCGAAGGCCTCGACCTGGCTGCGCCGCTGGACGTGACGCGCGAAGCCATCGGATTGACCTTGGACGAGGCCGCCAGCCTGGAGACCGCCCGCGCCTGGTCCGCCAGCCGCTCGGGTCGGCTGGCGGCATTGGCCCTGGGTTGGCGCGGGGTCGACCTGGAGGCCCGGTACCAGCTTGATGACGGCGCGGCTCGGGCCTGGCTGGCCGCGCTGAAGCCGCAGGTGGATCGGGACCCCATCATCCCCGACATCGACCCGACCGGCGGCCAGCCGACCCTGCGCGATGGTCGTGACGGGCTGCGCCTGGACGTGGACGCCAGCATCGACCGTCTGCGCGCGGCGCTCCCGACTGCTCCAACCGTCTTCGAGCCTTCCGTCGAGCGCTTCGGACCCGCTGGGGTCGACGCTGCGGCCGGTCTCGCCGGCGTCTCGGCGCGCCTGGCGGCCCCCCTCGAGCTGGAGGCCTACGATCCCGTCAGCGACGAGACCCTGCGCTGGGTTCTGCCCGGCACCACCTGGCGGCCGGCCGTCCAGCGCGTCGAATGGGACGGCCAGGCATGGCGATGGCGCCTACGGTCGGAGGGCATGGCGGATCTCCTGGTGGACCTCCCGCTGGGCAATCGCCTGCTGGAGTCGACCGAGGTGGCCGCGGTCCTCGCCCGTCGTCTGGACGGCGACGCGTCGGCATACGCCCGCTTGCGCCATCCGCGACGGCAGGTGACCGTTCGCCCGGGGGATTCCGTAGCGGCCATCGGTCGCGAGGCGGGAATCCCCTTTCCTTGGGTCCTGGCGGCCAACCCCGGGTTGGGCGACCAGCTTCGGCCGGGGCAGAGCATCACCCTGCCGTCGCCGGACGAGCTCCTGCCGCTGCCGCCGCTCCGCGACCGGCGCATCCGGGTATCGCTGGGCAAGCAGCGCATGCAGGCCTGGCAGGACGGCACCTTGCGCTGGGACTGGCCGGTGAGCACGGGCATCGAGTCCAGTCCGACGGCTACCGGGATCTTCCAGGTGCAGGATCGACAGGAAGAGGCTTTCGCCACGGCCTGGGATCTCTGGATGCCGCAGTTCCTGGCCATCTACCAGCCGGATCCGCGGGTGCGGGTGTTCAACGGCTTCCACGGCCTGCCGCGGCACAAGGACGGTCGGCTGGTCTGGGCAGAGCTTATCGGCCAGCCGGCCTCCTACGGCTGCGTCGTCCTGGGCGCGGAGCATGCCCGGTTGCTCTTCGACTGGGCCCTGCCCGGAACGGTGGTCGAGATCCGCGACTGATCATCGTCGGAAGCGCCTGCCCCGGTCCTTGCAGTTTTCGAACACCTGTGTTATCCTTGCACCGTCCAGTGGGTCTTTCTGCGGAAGCTCCGCGCGCCCCGGCCCCCTTTGGCCGCTCCATTCCAGCCGTCACCACGCGCAATCCTTATCCTGACGGCTTCGCGCGCTTCGCCCCGAAAGCTCCACAGGGGGACGCCCCGGCTACCTGCCGCGAGCCCACCCCCAGCCCGCCGCGTCCCTGCCCTGGCAGTGTTTCGTCTGCGGACGCTGACGCCTTGACCCGTCATGCCCTTGCCGGCTTCGGTCCGCCCTTCCATGCGCGGCCGCGCCGTATGCTGGCCGCGCGCCGCGCGGTCGACATACGCCACTTGCTCGGCGAAGGCTCGTTCATCGTTTCGCTTGTAGGATATGCATGATCAATCAGCCTGATCCCGGTCGCACCAATGACCGCCGTCGCCGTTCGCGCAGGCCGCAGCCGCGCCCCGGCGGCACCTCGACTCCCGTGCCCGGCCAACCGCCGCAGGTCGGCGCTCCCGGCCAGAGCCAGAACCAGAATCAAGGCCAGGGCCAAAGCCCAGGTCAAGGCCGCGGCCGCCGGCGCCGCAGTGGTGGCGGCGCAGGACCGTCACAGCGCCCCCAATTGCCTCAGATCGACCCGCGGGTCGGCGCCCGCGAGGTTCGCGGCCTGCTGGAAATCACCCCTAACGGCGCCGGTGTCCTCCGCGACCTCGCGGTCGCCACCCCGAACGACCCGTTGATCGCCCCCGCGGAGGTCCGGCAGCTGGGGCTTCGGCCCGGGGATTGGATCACCGCCATGGCCCGCGGCCGCAACGTCATCGAGGTGACGGGCGTCAACGGGCATGGCCTGGAGGGACTGGCCGAGCGACCGATCTTCGACCGCCTGACCGCCATCCATCCTGAGAGCCAGATCATGTTGGGGCAGACGCCGGAGGCCATCACCGGCCGCGTGTTGGACCTTATCGCGCCTATCGGCCGCGGCCAGCGCGGTCTCATCGTCGCCCCGCCCAAGGCGGGCAAGACGACCATCCTGACCGAGATCGCCAAGGGCGTGGCGCGCAATCCGGACCTGAGCCTCATCACCTGCCTCGTCGCCGAGCGGCCCGAAGAGGTCACCGAGATCCGCCGTCAGGTGCCCGGACTGGTCCTGGCCGCCGACCTGGACATGCCCGCTTCCGAGCATATCCGCGTGGCCGATCTCGGCGTCGAACACGGCAAGCGCCTGGCTGAGGAGGGCGAGCATGTGGTCCTGCTGCTCGACAGCCTGACCCGTCTCGCCCGGGCGCACAACCTCAACATCCGCGGCGGCGGCCGGACCCTGTCCGGAGGCATGGAGGTCGGCGCGCTCCAACCGGTGCGCAAGGCCTTCGGCGCGGCACGCGCCACCGAGGAGGCCGGCAGCCTGACCATCATCGCCACCTGCCTGCTCGACACCGGCAGCAAGATGGACGACGTGGTCTACGAGGAGTTCAAGGGCACCGGCAACATGGAGGTGCACCTGGACCGCAAGCTTGCCCAGAAGCGCCTGTTCCCGGCCATCGACATCAACCGCTCCGGAACGCGGCGCGAGGAGCTCATCCTGGACCCCGCCACCTTCCGGCAGGTCACGGCGATGCGGCGCAAGCTGGCCGGAGTCCCGGCCGACAAGGCCCTGTCCGCACTCCTTTCCGCGCTGGCGCGACAGATTCCTGAGCAGGACGCCGCTGTCGCCGACACGGCATTCGGCATTGCCGAGGCCGGCGCCTCATTCTCCCGGTAACCCGCTTCATCCACTGACCCCACGCCGTCCGCCGCTTGCCGCCCTAAGGCACGGGCGCCGCCGGTGGACTCCCCCGAGCCAGCCGAGCCGAGCAACCATGGACCGATTCTACGTCACCACGCCGATCTACTACGTGAACGGCTCGCCCCACCTGGGACATGCCTATACCACGGTATTGGCCGACGCTCTGGCCCGGCATCACCGCCAGCTGGGAGAACGGGTGCGCTTTGTGACCGGCTCCGACGAGCACGGGCTCAAGGTGCAGCGCGCCGCCGAAGCGGCGGGCCTGGCGCCCAAGGCCCTGGCCGACCAGAACGCGGGCTGCTTCCGCGACCTGTTCGCCCGCCTCGGCTTGAGTGCGGACCGTTTCATCCGCACCACCGATCCGGACCACCTGGCCACGGTGGAGACCATGGTCGCGCGGCTCATCGCCGCCGGCGACGTGTACCTGGGCGGTTACGAGGGCTGGTACGCGGCCTCCGACGAGGCCTTCTACGACGAGGACGAGGTCGTCGACGGCAGGGCCGTCGAATCCGGCTCGAGCGTGGAGTGGGTGCGCGAGGAGAGCTACTTCTTCCGCCTCAGCCGCTACCAGGCGCGGCTGCTGGAATGGTATGCCGAGGAACCGGCGACCATCGTGCCAGAGTCGCGGCGCAACGAGGTGCGCCGCTTCGTCGAAGGCGGGCTCAAGGACCTGTCGATCAGCCGCACCACCTTCAGCTGGGGCGTGCCCTGGCCCGGCGACCCCCGGCACGTGCTCTACGTCTGGGTGGACGCATTGACCAACTACTTCACCGCCGCCGGCGGCTTCACCGAATCGTCGGCGGACTGGTGGCCGGCAGACCTGCACATCATCGGCAAGGACATCCTGCGCTTCCACGCGGTCTACTGGCCGGCCTTTCTGATGAGCGCCCAGCTGCCGCTGCCGCGCAGAATCCTGACCCATGGATGGTGGACGGCCGGCGGCGAAAAGCAGAGCAAGTCCAAGGGCAACGTGGTTGACGTCGACGACCTGCTCAGCCGCTACCAGCTCGATGCCTTGCGCTATTTCATGTTCCGCGACAAACCGGTAGCCGGCGACGGCAGCTTCAGCGAGACGCGCCTCCTGGCGCGCTCCAATGCGGAGCTGGCCGACAACCTGGGCAACCTGGTCAACCGTAGCCTGCGCATGTTGGAGCGCTACCGATCCGGCATCGTCCCCACGGCGGTACCTGGCGACCATACCGTCGACAGCGCCCTGCGCGCCTCGCTGGCGACGACTGCCACCGCCATCCGCCAGGCCATGGACGACCTCGACCTCATGGCCGCGGTCACAGCCTTCATCGAACAGTCGAGCGCGCTGAACCTCTATGTCAACGACACCCAGCCCTGGGCGCTCGCGAAGCAAGGCGACGAAGGCCGGCTCGACGCCGTCCTCTACCATGCCGTGGAAGGCCTGCGGCATCTGGCCATCCTGGGCTACGCCTTCCTTCCCACGACGAGCCGGGCCATCCTCAGCGCCCTGGGTGAGCCGGCGGACGAGGTGCCGGCCTGGTCCGGACTGGGCTGGGGCGGCCTGCCGGCAGGCCGGCAGACATCGGCGCCGCCCGTGCTCTTCCCCAAGCTTGACGCTGAGGCACTGGGTCTGGTCGATCCGTCCTGAAGCACGTCCGCCGAACGGACGCTCCAGTCGCCGCGTCCGATCGGCTTGCGATCGGACACCGAATCCGGTAGACTCCCACGCATGCTTCAGACTCTGCTGGCCTCGCTGTGGGCCCTGGCGACGCTTGTCGTCTACCAGTTGGCATCCGATCGCTGGGACGGCATGTCGCTGCGACGCCAGCAGTTGGACGCCTGGGCAGCCCTCTCGGCTTTGATGGCCTTGGGGCTGATCCTCCACGGAGGTTCCCGCGCCAGCGGTGCGGTCTTGCCGACGCCTCAGCCTGCGGCGCCGGCCCCAGCCCCGTCGGCCTATACCCAGCCTGCGCCGGCCGTGCCGGATGCCGCCGCGAATCCACAGCCTGCGTCGCAGCCGGCCGACACGCATCCAGCGCTCCTGGAAGGCGGCGGCGCGGCCGATGCCGCCGCGACGGTCGACCACCGGGCAGCGGCACCTGTCGCCGGCGATCACGGAGGCCCCGTCGTGCCGCTCGAGGCCTCCGACCCGGTCCCCGACCCCGCGCCCTTGGCCGACCTGCCCGCGGCGCCCGGCGGGCAGCAGCCGCCGCCGGCGGTTCCGCCGGCCACCGCCGATCCGGTGGATCTTGTCGGCATCGTACCGATCCGTCCTGCGGTGACGCCCACCGCCGTCCCGGTCCACCCGGTCGTCGCGCCGCCCGTCATCCGGCCGATCTCGCCCACGCAGGTGCCTGAGCCGACGGTCGAGGCGCCACCGGCGACGGTCGATCCCGCGCCGATCTGCGGCGATCCGCGCGCGCTGAAGGTCAGCCTGAGCATCCAGGAGGCCCAGGCGGAGCGCGGCGGACAGCAGCCGGTCGTCCGCTTCAGGGCCGACCTGAAGAACGAAAGTGGTTTCCCCATCGTCGCCACCGGCATGGTCGCCGTGGCTCAGGATGGTCGGAGCAGCGCCGATCAGTTCGGCGTGGAACGCCTGCCGGATGTTCAGATCGACGCCTTGCGCAGCCTCGTCCTGGAAGGCCGCGTCGCCCTGGAGAAGCAGCCGTCGCCCATGAGCCGTTCGGAGCTCTGCATCTCCTTCGTCGCCGAGACCTGCGGCCTGCGCGGCGATAGCCCACTGACGCGGCGCTGCTTCAATATCGGCGGCTTCTAGGGTTGGTTGGGGGGATGGCGAGAGTAGCCGGGGGGTCGTTGGGTACCGTTGATGAAACAGCGGGCCTCACGCTCCGTGGCGGCTTCTAGGTGCATTTGGGGGGGATGGCGAGAATCGCTGGGGGGACTGCTAGGTGCCCTCTGCTGCAGTGGCCCTGGTATACAATCCTCCTCGCAATCCTCCATCCGTCTTACCTAGGAGCGGCTTATGAGCAGCCTGGGGACCAGAGTCTGGTCGTCCGTGGGCAAGAAGCTGATCTCGGGCCTCACTGGCCTGGGTCTGGTCGGTTTCATCAGTATTCACCTGACCGGCAACTTGCTGCTGCTGGTGGGTGCCGACGCCTTCAACCGCTACTCCTATTTCCTGGAGCACCTCGGTCACGGCGCGTTCATCTACCTTGCCGAGGCCGGCCTGATCGGCTTTTTCGGCCTGCACATCGTCAGCGGCATCAGCGTCTGGCGCCGCAAGTTCCGTGCGCGGCAGGTGGGCTACGTCATGCAGGGCGACGCCGGCAGCCCGAGCCGCAAGAGCCTGTCCTCGCGGTCCATGCTGTTCTCCGGCATCCTGATGGCCGTCTACGTGCCCCTGCACGTGGCGCACTTCAAGTACGGCGGCCCGCCCATCATCCAGCTGGACGGGCACGAGGCCCGTGACCTGTACAGCCTGGTGGTAACGGAGTTCAAGCGCCCGCTGATCGTCGGACTGTACAGTGGCTCCATGCTCTTCCTGGGCCTGCACCTCCGGCACGGGCTCTGGAGCATGCTGCAGTCGATCGGGGCCCTCAACCGCCGACTGCTGGCCCCCGCCGTGACCCTGGCGGTGATCGTCAGCGGCCTCCTGGCGGCCGGCTTTCTGCTCCTGCCGCTCTACGTCTACTTCAATCCGCAGGTCCTGCCCCTGACTGGAGGTCTGGGATGAGCCTGGACGCACCGAACCGCGCGCTCGACGCGCGGAGCCCTTCCGGACCGCTGGACTCCCGCTGGACCCGCCACCAGGAACAGATCAGCCTGGTGTCGCCGGCCAACAAGCGCAAGCGCACCATCATCGTGGTGGGCACCGGGCTGGCCGGGGGCGCCGCCGCGGCGACGATGGCCGAGCTTGGCTACAACGTCCTCAACTTCTGCATCCAGGACTCCCCGCGGCGGGCGCACAGCGTGGCGGCTCAGGGCGGCATCAACGCCGCGAAGAACTACCAGAACGACGGGGACTCCGTCTGGCGCCTGTTCTATGACACCATCAAGGGCGGCGACTTCCGCTCCCGCGAATCGAACGTCCACCGTCTGGCCGAGGTCTCATCCAACATCATCGACCAATGCGTGGCCCAGGGCGTGCCCTTCGCGCGCGAGTACGGCGGCACCCTGGCCAACCGCTCCTTCGGCGGCGCCCAGGTGTCCCGAACCTTCTACGCCCGCGGGCAGACCGGGCAGCAACTCCTTCTCGGCTGCTACGGCTCCCTGATGCGCCAGGTGGACTCCGGGCGTGTGAAGCTGATGCCTCAGCGCGAGATGCTGGACCTGGTGCTGGTGGACGGCAAGGCTCGCGGCATCGTCTGCCGCAACCTGGTGACCGGACAGCTGGAGCGCTACGCCGGCGACGCGGTCGTCCTGGCCACCGGGGGCTACTCCACGGTCTTCTACCTGTCCACCAACGCGGTGAACTCCAACGCCACGGCGGTCCTGCGCTGCTTCAAGCGCGGCGCCTTCTTCGCCAACCCGTCCTTCACCCAGATCCACCCCACCTGCATCCCGCAGGCCGGCGACTACCAGTCCAAGCTCACCCTCATGAGCGAAAGCCTGCGCAACGACGGTCGCGTGTGGGTTCCCGCCGCACCGGGCGACAAGCGCCAGCCCCACGAGATCCCCGAAGCCGACAGGGACTACTATCTCGAGCGCATCTACCCCTCCTTCGGCAACCTGGTGCCTCGCGACATCGCCAGCCGTCAGGCCCTGTACATGGCCCAGGAAGGCAAGGGCGTGGGCGCCACGGGCTACGCGGTGTACCTGGACTTCGCCGAGGCGATCGCGCGCCAGGGCGAGGACGTCGTTCGCGACCGCTACGGCAACCTCTTCAGCATGTACGAGGAGATCACCGGCGACGATCCCTACCACCAGCCGATGCGCATCTACCCGGCGCCCCATTACACCATGGGCGGCCTGTGGGTGGACTACAACCTGATGAGCACGATCCCCGGGCTGCATGTACTGGGCGAGGCCAACTACTCCGATCATGGCGCCAACCGCCTCGGCGCCTCGGCCCTGATGCAGGGTCTGGCCGACGGCTACTTCGTCATCCCCAACACCATCGGCCACTACCTGGCCAACGTGCGCCTGACCCCCGTGAGCACGGAGCATCCGGCCTTCGCCGCGGCCGAGGCCGAGGTCGGCCTTCGCCTGGCCAGACTCCTGGACACCCGCGGCAAGCGCACGGTGCGCGACTTCCACTGGGCCTTGGGTCGCATCATGTGGGAGAAGGTCGGCATGAGCCGGAGCGCGACAGGCCTGGAACAGGCCATCGGCGAGATCCAGGCCTTGCGCGCCGAGTACTGGGAGAACGTCAAGGTCACCGGCTCCACAGGCAACTTCAACAAGGACCTGGAGATGGCCGGCCGCGTGGCGGACTACCTGGAACTGGGCGAGCTCATGGCCCGCGACGCCCTGGAGCGGCGCGAGTCCTGCGGCGGGCACTTCCGCGAGGAGTACCAGACGCCCGAGGGCGAGGCCGTCCGCGACGACGCCGGCTTCACGCATGTGGCGGCCTGGGAGCATCTCGGCGACAACGTGGCACCCGCGCGGCACCAGGAAGCGCTGAACTTCGAATTCGTCACGCCCTCCACCCGATCCTACAAGTGATGGCGGGCTGCAAGACCATGGCAGGTGGCAAGACATGAGCACCACGAGCTTTTCGCTGCGAATCTGGCGCCAGGACGGCCCGGACAAGCCGGGCGCCCTGCAGCGCTACACGGTGGACGGCGTCACCGACGACATGTCCATCCTGGAGCTGCTGGACCGCCTCAACGAGGACCTAATCGCCGCCGGGCAGGATCCGGTGGCCTTCGACTCCGACTGTCGCGAGGGCATCTGCGGCACCTGCGGTCTGGTCATCAACGGCGTTGCGCACGGCCCCAAGAGCCAATGCACGACCTGCGAGCTCCGCATGCGCGAGTTCCGCCGCGGGAAGGACGGCCAGGGGATGGTCGACATCACGGTGGAGCCCTGGCGGGCCGGCCCCTTCCCCATCATCAAGGACCTGGTGGTCGATCGCTCGGCTTTCGACCGCATCATCGCCGCCGGCGGCTACGTGGCGGTCAACGCCGGCTCCGCGGGCGAGGCCAACGACCTGAAGGTCGCCAAGCCCGATGCGGACGCGGCGATGGACGCCGCCTCCTGCATCGGCTGCGCGGCCTGCGTCGCGGCCTGCCCCAACGCGTCGGCCTCGCTCTTCACCGCGGCCAAGATCGCCCAGTTCACCCATCTGCCGCAGGGCGCGCCCGAACGCGCCCGCCGGGCGCTGCGCATGGTCGAGCGAATGGATGCCGAGGGCTTCGGCGATTGCTCCAACCACGGTGAATGCGAAGCGGTCTGCCCCAAGGGCATCTCCATCAACAACATCGCGGTGATGCGGCGCGAGTATGCCAAGGCCCTGTTTGGCGGCGGCTGAGCCGAGCCGGGAGCCCGGCCGGCTGGATCACGGCGGGTCGCCTGTGACCTCCACCCGACCGGATCGTCTGCGGCGCGTCCTGGCCGCCGTGGCAATCGGCGGCGGGCTCGGTCGTCTGCGCCCGGCGCCCGGCACCTGGGGCTCGGCGGCAACGGCCGCGGTCATCTGGGCCGGATGGGGCCGTCTGTCCTTCTGGGCCTGGGCCGCGGCGTCCACCGTCGCGCTCTGGATCGGCCGGAGCGCGGTCGCGTCCTACACCGCCGACAGGGGACAACATGACCCTTCCGAGGTGGTCGTCGATGAGGTCGCGGGCATGCTGGCCGCGGCGGCCGTGCTCACCGCGGGCCGCGCCCTACCGGCACTGGCCGTTCCGGCGACCCGAGCCAGCGGGCCTGCGGCCTTCTTCGCCACGCCTTTCGGGTCCGTGCTGCTCCTCTTCCTGCTCTTTCGCCTCTTCGACATCGCCAAACCCGGGCCGATCGGGTGGATCGACCGAAAGATGCCCACGCCCGCGGGCGTCATGCTGGACGACGTGCTGGCCGGCATCGTCACCGGCGTCGCGGCCATCGGCATCCTCGCCGCCTTCGCCTGAGGCGCGCCACCATGTCCGAACTGCGCCTGGTCTCCTGGAACGTCAACGGTGTCCGCGCCTTGGGGCGCAAGGGCTTCCTCGACTGGCTCGACGCCACCCGGCCGGACGTCCTGGGCCTGCAGGAGATCAAGGCGCGGCCGGAACAGCTGGACGACGACCTGCGCCTGCCCAAAGGCTACCACTGCCATTGGCATCCCGCGCAGCGCGCGGGATACAGCGGCGTGGCGATCCTCAGCCGCGAAGCGCCGCTGGACGTGGTCGAAGGCCTGGGCGCGTCTCGATTCGACGACGAAGGACGGACGCTGACGGCCCGCTTCGCGGACTTCGACTTCGTGACGGCCTACTTCCCCAACGGCAAGAACGACCTCTCTCGCGTGCCCTACAAGCTGGACTTCTGCGAAGCCTTCCAGGACTACGTCGGCGGCCTGCGGGCCTCCGGTCGCAACGTGGTCTTCTGCGGCGACGTGAACACGGCCCACCGCGAGATCGACCTTGCCCGTCCCCGGGAGAACCGCAAGGTGACCGGCTTCCTGCCTGAAGAATGCGCTTGGATGGACCGCCTGACGGAGGCCGGCTGGGTGGACGCCTTTCGCCGCCGTAACCCGGAGCGGACGGGGGCCTACAGCTGGTGGTCCTTCCGCTCCGGCGCCCGCGAGCGCAACATCGGCTGGCGCATCGACTACGTCTTCGTCGACGAAGCGCTCTGGCCGCGGGTGGTCGCGGCGGACATCCATCCGGAGACCGCGGGAAGCGACCATTGTCCGGTGAGCATCGGGCTGGCGATGCCATGACCAACCCCGACGTTGCCGCCATCCTGGAGCGGATCGGCGACCTCCTGGAGATCAAGGGCGAGAGCAAGTTCAAGGTGATCGCCTACCGCAAGGCGGCGGAGAGCGTGCGCGGCCTGGGCCGGGAACTGGGCGCGATACACCGCGAAGGCGCCCTGGACGACATACCCGGCTTCGGCGCCGCGATCGTCGCCAAGGTGGCGGAGCTGCTGGACACCGGTAGCCTTGGTTACTACACGAAGCTCGCCGAAGAGATCCCTCCCGCGCTGGCCGAGCTGTTGCAGGTGCCGGACATGGGCCCCAAGAAGGTGAAGCTCGTCTGGGAAGCGCTCGGGGTCACCGACCTCGCCGGGCTCGAGGCGGCGGCCAGATCGGGCCGCCTGCGGGATCTGCCGGGCATGGGCGAGAAATCGGAAGCACGGATCCTGGCCGGCCTGCAAACCCGAACCAGGCGCAGCGATCGCCTGCCGTTGGGCGCGGCCCTGCCCATCGCCGAAGCCATCGCCGCGGACCTGCGCGCATTGCCAGGGGTGGTGGCGGTGGAGAGCGCCGGCAGCCTGCGGCGGCGGCGGGAGACCGTTGGCGATCTGGACATCCTGGCGGCCGCCGACGACGCCGCGCCCGTTATCCAGGCCTTCGTGAACCGACCCGACGTGAGCCGGGTGCTCGGGCAGGGCCCGGTCAAGGCCTCGGTCGAGCTGGTGAGCGGCCTGCGGGCCCAGCTCTGGGTGCATCCGCCGGCGCACTTCGGCTCCGCCCTGCTCTATGCCACCGGCTCCAAGGACCACAACGTGGCCCTGCGGGAGTTCGCCCTGGCGCAGGGCTTCAGCCTGAGCGAACACGGCCTCAAGCGCATGGTGGACGGCGGCGAGCTGCGTTTCGCCACCGAGGCGGCGCTCTACGCGGCCTTGGGCCTGCCCTTCATCGCCCCCGAGCTGCGCGAAGACCGCGGGGAGATCGCCGCCGCCCGCGCCGGCCGCCTGCCGCGACTGGTCGAGCTGCCCTCGGTCGTCAGCGCACTCCACAACCACAGCGACTGGAGCGACGGCAAGGCGAGCATCCTGGAGATGGCCGAAGCGGCCGTCGCGCGCGGTCTCCAGGTTCTGGCCATCACCGACCATTCCGGCGGCCTGGGCATCACCCAAGGCCCCAAGGAGGCGGACCTTCCGCGTCAACGGGAGGCCCTCCGTGCCGCTCAGAGCCGGTTGGGCGACCGCATCCGCCTGCTCCACGGCTCGGAGGTCGAGATCCGCGCCGATGGCAGCCTGGACTTCAGCGACGCGGCGCTGGCCGAGCTGGACCTGGTCGTGGCCGGACTGCACGTCTCCCTGCGCCAGGGCCGCGAGCAGGTGACAGCGCGCATGCTGGCGGCCATCCGCAACCCGCACGTCGACATCATCGCCCATCCTACCGGCCGCATGATCCCCGACCGACCCGGCGCCGACCTGGACCTGGACGCCGTGCTGGCGGCGGCAGCGGAATCCGGCGTGGCGCTGGAGATCAACGCCAACCCCAAGCGGCTGGACCTGTCGGACGTTCTGGCCCGACGGGCCCTCGAGGCGGGCTGCCTCATCAGCATCAACACGGACGCGCACCGGCCGGAGCATTTCGACTACCTGCATTACGGCGTGGCGGTGGCCCGGCGCGCCTGGGCGGAGCCGGATCGCATCCTCAACTGCTGGGCGCCCGAGCGGCTGCTGGCCTGGCTCGCTGACCGAGGTCGTCTGTGAGCGATCGGAAGCCCGTCGCCCTCGCGCCGCCTGAGCCGCCTGAGGATCGCGGCGCGTCGGCCGGCGAGGGTGCCGCCCCTCAGGCCTTGGCACCGACCGGCCAGATCGGCGCCGACGCCGGCCGCCTGCAGGAACGCCTCGCCGACGCCGCCGACCTGTTGGAGGCCATCGACGCCGACCGCGGCCTCCTGGCCGACCTGCCCTACGACCTCATGCAGCGCCTGATGGTGGCCGCCGGCCGGGTGATCCGCCCGAGCGACGAGGCCCGGCGCAGCCTGGCCAAGGCGCGGCGGCGCATGGAGCGCGATTACAAGCGGGCGCGCGACGAGGCGGTGCTGGCGCAGACCGGCATCCGTCAAGCCCGCGCCGAGCCCGTCTTCCGGACGCCGCCGCTGCTGCCGCACCGGCGCGCCCCGAAGGAGCCGGAGCTGTACGCCGGCCTGGCGGACGACGGCGAGGAGGCGGCGGCCCTGGTCGGCCAGGTGCTGGCGGAGCGCACCTGCTATGTCTGCAAGGTCGCCTTCACGGCCATCCACCACTTCTACGACCACCTCTGCCCCGACTGCGCGGCCTTCAACCTGGCCAAGCGGGAGCAGACGGCGGACCTCAGGGGCCGCGCTGCCCTCGTGACCGGGGCGAGGGTGAAGATCGGCTACCAGGCCGCGGTGAAACTGCTGCGGGCCGGGGCTAGGGTCATCGTCCTCACCCGCTTCCCGCGCGATGCGGCGCGACGCTACGCCCAGGAGGCCGACGCCGCGGAATGGGCCGATCGCCTGGCCGTCTACGGCATCGACCTGCGGCATACGCCGAGCGTGGAAGCGCTCTGCGAGGAGCTCTGCGCGGTGGAACCGCGCCTGGACTTCATCCTCAACAACGCCTGCCAGACCGTGCGCCGGCCACCGGGTTTCTACCGCCACCTCATGGCGGAGGAGCTGGCGCCGCGAGTCGGCGGCAACCTCCTGGTCGCGAGCTTCCTCGCCGGCGACGAGGCCTTCCGGAGCGGGCTGCTGCGCCAGGCCCTGCCGCGGTCGGGCGGAGAGGATTCGGCGGCGGGGCTGGCGGCGCAAGAACTGGTGGGCCATGCCACCGGCATCCTGCACGCCGCCCGCCTGAGCCAGCTGCCGCTCCTCGGCGAGGACGCAATGCAGGATCCGGACCTCTTCCCCGAGGGCCTGCTGGACCAGGACCAGCAACAGGTGGACCGCCGCGACAAGAACAGCTGGCGCCTGTCCCTGGCCGAAGTGCCGGCGGTGGAGCTCCTGGAAGTGCATCTGGTGAACGCGGTAGCTCCCTTCATCCTCAACGCCCGCCTCAAGCCGCTCATGCTGCGCTCGCCGGAGCGGGACAAGCACATCGTCAACGTGTCGGCCATGGAGGGCCAGTTCTACCGCGCCTTCAAGACGGACAAGCATCCGCACACCAACATGGCCAAGGCCGCGCTCAACATGATGACCCGCACCTCCGCCCCGGACTATGTCAAAGACGGTATCCACATGAACGCCGTGGACACCGGCTGGGTCACGGACGAAGATCCCGCCGCCATCGCCGAGCGCAAGCGCCAGGAGCATCGCTTCCACCCGCCGCTGGACATCGTCGACGGCGCGGCGCGCATCTGCGACCCGATCTTCGACGGCATCAACCGTGGGCAGCATCTGTGGGGGCAGTTCCTCAAGGACTACCGGCCGACGGACTGGTGAAGACGCCGGCGTCGGGGCTCCGAAGGATCAGGGCCGTCGCGGGCGCGGGCACCGACCTTGAACGGGCCGGCACAGGGTTCCCGTGATGGTTGCCAGACTCCGGCCTGCTACCGATTGCCGTCGCGGCGCGTAGGATCGCGCGCTCGACCGTCGCCGGATCCGTTGCCCGGTTCCACCGTCGCCAAAGCGTCGCCTTGCCTCCCGCCGCCGCTTGCCGCATCATGCGCGCGCCGTCAGGAACTCGGCCCCGCCTCAGCGCTGCTATCCGCCAACCCACCAGGAGCGTCAGCCCATGTCCTTCGTCCTAGGCGCCGTCTTCGGCTTCATCGCCTGGTTCCTTACGCGTTACCTGCTGGCCGGCCTCTACACCGTCGACCAGAACGAGCGGGCGGTGAAGACCAGCTTCGGCCGTGCCCAGCGGCTGGGCACGGCCACCACCCTCGACGACCCCATCTCCGAGCCTCTGACCGCGGAGCATCGCGAGCGCTACGTCTACCCCCAGCTGCGGGTGATCCCGCCCGGCGGCCCCTACTTCAAGTGGCCCTGGGAACGGGTCTTCAAGGTGGCCGTGGCCACCGAGACCGTCAACATGGCTTGGGATCCGCAGGTACCGGCCGCCAACCAGAACGGCACCATCCTTGACGCGGTCACCAAGGACCAGCTGAACGTCGGCCTGACCGGGCAGATTCGCTTTCGGGTCTCCGACCGCAACCTCTACGCCTACCTCTTCGGGGTCAAGGACCCTTTGGCCCATGTCATGGGTTACTTCGTGGCCGTCCTGCGAGAGCGCATCGCCAACTTCGAGGCGCCGCCGCTGGATCCCTCGCTGCCGGTGATCGAAGGCACACCGGACGCCACCATCGTCACCGGCATCTCCATCAACGACATCCGCAAGAACCTGCGGGATCTCAACGAACACATGGACACCGAATGCCTGTCGTCGGCGGCCCGCTACGGCGTGGTTCTCGACGCGTCGCTGATCACCGGGATCGACCCGCCCGCGGAGGTGGAGTCGGCTCTGGCGGCCATCAACACGGCCTACAACCAGGTGTCCAGCGACATCAGCCTGGCCCAGGCTTCGGCGGACCAGAAGATCGTGCTGTCCAAGCGGTCGGTGGAGATCGAGACCTTGAAGGCCCAGGCCGAGGTCGAGCCTTTGGTGAAGCTGGCCGACCAGCTGCGTACCCTCAAGCAGGCGGACCCGGCGGCCCTGGGCACCTACCTGCGCAACGTCCGGCTGACCTTGCTCGACAAGGCCGGCAGCATCGTCATGGAGTCGCGGTCATGAACTTCATCCTCGGCTTCGGCCTGGCCTTCCTGGGCAGTTTCATCCTGGTGCCGGCGGCGCTCTTCGTGCTCCGCTTGGGCGGGCTCTACGCCATAGTTCCCGAGCGCCGCTGCTACGTCTACGTGCTCTTCGGCAAGGTGCTCGCCGTCATCGACGAGCCCGGCCTGCACCTCCTGCTGCCCAAGCTGGGCTGGCAGGCATTCTTCGTCAACTGGCTGGGGCAGCGCTATGAGCTGGACATGCGCCTGGACCAGCAGTACCTCCGCAGCCAGGCGGTGAATTCCGAGGAAGGCGCCCCGATGGGCATCGGCATCTGGTACGAGATGTTCATCTCCGACCCGGTGGCCTACCTCTTCAAGAACACCGACCCGCGCGGGTCCCTGGCGGCCAACGTCAGCAATTCGGCGGTGCGCTGCCTCAGCAACCTGCCGCTGGCGGGCATGCTGGTCAACCGCCATACCATGAGCCATACCGTGCGCCTGGAGGTCTCGCCCAAGAGCCACGAATGGGGCTACAAGCTGGGGTCGGTCTACGTGCGCAAGGTGCACTTCCGGGACCACGACATGATCCGCCAGATCGAGAGCAAGGTGGTCAACCGGCTCCGTCAGGTGACGAGCGCCATCAAGCAGGACGGCGCGAACCAGGTCAGCATCATCGCCAGCAGCGCCGAGCGCCAGGCGGCGGTGGAGTTCGCCAAGGCGGCGGCGGTCCGACCCTTGATCGTCGGCCAGGCCCTGGCCGAGGTCTCGCGCGACGCCGACGTGTCGGACGCGCTGTTCGAGGTGCTTGAGACCCAGCGTATCGCGGCCAGCGGCGCCAAGATCACCCTGCTGCCCAAGGACGCCGGGCTCCTGGCCCAGCTGATCGCCGACCGGGGCGCAGCCGGACCGTCCTGATCGGCGCGATGGGGCGGAGTCGGCGCCTGGCCTAGGCCGACTCCGCCTCGTCGCCGCCGTTGCCACGAGCGACCGCCCAGGTACCCGCCAAGGCGAGGATGAGCACGGCCGTCGCGATCAGGACGACGCCGGCGCCTCCGGGTGTCCGATCGGCGCCCGACCCGGCAGCGGCATCGGCCGTTCCTGTCGCCACTACTGAGCCGGCGGCCGGTTCGGCCGTCGCCGTCGGCCGCATGAGGGTCACGGTCGATGACGGCGTGGGAACGACCGCGTCGAGCAGCACCTGGCCGTTGACGCCCGCGACCGGGCTCACCTCCGCGCCGCTGGTGTCGGTGAGGCTCAGGACGCGGATGAGGACCGGCAGGCCCGTCCCATCCGGTCCGCGGAGGGCGGCGCCGTAGGCGCTCAGCTGGGTGTCCACCGCGGACTCGACCCGGCCAAGGTCTTCCAGCAGCAGGTCCGTGACCACCGCGGCTTCGCTGCGCAGCGAAGGCTCGGAGACCCGCTCCACCATGTCCAGCACCAAGGGCGACAGGCTGTCGGCAAGGCCGGCCCGCGCGAACGCGTCGCCGATGGTCGGCGCGGCCGCGTCGCCGGCTCCAGGCGCCAACAGGCCGTAGGCGTCGGTCAGCGCCCGCCCGACCGCCGCCAGGTCGCCCAGACGC
>JBGAUA010000180.1:0-6968 GCA_044228875.1 Anaerolineae bacterium
CGGCGAAGATCTCGACCGCCCTCTGTTCCCGGAGATCATGGTCGGCGGCGGCGCCCTGTTCGACATGGACGGCGACGGCGATCTGGACGCCTACCTGGTGCAGTCGGGCGCGCTGCGCGCGGCGGCCTCCGATCGCCCCGGCAACCAGCTCTTCCGCAACGAAGGCGGCGGGCGCTTCACGGATGTCAGCGCGGGCAGCGGCGCCGATGATCGCGGCTACGGCGCCGGCGTCGCCGCCGGCGACTACGACAACGACGGCGATGTGGACCTCTTCGTCACCAACGTCGGCCGCAACACCCTGCTGCGCAATGAGGGTGGCGGGCGCTTCGCCGATGTCACCCTGGAAGCAGGGTTGGGCGCCGAGGGATGGAACGCCAGCGCCGCCTGGCTGGATCTGGATCGCGATGGCGATCTTGACCTCTACATCAGCCGCTACCTGTTGTGGTCCGTCCAATCGGACCGCGAATGCTTCACCTCGGGCGGAATCCCGGACTACTGCGGTCCGCGCAGCTACAACCAGCCGCAGCAGGACCTTCTCTACCGCAACGAGGGCGAAGGGCGCTTCAGCGACGCGTCACTGGAGCTCGGACTGGGCGCGGTCTTCGGCAACGGCCTGGGCGTGGCGCCCGGCGACTTCAACGACGACGGCTGGCCCGACATCTTCGTGGCCAACGACGGCCTGCCCAACCAGTTGTGGATGAACCGCGAAGGCATGGCGCTGGTGGACGAGGCCCCCAAGCGCGGCGTGGCGGTGGACGAGGAGGGTCAGGCCAAGGCCGGCATGGGCACCGCGGCGACCGATCTGGACGACGACGGCGACCTGGACCTGCTGGTGGTCAACCTCCACGCCGAACGGGATTCGCTCTTCATCAACCAGGGCAGCTACTTCGGCTTCGAGACCGCGCGCTGGGGCCTCGCGGAGGCTTCTCCGGCCTTCACCCGCTTCGGGACAGGCCTTCTGGACCTGGACAACGACGGTTGGCTGGACCTCTTCCTGGCCAACGGCCGGGTCACCCAACATACCCAGACCGCGCAAGGGTCGGACCCCTACGCCGAGGCCAAGCTGCTGTTCCGCGGGACGCCCGAGCAGCGCTTCCGACAGGTGTCGCCGCAGGGCGGCACCGAGCCCCCCCTCGTCTCCACCAGCCGCGCCGCCGCCTTCGGCGACGTGGACGATGACGGGCGGGTGGACATCCTGATCGTCAACCGCGACGGACCGGCGCAGCTGCTGCGCAACATCGGGCCGGAGGAGCGCCACTGGGCCGCGCTGCGGGTGCTGGAGCGCCACGGCCGCGACGCCTACGGCGCGAGGCTGACGGTGGACCTGGGCGGGCGGACCCTGACGCGGGAGGTCCAGGCGGCCTACGGCTACCTGGCTTCAAACGACCCTCGCGTCCACCTTGGCCTTGGGGAGCTGTCGCGCATCCCCTCCGTGACGGTCCGCTGGCCGACCGGTGAAACGGAGGCCTTCGGGCCTTTCGACGCGGTGGACGCGGTGATCACCCTGCGCGAGGGCGAGGGTGGTCCTTCCGGACGCGCAGCGCCCTGACCATGACCAAGTCCCGGCTTGAGGCGTTCAGCGACGGCGTGCTGGCCATCATCATCACCATCATGGTGCTGGAGCTGCACGCCCCCGAAGGCGACAGCCTCGCCGCGCTGCGACAGCTCATCCCCACCTTCCTGGGCTACGGTCTCAGCTTCATCTTCGTCGGCATCTACTGGAACAACCACCACCACCTGTTCCAGGCCGTGCGGGTGGTGGACGGTCGCGTGTTGTGGGCCAACCTGCACCTTCTGTTCTGGCTGTCGCTGGTGCCCTTCGCCACCGCCTGGATGGGCGACAGCGGCTTCTCCGGCTGGCCGGTTGCATTCTACGGCACGGTTCTGCTGCTGGCCGGCGCGGCCTACTACCTGCTGGTGCGCACGCTGCTCGCCCGGCACCCTCAGGACTCGGTGTTGGCAAGGGCCATCGGCGCCGACGCCAAGGGCAGGCTTTCGCTGGTGCTCTATGCCCTCGCCATCGTGCTGGCGGTCGGTCAACCCCTGTGGTCCTGCGCCCTGTACGTTCTGGTCGCCATCATCTGGTTGGTTCCGGACAGCCGCATCGAGCGCCACCTGCGCTGAACCGCCGCGCCCAGCGTCTCCGCGACGTGCTATCGTTCTCCGGTTCCCCCTCGACCTTCCAGGAGCAACCGGGATCAGCCCCATGCACGCAACCAGCCTTCACGGCCTCCTCCCCTGGATCCAGGGGCTGCCCGCCTTCTCGGAGCTGCTGGCCACGCTGCGCGCCGGCCGCATACCGGGGGCGCCGGTGGGTATTCCGGAGCCGCTGCGCACGGCGGTGGCCGCCGCCCTCGCGGACCGGCTGGACCGTCCCATGCTCTGGGTGGTCGAGCAGCCCGACGAGGCCAGGGCCCTGGGCGACGCCCTGCAGGCCCTGTTGGCCGCGCCCGACCGGGTCCACGTCTTTCCCGCACCCGACGCGCTGCCCTTCGAGCGCATTCCCTGGGACCCCACCACCCGCGAGCTGCGGCTGGCCACGCTCGGCGCCCTGGCGCGCTGGGAACGCGATCCGCAGCCGGGATCCGCTCCCCTTGTCGTGGCACCGCTGCGCAGCCTGCTCCTCTGCACCCTCTCCGCGGAGGACTTCCGGGCCGACAGCCGCCGTCTGAGGCCCGGTGATCGGGTGCAGTTGACCGACCTGGCGCGCAGCCTGGAGCGCCTCGGCTACCAGAGTGTTCCCACGGTCGGCGAACCCGGGCAGATGGCGCGGCGCGGCGGCATCATCGACATCTTCCCGCCCGCCCTGGGGCATCCCGTCCGTCTTGAGTGGTTCGGGGACGAGGTGGAGTCCATCCGCGCCTTCGACCGCAACAGCCAGCGCTCCCGCGAGAGTCTGGCCGAACTGGACCTCGGGCCGGCGGCAGAAGCTCTGGCGGTTCACGGGCCCCGGGCCGCGGCGGCCTTGGCCGACGTGGACCTGCGCTGGCTGCATCCGCTGGCCCAGAGCGCCATGAACCGCCAGCGACAGGCCCTGGAGGACGGGCGGACCTTCGATGGCATCGAGCACTTCGGGCCCTTGCTGCATCCTGGGGGAGCGACCTTGCTGGACCACAGGCCGAGCGGATGGCTCCCTTGCAGCTGGACCTGGGCCCGGATCCCGGCGCGCGCGACACGGTCTGGAGCCACATCGCCGAGCGGCCACAAACCTGGGCCGGGCGGGTGGAGGACGCCATGCTCGACCTGGTGGAGCAGGCGCAGGATGGCGCCGCCCTGGTGGTGGTCAGCCGACAGGCGCCCCGGCTGGCGGAGCTCCTGCTGGAGGCCGGACTGACCATTGCGCCGACCGCGCGCCTCGACGCCCCGCCCGGCGCCGGACAGATCGCCCTGGTCCACGGGGCTCTGGGAGCCGGCTGGCTGCTGCGCGACCCTGAGGGATCGCGCGGCGTGGTCACCGACGGCGAGATCTTCGGCTGGCGCATGCCGCATCGCCGCCGCCAGCGCCGCGCCGCCGACCCCGGACGCCGACCGGATTACTTCGCCGAACTGCATCCCGGCGACTACGTCGTGCACATCGAGCACGGCATCGGCGTCTTCCGAGGCCTCGAACGGATGGCGGTGGGCGAGGTGGAGCGCGACTACCTCAAGCTGGAGTATTCGTCCGGCGACACCCTCTTCGTCCCCACGCACCAGGCCGACCGCATCGCGCGCTATGTGGGCGCCGGCGAGGTGGAGCCGGCGATCACCCGCTTGGGGACGGCGGACTGGGAGAAGGCCAAGAAGCGAGCTCGCCGCGCGGTGGAGGACATCGCCCGCGAGATCCTGGAGCTCTATGCCCGCCGCGAGACCGCCAGCCGAGCGGCCTTCGCCTCCGACACCACCTGGCAGGCGGAGCTGGAGGCCGCCTTTCCCTACGTGGAAACAGACGACCAGTTGAAAGCCATCGAGGCGGTGAAGGCGGACATGGAGAGCGAGCGGCCCATGGACCGGCTGGTGGTCGGCGACGTGGGTTTCGGCAAGACGGAGGTCGCCCTGAGGGCGGCGTTCAAGGCGGTGATGGGCGGCAAGCAGGTGGCCATCCTGGCGCCCACCACGGTGCTTGCCCAGCAGCATCTCGAGACCTTCAGCCGCCGCATGCGCCCCTTTCCGGTGCGGGTGGAGATGCTCTCCCGCCTGCGCACGCCGCGCCAGCAGTCGGAGATCCTCGATCGGCTTGCCGCTCGCGAAATCGACATCGTCATCGGCACCCACCGGCTGCTTTCGGAGGACGTGCGCTTCCACGACCTGGGCCTCCTGATCATCGACGAGGAGCATCGCTTCGGGGTGAAGCACAAGGAGCGGCTGCGGCAGCTGCGCGACGGGGTCGACACCCTGACCCTCACCGCCACGCCCATCCCTCGCACCATGCACATGGCGCTGACCGGCCTCCGCGACCTGACGACCATCGACACCCCGCCGGAGGAGCGCCTGCCGGTCATCACCCACGTGGGTGCCTACGACGATGCCCAGGTGCAGCAGGCCATCCGTCGCGAGCTGGCCCGGCGCGGCCAGGTCTTCTATGTCTACAACCGCGTGCAGGGCATCGAGATGATCGCCCAGAAGCTGACGAAGCTGGTGCCCGAAGCGCGCCTGGGCATCGCCCACGGCCAGATGCACCAGGAGGAGCTGGCCGAGGCCATGCTGGACTTCGTCGGCATGCGCGTGGACATCCTGGTCTGCACGAGCATCATCGAGAGCGGGCTGGACATCCCCAACGCCAACACCCTGATCGTGGAGCACGCGGAGCGCTTCGGTCTGGCCCAGCTGCATCAGCTGCGCGGCCGTGTGGGACGCTCCAGCCAGCGCGCCTACGCCTACTTCCTGCATCCGGCGAACTACGAGCTGCCGGAGGACGCCCGCCTGCGCCTGGAGACCATCGTGGAGACCGGCCGGCTGGGCACCGGCTTCGGCATCGCCATGCGCGACCTGGAGATCCGCGGTGCGGGCGAGATCCTGGGCGCCCGGCAGCATGGGCAGGTGGCCGCGATCGGTCTGGACCTCTACACCCGCCTGCTGGCTGAAGCGATCAAGAAGCTGCGCGCCGACCAACCGGGCGCGGCCGATGGAGCCGGCGACCGGGTGGCGGAGGAGCTGGCCGAGATCGATCCCGGCGGACTGCCCACGGTCGACCTGCCGGTGGACGCCTTCCTCCCCGAGCCCTATGTGCCGGAGATGCGCGAACGCACCCGCCTGTACCGGCGCATGGCGACGGCCACCAGCCCTGAAGCCGTGCGCGAGATCGAAGCGGAGCTGCGCGACCGATTCGGCATGCCGCCTTGGGAGGTGAGCTGCCTGCTCGACGTCCTGTGGCTGCGGGTCCTGGCCCATCTGGCCGGTGCCCGCTCGGTGGCCAAGGAAGGGGATTGGGCGGTCGTACGCTGGCCGGCGAGCCACCAGATCCGGCGCGTCGAGCTGAAGTACAAGCTGGATCCGTCCGCGCGCCTGGGCAACCACCAGGTGTCGCTGCAGCTGCACGGCCGCCCGGAGCGCTGGCTGCCGGAGCTGCGCCGCGCCCTGGAGACGATGGTGGCGGTGGAGGGACGGGCCGGCGCAGTGGCCGTGCCGTGAGCACGTAGGGTCCACGCGCCAAAGGCATCCGTCCGGATGGGTGCTGGCATCCTGTTGCCCGTTTGCCCTTCCCCACCGGCCCGCCTATCGTGTAACCCTCTCAGGTCCATCCTCCCATGAAGCTCATCCCCCTACGCATGGGCCCCCAAGGCCTGTCGGCGGCGCAGGGCGCGGCCACGGTCGCGCCGGGCGTCGTCCCTGTCGCCTCGGGCAGCGGCGAAGCCGCCCTGCTGGCGCGCGCCCGCGGCGGGGACAAGACCGCCGTGGCCCAGATCTACCGCCGCTACGTGGACGAGGTCTACGGCTACGCCTTCAACCAGCTCGGCGATCGGCAGGAGGCGGAGGACGCGACCAGCGAGGTCTTCCTGCGGCTGGTGCGCGCCCTGCCGGGATTCCGCGGCGATTCGAGCCTCCGGACCTGGCTCTACGCCATCTGCCGCAACGTCCTGCGCGACCGCTGGCGCGAGCGCGCCAGCCTTCCCAGCCTGTCCCTGGACCGGATGCCGGGCGGCCGGACCGCCGACGGCGACCCCATGGCCCTGGCGGGTGCGGACGCCGAACCGCCGGCTGCATGCACGGGCTCCGACCTCGGGCAGGCCGTCCTGGCGCGCCTCGGCGAGCGGGAGCGGGCGGTGCTCAACCTGCGCTTCCTCGAAGGCCGCTCGGTGGCCGATTGCGCCGCCGAGCTGGGTGTGAGCCCGGGCAACCTCAAGGTGATCCAGCACCGCGCCCTGCGCCATGCCGCACGCATCGCCCAGGAGCTGTCGGCCGTGGACACGCTGCCGGCGGAGGCCACCCCTTGAGCACGAGCTTTCTCAATCGCCTGGCCTGCGGTCGGGCCGCTGAGCGCGGCGACGCGGCCATCGCCGCCCGCTCTACCGGCGTGCCGCTCGCCCGTCTGGCTGTCGACCTGGGCGACGCGGCGGCGGGGCAGGCCGTGTTGGTGGAACGCCTCTTCGGCGCGCGTCGCGCGGCGCGACCGGACGCCGCCTTCCGCCGCCAGCTCGAGTCGCGCATCCTGAGCGCGCTGCCGACGAGCGGCGACGCGCCGGCAGCGGCGCACGATGACCGGGCGGACCTTGCGCGCCTCGGCCAACCGATCGGCTACCTGCGTCCCTTGCTGCTCGGCGCCGGGTCGCTCGCCCTGGGCACCTTGCTGCTGCTCGATCCGGGTGGCTTCGCTTCCGACATGGCCGCGGCGCCGACCGCCTTGGCCGCCACCGCCCGGCCCGAGGGCGGCAAGCCGACGCTGACGACGGCCGGCCTGGCGCAGGCCTTCGATACGCCCGCCGGCATGCTCATCCGGCTGCCGGCGCTCGGCCCGGACAGGTCGTTGCTGATCGACCGCGACGGCTGCGGCG
>JBGAUA010000181.1:0-6862 GCA_044228875.1 Anaerolineae bacterium
TGCGGCAACGTCGCCATGAAGCGCTCGCGCCAGGCGCGCAAGGTCAGCGCGTAGCTGGGCCCGATGTCCTCCAGGTGGGTCAGGCGCAGGTCGCTGCTGCGCGCCACTGCGCCGAGCATGGCCGCGTTGGACGGAATGAAGCTGCCCGGGAAGATGTAGCGCTTGATGAAATCGATATCGGTCAGCGCGCGCTGGTAGCGGTGATCCTCGATGGTGATCGCCTGGATCAGCGCGGCACCATGATCCTCCAGCAGCGACGAGACCTTGCCGAAATAGGTGTCGAGGTACTGGTGGCCGATCGCCTCGATCATCTCGATCGATACCAGCTTGTCGTAGCGCCCCTTCAGGTCGCGGTAGTCCTCCAGCAGCAGGGTCACGCGATCGGCCACGCCGGCGCGTGCCACGCGCTCGCGCGCCAGATCGTACTGGCGCTGGGAGATCGTGGTGGTGGTGACGTGGACGCCGTGCTCGCGCGCCGCGTGGATCGCAAACCCGCCCCAGCCGGTACCGATCTCGACCACCCGCTGGCCGGGCTTCAGCTCGAGCTTGGTACAGATGCGCTCCAGCCGGCGCCGCTGGGCGGTCTCCAGGGACTCGGCGGGGTCGACGTAGATCGCGCTCGAATACATCAGCGATTCGTCGAGGAAGAGCTGGAAGAAATCGTTGCCCAGGTCGTAGTGCGCGGCGATGTTGCGGCGGCTGCCGCTCTTCGTATTGCGGCGGCGGCTGTGCCACAGGCGCAGCGCGCTGGTCGCCAGGCGCGCCAGGCCGCCTTCCATGCCGTCCAGGACCTCGCGGTTGCGCACCATGATGCGGATCAGCGTGGTGAGGTCCTCGCAGTCCCAGGCGTGGTCCATGTACGCCTCGGCGGTGCCGACGCTGCCGCCGAGTGCCATCTGGCGATAGACCTCGACATTGTTGACGCGCACCGTCGCGCGCAGGCCTTCGTCGCGCCCGACATTGCCAAAGTCATACCGCTCGCTGCCATCGACCAGCGTCAGGTGGCCGCGGCGCAATCGCGTCAGTTGCGCCAGCAACCGGCGCTTGAAGAACGGGCCGCTGATCTCCGCCAGCGTGGTCGGGGTGGGCGTGCGGTCGGCAGCCAGGGTGTGCTCGGTCATCGACGGTCGGCCTTGGAGGTCTGCGGGTGGTCGTGGAAGGGGTTGCGTTTGAGCCGGATCAGGAGCGCGTTCCAGTAGATCTTCAACGCCACCTGGGCGGTCAACGCAGGATAGTTCAGCAGAAACCGTGTGAGGGCGGCGCCATCGACTGCACGCCGTTCCAGCACCAGGGTTGCATCGAAGATCGAGCCCTGGCCATCCGCCACGTCCATGTGCACCCGCAGATGTTCGCCCGGCTCCTCGAAACGCCAGTCGTAGCGCAAGTCCATCGGCAGGAAGGGCGAGACGTGGAAAATCTTGTCGAAGGCCCACGCATGAACGCGCCCGCCGGTGCCATGGTGGCTGGCGGTGCGCAGCGGCAGCACATAGCTATGGCGCTCGCCCCAGGGGGTGTTGGTGATCTCCGCGACGATGCTGTGCAATCGGCCGGCGGTGTCGAAACAGTTCCCATTTCTGGGCCCCGATGTCCCAGGCCAGGGTCGCCGGCGACGGCGTGACCGTCAGCGCCGACAAGAGCTGGGTGACCTCAGCCGGCCATGCCGACGGCTATGTGGTCTCCGCCCGATCGCCGGAATCCAGCGGGCCTACCGACACCATGCTGTTCTATGTGCCCAAGGGCGCTCCCGGCATGAGCGTCGCCGGACCCTGGCAGAGCATGGGCATGCGCGGCAACGCCTCCTCGCCGATGGCCCTCACCGACGTGGCCATTCCGGGCGCGCGGGCACTGTCCACACAGGGTGGCGGCTTCCCGCGGATGATGGAGATCCTGCCCTGGTTCGCCCTGGGCAACGCCGGCATCTCCACCGGCATCGCCGAGGCCGCCGTGCAGGGCACCACGACGCATCTCACCGGCCAGAGCTTCGCTCACCTGGACAGCAGGCTGGCCGACTTCCCCAACCTGCGGGAGCGCCTGGCGCGCATGCGCGTGGCCACCGACAAGAGCAGGGCCCACCTGGCAATGGTCCTGGACAAGGTCGAGGCCGGCGCGCCGGACGCCATGCTGGCCGTCCTCTCCAGCAAGCCCTCCGCCTCCGGCGCGGCCATGGAGGTGACCGATCTGGCGATGCAGGCCTGCGGCGGGGCGGCGTTCTCCAAGCACCTGGCCGTCGAGCGCAACTTCCGCGACGCCCGCGCCGCCTCGGTCATGGCCCCAACCTCGGACGTCCTGCACGACTTCATCGGCAAGGCGCTCTGCGGCATGCCGCTGTTCTGATGGAGGACTCCATGACCATCGTCGGCGCCGTGGCCTACGACCCGCGGGTCGTGACCATCTGGGACATCATCAAGGACTTCTTCGCCGCGGACGGCTGCCCCATCGATTACGTGCTCTACAGCAACTACGAGCTGCTTCAGGATGCCCTCTTGCGCGGCGACGTGGACATCGCCTGGAACTCGCCCCTGGCCTGGCTTGATGCCCAGCGGCGTAGCGGCGACGGTTGCCGGGCCATCGCGATGCGGGACACGGACCGCGATCGGGTCAGCCACATCCTCGTGCGCCGGGACGCCGGCATCGCGTCGCCGGCGGACCTGCGCGGCCGCACCGTCGCCGTCGGGGCCCTTGACTCTCCGCAGGCGACCCTCATCCCCCTGAACCTGCTGCGGCGGGCGGGGCTGGAACAGGGACGAGACTTCACGGTCCGCCGCCATGACCTCCTGGTGGGCAAGCACGGCGACCACGTTGGCGGCGAGCAGGAGGCCTTGAACGACCTGCTGTCCGGCCGCGCCGACGCAGCCTGCGTGTTGGACCTGAACTGGCAGCGCTGGGCAGCCGATGGCACGGCCGACCCGGCGCGCATCGGCGTGCTGGCCACCACCGAGCCCTTCGACCATTGCGTCTTCACCGTCCGTGCCGACCTACCGGCCGACCAGGAAGCGCGATGGCTGGCCACCCTCTTCAAGATGGACTACGACAATCCCGAGCACAAGGAGATGATGGATCTGGAGGGGCTCCGGCGCTGGGAGCCCGGTCGTACCACGGGATTCGGCCAGTTGAAGGAAGCGGCGGAAGCTTCAGGCTTCTGGGGGGACCGGTGAACCAACCCGCCATCGCCGACGTGACGCGTTCGGCTTCGGTCGTCACGGGCGCCGTCGATTCGCGGGCGCTTCCCTTGTTCCCCACCTCAACCGTCGGCTCCTGGCCGCGCCCGCCGCGCCTGCAGCGCGCGCGTCGCGACGTGGCCGCGGGCCGCCTGGCGCCCGAGGGTCTGCGGGAGGTCGAGGACCAGGCGGTCCGCGACTGGCTGGCCGTCCAGGAAGCGGTGGGCATCGACGTGGTGACCGACGGCGAGCAGCGGCGGGACAACTTCTACAGCTTCGTCGCCGATCGGCTCGAGGGCGTTCGCCTGATGAGCCTGGCCGAGATGCTGGAGGTGGTGGAGGATCGTGCTGGCTTCGAGCGCCTCCTGGAGAGCCTCGACGTGCCGGCCTACGCCATCTTCAGCCCCACCTGCGTAGGCCGCATCTCCCCGCGCGCCCCGCTGGCCCTGGACGAACTGCGTTTCGTCCAGGGATGCAGCGACCGCCCGGTGAAGGTGCCCCTGCCTGGGCCCTAC
Organism: Anaerolineae bacterium; assembly: GCA_044228875.1. GTDB lineage: Bacteria > Chloroflexota > Anaerolineae > Epilineales > Epilineaceae > Epilinea. Next base: position 3,674 of record JBGAUA010000181.1, read on the forward strand.
CTCCTCACCCGGGCCATGTGGTTGAAGGAGCTCAGCGGCGCCGCCTACGCCGACAAGGAAGCCCTGGCCGACGACGTCTGCGACCTGTTGTCCGCAGAGATCCTGGCCCTGGCCGACGCCGGCGCGGCCTTCATCCAGCTGGACGAGCCGGTGCTCACCGAGGTGGCCTTCAACCCCGGCGGCACGCGCACCTTCATGTGCGCCGCCTTGGCCAGCCGCGCCGACCCGCGCGAGGAGCTGGACTGGGCCGTCAGCCTGATCAACCGCGTACTGGCTCCTCTGCGGCGCCGCGCCGTCAGGCCGCGCATCGGCCTTCATGTCTGCCGCGGGAACTGGAGCGTCAAGGAGGAGACATTGCTGGCGGGCGCCTACCATCCGCTGGCGCCCTGGCTGGCGCGCCTTGACGTGGACCAACTGGTGCTGGAGTTCGCCACCCCGCGCGCCGGGGAGCTGTCCAGCCTGCTGGAGGATGACGCCATCCGCGGCGGTAAGGAACTGGGCCTGGGCGTGGTCAACCCACGCACGCCGGAACTGGAGTCTGTGGATGCCATCGTCGCCCGGGCCCGCGAGGCGCTCGCCTGGTTGCCGCCCGAGCGACTCTGGCTGAATCCCGACTGCGGTTTCGCCACCTTTGCCAGCCGACCGATGAACGCGCAGGAGGTCGCTCGGCGGAAGCTGGAGGCGATGGTGGCGGCGGCGCGGCTGCTGCGGGGTTAGCGCTGGCGATCCCGGTTCGCTTGACTTCCCGTGCCGGTCTGCGCATGCTCCGCCGGCCATGACCCTCGATCAGCCTCGCAACGCCGGCATGCCGCTCGACCTCGCGCGCCTGACCGCCATCCGGGTCAACCGCAGCGCCGCCGAGCGCCGGGCGTCCAGTCTTCCGGGGCGGCGCACGGTCAAGCAGGCCTGGCAGGCGGCCTGGCTGCTTCGGGCCATCACCTGCATCGACCTGACCACCCTTGGCGGCGACGACACACCCGGCAACGTGCGGCGGCTCTGCGCCAAGGCGCGGCAGCCGGTGCGCCGGGATCTCCTGGAGGCCTTGGGTGTGGCGACCTTGGGCATCCGGGTGGGAGCGGTCTGCGTCTACCACGCCTACGTGGCCGAGGCGGTGGACGCCTTGCGCGGATCCGGCATCCCGGTCGCGGCTGTCTCCACGGGATTCCCCGCCGGCCTCAGCCCGCTGGCCGAGCGCGTCCGGGAAGTGCAGGCCTCGGTGGACGCCGGCGCGGCGGAAATCGACGTGGTCATCACGCGCGCCGAGGTGCTCACCGGCCGCTGGCAGGCCCTGTATGCCGAGGTGCGCACCTTCCGAGAGGCCGCTGGGTCGGCGCATCTCAAGGTCATCCTTGGCACCGGCGAGCTCGGCACGCTGGCCAACGTCGCCCGGGCCAGCTGGGTGGCGATGATGGCCGGGGCTGACTTCATCAAGACCTCCACAGGCAAGGAGGCGGTCAATGCCACCCTGCCGGTCGGCCTGGTGATGGCCCGCCAGATCCGCGCCTACCAGGCCGCGACAGGCTTCGGGGTGGGCTTCAAACCTGCCGGCGGCATCCGCACGGCAAAGCAATCCCTGGACTGGCTCATCTTGATGAAAGAGGAGTTGGGTGGGGATTGGCTGCAGCCGGAGCGGTTCCGTTTTGGCGCCAGCGGCCTGCTGAGCGACATCGAGCGGCAGCTTGAGCATGCCGCCACGGGGCGCTATTCGGCCGATCAACGGCATCCGATGGTCTGACCCGCCGGTCCCGACGGCGCTGCGATCCGCCGGCGTTGCGCCCGACGGTCGCCCCGCGCGGCCCGCAAGCCCGACCTGATCATCCGAACAGGGGCAGAGACGCCATGAGCAGCAGCATCGCCGAGATCTTCGCCACGATGGCCTATGGCCCGGCGCCGGAGGGGAGCGGCCCCGCCCTGGACTGGATCCGCGCTCATGGCGGCCATTTCGGGCATTGGATCGACGGGGCCTGGCAGGCGTCCGTCGACGGCCGGAGCTTCGGCACGGCGGATCCGGCCACGGGCGCGCATCTCGCCGAGGTCGCCCAGGGGGGCGCCGCCGACGTGGACGCGGCGGTGGCTGCCGCCCGCGCCGCCCAGCCTGGATGGGCGGCCCTCACGGATCACGTCCGCGCCCGACACCTCTATGCCCTGGCGCGGGAGATCCAGAAGCACGCGCGGCTCCTGGCCGTGCTGGAGAGTCTGGACAACGGCAAGCCCCTCCGCGAGACCCGCGACCTGGACATTCCCCTGGCGGCTCGCCACTTCTACCACCATGCCGGCTGGGCCCAGCTCCTGGGCGTCGAGTTCCCCGGCTTCCAGCCTTTGGGTGTGGTGGGGCAGATCATTCCCTGGAACTTCCCCCTGCTGATGGTGGCTTGGAAGGTCGCGCCGGCCCTCGCGGCCGGCAACACCGTCGTCCTGAAGCCGGCGGAGTTCACGCCGTTGAGCGCCCTCCTCTTCGCCGAGATCAGCCGCCAGGCCGGGTTGCCGCCAGGGGTCTTCAACCTGGTGACCGGAGACGGAGAAACGGGCCGGTTGCTGGTCGATCATGGTGGCATCGACAAGATCGCCTTCACCGGCTCCACCGAGGTCGGGCGGCAGATCCGGCTGGCCACCGCCGGCACGGGCAAGAAGCTGACCCTCGAATTGGGCGGCAAGAGCCCCTTCATCGTCTTTCCCGACGCCGACCTGGACTCCGTGGTGGAGGGGGTGGTCGACGCCATCTGGTTCAACCAGGGTCAGGTCTGCTGCGCCGGCTCGCGGCTGCTGGTGCAGGAGGGCATCGCGGAGGCCTTGCTGGACAAGCTGCGTGCGCGCATGGAGACCTTGCGCGCCGGCTCGCCCCTGGACAAGGCGGTGGACATGGGAGCCATCGTCGATCGCGCGCAGCTGGAGCGCATCCACGACCTCGTGGCGCAAGGCGTGGCGGAGGGCGCTCGCCTTTGGCAGCCTTCGTGGGAGCTACCCGCGGAGGGTTGCTTCTACCCGCCCTCGCTCTTCACCGACGTGTCCCCGGCCTCCACCATCGCCCAGGTGGAGATCTTCGGGCCGGTGCTGGTGGCCATGACCTTCCGCACGCCGGCGGAGGCGGTGGCCATGGCCAACAACACGCCCTACGGCCTGGCCGCCTCGGTGTGGAGCGAGAGCCTCAGCCTGGCCCTGGACGTAGCACCCAAGCTGAAAGCCGGCGTC
>JBGAUA010000182.1:0-6857 GCA_044228875.1 Anaerolineae bacterium
ACTCTCCCCACCCCCCCAACGCACGCCTAGCGCCAGAGGAAGTACGGGCTGTCCAGGATCAGGGCGATCATCGTGCCGATCCGGTCCCGCATGGCGGCGGTCAGGCTGTCGCCGTCGGTGCCGCCCAGGGTCAGGAAGTCCACCAGGACGGCCCGGTCGGCGGCCAGCATGGGCCGACCCAGGACGCGGCCGATCCAGTGGTCCACCACCTGTCCGGCGCGGGTCAGCTCCGGCGGGGTGCCGGCGGCGGGGAGGTACTTCGGCTTGAATGCCGGGCTGGCGCCGCAGAGGGCCAGGGCCAGATTCCAGCGCTCGATGGTGGGCGCGGAGGCCATCCAGGCTTCCTTCTGGTCCGGATAGCCGTCCGGTGTCGGCCAGTAGAAGGGAAGCTGCCCGGCGCCGGCCAGCATCCCGCGCCCCCCCAGGATGGCCGAGGCGGCGTTGGGGTATTCGGCGGCGGGCCAGCCCAGCACGCGCAGCATGCGCGCCGCGTGGTCCAAGGGCCGCAGCAGCTTGCCGCCGAAACGCCCGAAGGAGGCGGCGAACTCGGGGGAGGCCAGGATCAGCCGCAGCAGGGTCGGCACCGAGCCGTCCTTGCCCCAGGCCGCGGCCACGGCCTCCACCAGCGCCGGGCAGTCCGTCTGCGGATCGTCGCAGACCAGGCGGCGCAGCAGCTTGGTGGCCACGTAGCGTGCCGTCGCCTGATGCCGGCAGAGGATGTCGATGACCGACAGACCGTCGATCTCTCCGCCGCCCGCCGGGATGGCCTGGCCCAGGACGGTCTTGGCCCCCGTGTCGTGCTGGCCCCGCTGGAAGACGTAGGACCCGGGCGGCTTGCCGTCGGCCTCGCGCAGCTGGTAGGTCCAGCCGGTGAAGCAGCGCGCCACCTCCTTGACGTCGGTCTCGGTGTAGGGATAGCCGTTCACCGCGACGCCCAGGGTGTGCAGCTCCATGATCTCCCGGCCGTAGTTCTCGTTGGGCTTCTTCTTGGTGTTGGTGTCGTTGTCGAGGTACGACAGCATGGCCGGCGACCTGGCCGAGGCGTTCAGCAGCTCCCGGAAGCTCCCCAGGGCGTGGCGGCGCACCACCTCGCGGTCGTCGACGGTCTTGAACACCCGCGCGTATTTCTCGCGGATGTCGATGCTCAGGTGGTCGCTCCAGAACTCGACCATGGTCTCCAGCAGCCGGCGCCGACTGTAGACCATACGGTGGAAGGCCGCGTCCTGCAGCTCCTGGATGATCTGCGACGGCTTGTCGTGGGCGAAGAGCTCACCGGAGCTCATGTCGACGGTCTTGAGCGCGGCGAGGTAGGCGTCCACCATGCCGTCGCCGATGGCCTCCGGCCGCAGCTGCGCCTCCAGCCAGCCGGTGGGGCCCAGGCGCTTCATCTCGTCGCGGTCCGCCGGCGTGGCGCCGCAGGCCAGACGGCTGAGGACATGCTCGCCCAGGTCCGGCTCCGGCATGTCGCTGCTGATGCGCGCCTGCCAGCGGATGCGCGGCCGGGCGCCGGCCAGGGCGCCGGCGGGATCGGCGGCCAGGGCCGCGCCCGACGCGCCGGACAGGGTCAGGAAGCGGCGACGGCTCAGGCTGGAGGACATGATGGACTCCTTGAACAACCGGGGCTGGGAACAACCGGGGCCTTGAACAACCGGGGCCCTGAACAACCGGGGCCAGGCTTGCACCGGCCAGACCCGATCGGCATCATAGCCAAGCAAGGGGGCGCCATGCAAGCACCTGGGATGCGAGCGTTGAAAGCAGGAGCGGGAAGGTTGCGTCAGTGGGGCATGCGAAAGCGGTCGGCTGGTCGAGGGTGGGGATGGGACCTATGGGACTTATGGGACGTATCGTCTTGTCGCCGCCTATTCGTCCTATTCGTCCTATTCGTCCTATTTGTCCCATCCCCATCTCCCCACGCCCCCCGCCACGCCCAGGCCCAAGCGCCCGCCGCCACGCCCCGCCCGCTCTACCTGCCCTTCCTGGATCGCGCTCGGCCGCCGCAGCTCTCCCACCCCGACCCCGCCCTGGCCGAAGCCCTCTGGGAGGCCGCCGGGGCCTTGGACGCGCGCTCCCTGGGGCCGCGGGTGTTCCCCGGCGAGGCCGCCGCCGGCGGCCTGCCGACGGATGCCGACGTCCAGCTCAACCTGACGGCCGCCTGCCACGACTTCCCGGACGAGCCGGGCGGGCTTTTCGGCAAGGGGGCCCACCGCGACGCCTGCGCCGCCTGGGTGGCCTCCTGGCGCGGGCTCTGGCATGCGACCCGCGCCTGGCGGGCCGCGCATCCGGCGGACGGGCGGGCGGCGGATGTCGCGCTGGCCGATCCGCGCGACATCGCCTGGGCGCAGCGCTACCTCGACCGGCAGGCCGACGCGGTGGCCCACTTCGTCTACGGTCCGGGCGACGTGGCGGACCCCAGCTACCGCGACACCTTGGCGGCGCTGTGGCAGAACCCCGCGCGGGCCGGCGACCTGGTGCTGCTCGCCGAGCTGCTGCGCCAGCTGCAGGCCCTGTCCGAGGCGCAGGCGGCGCGGGTGACGGAGCTGGCCGGGGGCATCGCACGGTCCTGGCAGGCGGCCTACCGCGTCGGCGATCCCACGGTCATCCCCAACACCGACCGCCCTTTCCGCACCCAGGCCTTCCCGGCGGTGCAGGCCTTCAGTCCGGGCGGGCGGCAGGTGGCGCCGGCCTTCAGCTGGACCTTCAACTGGCAGGCGGACAAGGGCAACACCCAGGCGGAGGAGAACGGCTGGCAGGGCGCGGGGATGCTCCTGACCGGGCATGCCCTGGCGCGGCGGCTGGCGGACGCCCCGGCCCTGACGGTGGGCGCGCGGCGCTACCTGGACGTCGCCCTGGTCTATGACCGCCTGGACGAGGGCAGCGGCCAGCGGCTGCGCTCCTTGAACGCCGAGACGGCGGGCGGTCCCTACGGCCAGCGGCGCTACTGGTTGGAGAACCACACGGCCGACGTCCCCTCCATCCCCTACCTGGGCTTCACCTGGCAGACCCTGGGCATCGCCCTGATGACGCGATCGCCGGAGGAAGGGCCCTGGCCCGGCCTCGTCCCGGATCCGGCCGCCTGGGACGTCTTGCGCCGTTCCATTCTGGACACGGTTCGCGCTCCGGACGACGGGCTCCTGATCGACTTCAGCCCGGGGCGGGGCATCGGCTACGCCATGGACCGCTATCCGCTCTGGGCCATGCCCTGCGGCCAGTGGCAGGCGGGCCGCCATTACGTGCGCTACGACGGCCGCGCCGGCGCGGGCCCCGCCTACCTCTCGGAGATCGGGCATCCGGCGGGCATCGACGTCATCAACCTGAGCCCGCCGCTGCTGCGCCTGGCGGCCTGGCGCGGCGACGCCGACAGCTACCTGGTCTGGCGCCGGCGCCTTGCCGCCACGGTGGAGGAATACCGCCTCCACCCGCCCAACCCGGCCTGGGCCGCCTGCAACGTTGCGCCCTACGTCTCGGCGAACCCGGGCTACCACGGCGCGCGCCTGCAGTCGGCCTTCCTGGTGGCCTACCTGGAGCTGAGGGGCTTCACGGTGGGCGTGTGGGATGCTCCGGCGACTGCCTCGCCGCGGCGGTGATCGTCCGACGGGAGGGGCCCGGCGCCCATGGTATACTGCGGCTCCGCCCCGCTCGCCCAGGAGAGCCGCCATGCGTCGTCCATCCCGCCCGCCACTCCGCCTGCTGATTCTCGCGGCGATCCTCCTGCCGGGCCAAGGCGTGGCCCGCGCCCAGGAAGCGCAGGCCGCCACCATCTGCCAGATCCAGGGCGCCGGCGCCAGGACGGCCCTGGACGGCCGGCTGGTGCGGGTGGAAGGCGTGGTCACCGGGGCCTTCGGGGGCACGGACATCGACGGCTTCTTCATCCAGGCACCCGGCTGCGACGCCGACCCGGCCACCAGCGACGGCCTGTGGATCTTCGACGGCAGCCAGGACGTGACGGTGCGCAAGGGGCAGCGGGTGGCGGTCACCGGCCGGGTGGCGGAGCATTACACCCTGACCGAGGTCCAGCTGGGCAAGGACGGCCTGGAGCTGCTGGGGGAGGACGGCCCGGTGGTGGAGCCGGTCCTGGTCGACGCGCTGCCCCCGGATCCGGCGCAGGCGGCGATCTACCTGGAGCCCTTCGAGGGCATGCTGGTGGGCCTGCCGATCATGCGCGTGGTCGGGGCGACGAACGGCTACGGCGAGACCTACACGGTGCCGGCGGACTCGGACGTCGAGCGGCTCTTCCGTGGCCCCGGAGACGGGCGGCGCATGGGCGTGGTGGCCAACGGCAAGTGGCTGCGGGCCGACCACGGGGACCGGCTGGAAGGTGTGGTGGGCAACCTCAACCTGACCTTTGACAACTGGAAGGTGGCGGTGAGCGATCCGGCGGCGGTCAAGGTGTGGCCCAACGGCGCCCTGCGGCCGGGCCGCTTCGCGCCGGCCAAGGATGGCGAGCTGACGGTGGGCAGCTACAACCTGGAGAACTTCTTCGACCTGGTGGACGACCCCGGCAAGAACGACACGGAATGGACGCCGACCCCCGAGCGCTACGCCTGCGAGCTGGCCGGCCGCGCCCACAGCATTGCCGAGGGTCTGGGCGCGCCGCATGTGGTGGGCCTGGCGGAGATCGAGACGAAGCGCGTGCTGCAGGATCTGGTGGCCCAGCCGGCCCTGGCGCCCTTTCATTACCGGGCGGAGCTGATCGAGGGCCTGGACGAACGGGGCATCGACGTGGGCCTGATCTACCGCGAGGACAGGCTGCGGCTGCTCGGCCTGGAGCAGGCGCAGGGCTGCATCCTGGACCCGAAGATCGACGAGCCGGGCATCCGCTGCACCACGGCGGGGGGCGAGCAAGGCTGGACGCTCTTCGCCCGGCCGCCGCTCTTGGCCCGCTTCCAGGTGCGCGGCACGCGGGAGCGCTTCACGCTGATCGCCAACCACTTCAAGAGCAAGCGCGGCGGCGAGGACGCCACGGTGGCCACGCGCCGGGCGCAGGCGGCCCACCTGCTGTCCCTGGTCGAGCGGCAGGAGCGGCTGGAACCGGGGGTGCCGGTGATCGTCTCGGGCGACCTGAACGACTTCGAGGATTCGGATCCGATCAAGACCTTGACCGGGTCGGGCAAGCTGAAGGATCCGCACGCGGACCGCGCGCTCGGCGAGGCGCGGGACCAGTACAGCTTCATCTTCAACGGCGTCAGCCAGCTCCTGGACTTCATCCTGGTGCCGCCCACGATGGAGCTGATGGCCTTCCAGCACGTGCATGTCAACCTGGACTTCGGGACGGAGCCCAACGGGAAGTTCTGCTACGACGCGGCGCGCCACGTGCGGGTGTCGGACCACGATCCGCTGGCGGCGCGGATCAGCCTGGCGGAGCTGCCGAAGGGCCTTGAGCGGATCTTCCTGCCGCTCCTGGGCCGGGGGATGGCGCGTGAGGACCTGGAGCCGGGGGTCGCGCCGGCGACCGCGACGGCCACGGTACCGCGCCCGACGGCGATGGCCAGTGCCACGAATCCAGGCGCCACAGCGCAGCCGACGGTCCCCGGCGCGACCCCCGTGCCAACGGCGACCGGCGGCGCGGGAACGGGCATCGACATCGTCGACATCTTCTTCAACGGCGACATCAACCCGGAGGAGCCGGACGAGTACGTGCTGCTGCGCAACGTGGCGGACAAGGCCCAGGACCTGAGCGGCTGGAAGCTGATCTCGATCAACCCCTCGGGCTTGAACAACCCGGAATTCAGCTTTCCGGCGGGAGCGCAGATGGCGGCGGATCAGAGCTGCCGGGTGTACACGAACGAGGTGCATCCGGAGCATTGCGGCTTCAACTGGGGCAGCCTGCAGGCGATCTGGCGCAACGCGGGCGACAAGGCGGAGCTCAGGGACGCGGCGGGCGCCTTGGTGGACCAGTTCTGCTACGGTGATCGCGTGACGGAATGTCCTTGAGCCAGGACGCCAGCCCGCGGCGCCTGCTGCAGTACTACGGCATCAAGCCGGACAAGACGCTGGGGCAGCATTTCCTGGCTGACGCGGGGCCGGTGCGCGCGGCGGTGGAGGCGGCGGAGCTGGGGCCGGGGGATCTGGTGCTGGAGGTGGGGCCGGGGCTGGGCATCCTGACGCATGCGCTGAGCGATCGGGCGGAGCGGGTGGTGGCGGTGGAGTTGGACGCGCGGATGCGCAAGGTGCTGGCGGACCAACTGGGCCACCGGGACAACCTGGTGGTGGTGGATGCGGACATCCTGGGGGTGGATCCGGCGGCGCTGATGGGGGCGCCGGCGGAGGCCCGCGGACGGATGGCGGGCTACAAGGTGGTGGCCAACCTGCCCTACCAGATCACCTCGGCGGTGCTGCGCCACCTCTTGGAGGCGCGGGTGCGGCCGGAGCGGCTGGTGGTCATGGTCCAGAAGGAGGTGGCGGAGCGCATTCTGGCGGCGCCGGGAGACATGAGCATCCTGGCGGTGGCGGTGCAGCTCTACGCCCGGCCGAGCCTGGTGGCGCTGGTCCCGCCGGAAGCCTTCCTGCCGCCGCCGAACGTGGATTCGGCGCTCTTGCGTCTGGATGTCTACCCGGACCTGGCGGTGCCGGTGCGGGATGTGGACCGCTTCTTCCAGGTGGTGCGCGCGGGCTTCGGCCAGAAGCGCAAGCAGTTGCGCAACAGCTTGTCGGCGGGCCTGGGGTTGAGCACCGAGGATGCGGCAACGGTTTTGACGGCGAGTGGTGTCGATCCGCGGCGGCGGGCCGAAACGCTGAGCCTGGAGGAATGGGCGCGGTTGGCGGCTGCGCTCTAGCGCTGCGGCGTAGCGGCACGGCTGCGCTGTGGCGTAGGGGCACGGCTGCGCTGTGGCGTAGGGGCACGGCGCAGGAGGGGTAAG
>JBGAUA010000183.1:0-5288 GCA_044228875.1 Anaerolineae bacterium
CTGCAACACCGACGGACACACCGACGGCCACCGCGACGGCTTCGGCGACGTCAACCGCTACGGCTACCGCAACGTCAACAACGCCATCGACCGGCACCGTGGCGCCGACGGCCACCGTCACCGCGCCGCCCACCAACCCTGCCCTCGCCAGCCCGACGCTTCGTCCAGGCGGCGGCGTCCGGCTCTTCCTCCCCCTGCTCAAGGCCGAGTACCAGCTTCAGCTGCCACCCACCGACCCCGTCGCTCCCCCCGCGAACACCCCTACACCCGCCGCGGCGGACACCGTCGTCGCCGGCGTCAACCTGACCCGCCTCTTCGCCCCGCCGTCCGCAGCCGAACTGCAGGCCCTTCGTAGCGAACGCGCCGCGCGCACGCTCCCGGTGGTGGAGCCGGAGATCCTGCTGGACCGACCGAACGCCGACGGCAGCCGCAGCCTCGTCCTATCGCACCGCGTTGCCGGCGAGACCCATTATGGCGCCGTGCGCCTGCCCGCCCTGGCCCTCGGCGCCAGGGCCCCCGTGATCCTCGTCCTGCACGGCGGCAAGGACGGCGCCCCGCTCAGCGCCCTGGACAAGATGGACCGCGATTACGCCGACCTGGCCACCCGGGCAGTCATCGTCCTGCCTGCCTTCCGCGGCGAGGCCATCCAAGGCACGCCCCAGGGCGATCTCCTGTCCGAGGGCGACTTCGGCAGCCCCGAGGACCACGCCGACGATGCCCTGAGCCTGTTGAACGTGGTGGCGCAGCTGTTGCCCCAGGCCGACACGGCGCGCACCGCGGTCTACGGGACGAGCCGCGGCGGGGGCGTGGCCCTGGCCGTGGCCGTTCGTGCCGACCCCCGCGTGCGCGCCGTCTTCGACCTCTTCGGCGCCGCCGACTTCTTCGCCCCCGAGCTGGTCCAGCTGATGGCCGACGCCTTGAGCCGCGGCCGCGCGCCCGGCCCGCCCGGCGAATCGACGGTGTACCAGCAGGCGGTGCAGCCGCTGGCAGCCGGGCGCCTGAGCGTCGCCGAGGCGCGGCGCATCATCCTGAGCTGGTCGCCGGCGCAGTATGCCGCCGCCATGAGCCGCCCCTTGCAGGTGCATCACGGCACGGCCGACCAGAGCGTACCCATCGGCCACAGCCTGCGCCTGGCGGCGGCCATGACGGCCATCGGGCGCGGCGCGCCGGACTTCGCCTTCTTCCCCTACGAGGGCGGCGGCCACGGACAGGTGCCGGGGGCCGAAGCGCGGATCCGTCCCCTGCTGGCCGAGGCCCTGGCGCCCTGAGGCGTCCGCCTCAGGAACCGGCCCTCACCCGCGCGGCGCGGATCAGGAAGGGCAGCCACAGCCGTCGCCCGAGCGGCGGCGTGCTGGTGCCGATCCGCGTCGGCGTGCGCGTGACCGTCGCCGCGGTGCCGCCCACGGGCGACGGCGTCGGCTCGACCGTGCCGCTGGTGGGGGTGACGCTGGCCACCGGGGGCGACGTGGGGCTGGGCTCCAGCGTGGGGATGACCACCGTCAGCGTCGGCGTCGGCGTGGCGGCGCCCACCGCGAAGCGGGCCATGCCCCAGCCATCCGTGGCGATCCACACGTCGCCGTTGGCCGCCACCGCCACGGCGCTGATGTCGTTGGACGGGATGCCGGCGCCGGCCACGTCCAGGCTGCGCCAGGCCTCGCCGTCATGCACCCGGAGCCCGCCCGTGAGCCGGTCCGTCCGCCAGCCTTCCGGGTCGGCCGCCTCGCGCGCCAGACCGCCGCGGGAGGTGGCCACCCACAGTCGGCCGTCGCCGTCGCGGGCGATGCCGCTGACCCAGCCGGCGCCCACGAAGCTGTCCTTGGTCCAGGCGCTGCCGGTACGGCGGTTGAGCTGCGCGGTGAAGTAGGGCTTCTGCGACACCATCGCCGCCGCGCTCAGGCTCTTGCTGCCCAAGGTGCCCGCCCACACGCCGCCCTCCGGAGCCGGCAGGATGGCGAAGGCCTCGCCCTTGGAGCCGTTCTGACCGAAGGACTCCAGGCCGTTCGCCACGTCGTAGCGGGTCCAGCTGTCGTCGGCGAGCTTGCCGGCGCCCACGCCGCCGCCGGTCCAGCGGCCGCCGCCCGTGCCGCTGATGGGGTCCGGCTCCGACAGGTGGTGGACCGCGGCCACCCAGGCCGTGCCCGCGGCGCAGTCCACCGCCACGTCCGTGAGGTTGTTGCTGGGCAGCTTGGGATAGCTGAAGGCCGTCCAGGCATCGGCCGCCGTGTCATGCGCCGAGGCGCCGGGCTTGAGGCGGTCCAGGCCCGTGCCGGCGACGTCCCAGGGGCTGCCCGTGGCGGCCCAGACCTCGCCCGCGCAGCCGGAGGCCAGGGCGGTGACGCCGTTGCTGCGCAGGCCGGGGACATTGCCGCGCTTGCTGCTGGCCACCGTGCGCGCCGTCCAGCGGCTGCCGTCGTAGACCGCCAGGCCGCCGTCGGTGTAGACCTTGCCGTCCCAGGCCGTGGTGGCCGAACCGGCCCATACCTGGTCGCCGCGGACCATGACCGCGTGGACGTTGTTGCCGGTGAGGCCGGACCAGGGCACCTTGCCGTCCGGGTCCGTGTTGACCGTGTTGTAGACCTTCCAGACATCGTCGGCCACGCCGAAGCTGCCGCGTGTGTCCAGGTCCAGGAGGCCGCTGCCGAACTGCCGTCCGGCGGCGGAGCGGCTGCCGCTGGCCACCCAGACATGGTGCTCCCAGCGGCTGCCCGCGGCCCCCACGGCCAGGTCCGTCAGGAAGTTCGTCGGCGGCGCCACGCAGCCCGGCTGGCTGCAGGCGGTGAGGAGGTTGCTGCCGAAGCTGCCGCTGGACAGAGCCATGCGGTTGACACCGCCGCCCACGCCGTTGGCCGGCCCGGTGCCGATCCAGGCGGTGCCGCCGGCGATGATCAGGGCCTGCGCCCGGTCGCGGGCCATGCCGTCAACGCCGGAGAAGGGCGTTCCGCGTCCGAAGTCCCACACATCGTCGTTGCGACCCAGCATCGTGCCCTTGTGATCGAGGATGCTCAGGCCACCGCGGCGGCCGAGGCAGGCCCCGTTGCATTGCGTTGTCAGCCACACCGTGTTGGCCAGCGCCGGCTGATCGGCCGGGCCGAAGGCGATGGCCGTCACCGTGTTGCCGCCCTGCCCCTCCGATGGGTCGAAGCGCTGGGAGGGCTCATCGACGATGGTCGCCTGGTCCGCCGCGGTGTAGCGCAGGCCCCGCCCGGCCATGCCGATCCACAGCCGGCCGCCGCCGTCCAGGCCCAAGGACTCCACCTGGCAGGCCACGGTCGGCGCGTCGCCGTCGCAGCGGGCCGGCGTCCAGCGGTCGTCGGCGGGATCCGCCGTGCCCTTGGTGTCACGGTGGCTGACGCCGCCGCCCACCCGCGCCCAGATGCGGGGCGCCGAGCTGTCCGGCCCCTGCTCCAGGCGGTGCTGCGGCCCCGTGGCCACCCACAAGGAGCCCTTGGGGGTCAGGGCCAGGTCCATGATGTTGTCCGACACCAGGCCCAGCTGAACGGTCCCGTCGGCCAGGCCGCGCAGGGTGTTGTCGTAGGTGGACACGGGAGCCCAGGAATCGTCGTCGGCCTCGGCGCTGCCCTTGGTGTCCAGCCGCGCCAGGCCGCCGCCGCTCCAGACGCCGGTCAAGGGGTCTTGCACCTGCAGGCAGCCGATCCACAGCCGCGGGCCGTCCAGGACCAGGGCCTTCACCAGGTCGGAGGGCAGGCCGCCGCCGCTGTTGGCCCGGGTGTAGGTATGCCAGCTGTCGTCCGCCCGGGTGACCGTGCCCGCGTCGTCGAAGCGCGTCAGCCCGCCATCGGTGGCCAGCCACTTCACGCCCTCCGGGTCGATGGCGATGTCGTAGACGGTGTTGCCCGCCAGCGGGTCCTGGGGGCGCAGGTACTGCTTGTAGCTGCCCTCGATCGGGTCCCATTGCACGAGTCCGCCGTGGCGCGTGCCGGCCCAGAGCTGACCATCCTCCCAGGCCAGGGACAGGATGTCGTCACCGTTGGCGTAGGTGGTCCAGCGCCCCAGAGGCATGCCGGGTCCGGCAGCGCGGCCGCCGGCAGGCAGCAGCAGCATCGCGGCCATGGCCAGCATCCCGGCCAGACCGGTCCATCCGGTAAGGCGGGCCTTTGCCGGCACCCCGCCGTCGGTCTTCTGCATCTCATCCCTCCAGTTCACGGTTCACCCAAGGCAATGCCCGCACGCACCGGTCTTCGCGCCGCGCTCCAATGATGACGCAAGGCGGGGCAAAATGGGAACGGTTGGGACAGCCAGACCGCCGGACGCAGCAAATGGTCGCGCATGTGCGGCAAGCACACCCGCCAGAGCATGAGACTGCGGCTGGAGTGCGGCACAAGTTCATGAAAGGGGCGCAACCCCTTGCGGGATTGCGCCCCTTCGTCTCGCGCTTGCGGCGGGATCCCTTACGGATCCCTTCGGTGTTCGAGTCGGATCGTCAGCCTCAGTTGCCCAGCCGCCGGTAGCGGCACTGGCCGGCCACGCTCCAGCTGTTGAGGGTGTTGGGTGCGGCCTGGTTCTGACCGCCGACGACGAGGTCGCTGACGGTGAGGGTCCAGCTGCCGTTGGCGGCCTTGCCGTCGAAGGCGTTCAGGGCCGAGCCGCTCTCGGTCTTGCGCCGCTGGCCGACGCCGCCGAGCATCGGGTTGGAGCAGATCGTCATGCTCGTCGCCGCGTCGTCGTCCATCGTGCCGATGACGTTGGCCGAGTTGGTGCAGAAGGGCACCACCGAGTTGTTGAAGAGCGTCGCCGTCACGCCGTTATGCTCCAGCGTCAGGTCCAGGTCGCCGAACCAGCCGTGGGTGATGTTCACCGCCACGTCGACGTCGATGACGTTGCAGTCCGTCGGCTTGCCCGCCACCGTCACCGTCTGCTGCAAGGTCTGCGGCAGCGGTCCGGCGTTGGGGATGGTGGCCACCGTCGTGCTGGCCGCCGAGAAGTCCTCGGTGATGGGGTTGAAGGTGGGCTGGCCGGGGCAGATGATCTTGCCCTCGTTGATGAAGTGGTTGTAGATCGGGAAGGCCTCGAAGGCCTTCGACTCGTCGCCCGGCAGGTCCGGCCCGCCCGACACGCCGCCGACCCGCTCCACCGCCGTGCCGCCCAGGCCCACCAGGTTGCGCACGAACTTGCCCTCGGGGTCGAAGACCTCGTGCTCCCAGTAGGTGGCCGAGACCACCATCGAGCCGTTGAAGTTCGGCGAGATCCAGCCCCAGGTGGCCAGGTCGATGTACTCCACCTGCCGGTCGTGCAGCTTCTCGCAGACGTAGTCCAGCAGCCCGTTCTGG
>JBGAUA010000183.1:5298-6755 GCA_044228875.1 Anaerolineae bacterium
ACGAAGATGGCGAAGTCCGTGAAGCCCGGCTTGGCCACCAGGTTGGTGATCGCGATCTCCGAGGTGATGCCCCGGTACTGCTTCATGAGCAGCGGCACCGCGAACACCGCCGAGCCGCTCTGCGTCCCGCCCGCGCCATGGCCTACCTGCCAGTCGTACAGCAGGCATTCACCCTGCGCGTTGTAGGCGATGGCCTCGCGGCGCACGGTGCGCGCCGCGTCGCTCCAGCGCTCGCTCAGCACCACCGCCGACACCATCGGGGCGTCGATCGGGTTGGTGCCCGGCGTCCACCAGATCTGGCTCTCCACCCGCGCCGACCCGCGCCAGTTGCCCGGCAGGGCCGCCAAGGTCGGCAGGAAGAAGCTCTGCGAGCCGCGGGGGCAGATCCAGTCGGCGATCGTGGTGATCACGTCGCCCGACTGGTCCAGGAAGTACACCTTCACCTTGGCCGCCGTCGTGCCCGAGTGGTTCTGCACCTGGATCAGCGTGTCCCAGCCCTGCATCTGGTTGTAGATCAGCGGCGCGTACACCACCTGGTCGCCGCCGGAGAACTCCAGCGCCGCCACGTCGCCGGCCACGCCGTTGTAGCTCGTGAAGTGGTTGGGGCCGATGGTGTCCACCACGATGCCCAAGGGCTGCGTCGAGCGGATCCAGGCCGAGCCCATCCAGTCCGGGCCCACCACCGTGCTCGGGTCGAAGCGCACCGTCTCGCCCGGCGACACCGTCAAGACGTCGCCCAGCACCGGGCGCATGCAGTCGTCCTGCGCCTTGAACCAGATCTCGAGCGACGTGCAGTCGATGCCCGAGTTCTGGATGTTCAGGATGCTCGACAGGCCGCCGCGGCCCACGAGCACCAGCGGGGTGTAGAAGGTGTAGCTGCCCGAGCGCGGGTCGCGGGCGCCCTCCTGGTCGGAGGAGATGCCCGTGTAGGCCGCGTTGATGAAGGCGTTGGGCGTCACCGGGTCCGGGCACTTGCGGTTGACCGTCACCGCCAGGGGCTCGCCCGGGTTGGCGCCGAAGTCGAGGGTCAGCTGCTCGCCCGCCGGCCCGATGAGCCCGCGGTACTCGCCGCGCAGGCGGTAGGCCTCGTCGAAGAGCGCCCATTCGTCGTAGCTGCCCACCACCTCGCTGAAGACCGTCGAGCAGACCAGGCGGCCGAAGTCCACCAGGTTGCCGCGCTCGTCCTTCACCTTGGTCGTGGCGTTGAGGGCGTAGACCACCGCGCTCTTGGAGCCGTTCGGCAGCTGCGCCGCCGCGAAGCTCCAGGCCGAGCCCGGGCGCAGCAGGCCCGTGCATTCGGCCTTCAGCGGGCCGGCGGCCTGCGGCGGGCAGAAGCTCGGGTCGCCCCAGACGATGATCAGCGCCTTGCCGTCCTTGTCACCCACGTTCTGCACCTGGATCCAGGTCTCGCAGATCTCGTCGTCCAGGACCGGCAGCTGGATGCGGAAGTCCACACC
>JBGAUA010000184.1:0-6712 GCA_044228875.1 Anaerolineae bacterium
TTATTGCTTTTATTACCGCTGGTGATCCGGATCTGCAAACGACGGTGGAGCTTGTTCTTGCTTTTGAAAAAGCTGGTGTCGATATTGTCGAGCTGGGCGTGCCGTTTTCCGATCCGTCGGCCGACGGTCCGACCATCCAGGCCGCCAGCGAGGAGGCCCTGCGCCGAGGCATCGGCCTGCAGCAGGTATTCGATCAAGTGCGGCGCTTCCGCGAGTCGGACACCGACACGCCGGTGGTGCTGATGGGCTATGCCAACCCCATCGAACGCTACGACCTGCTGCGCCAGCCGGGCGCCTTCGCTGCGGACGCCGCCGCCGCTGGTGTGGATGGCGTGCTGGTGGTCGATTACCCGCCTGAAGTCTCCGGCGACCTGGCGGCGCAATTGCGCCGCCACGGCATCGACCTGATCTTCCTGCTGGCGCCGACCTCCACCGAGCGGCGCATCCGGCAAATCGCCGAACGTGCCGACGGCTATGTTTATTGCGTCTCCGTCAAGGGCGTCACCGGCACCACGACGTTGGACATTGCTCAGGTACGCGACACGTTGGCGCGTATCCGCCAGCACGTGCGCATTCCCGTCGGCGTCGGGTTCGGCATCCGCGATGCCGGCACGGCCAGGGAAATCGCCCAGGTGGCCGATGCCGTCGTGATTGGCTCCTGGCTCATCGAAACCCTGGCCGGCAAGCCGGCGGCCGAGGCGCTGGCGGCGGCCAGTGACCTGATCCGCGATGTGCGCCGGCAACTGGACAAGGACGCACCCGAGCAGGATCAAGCCTTCAAAACCGAATATTCCAAGCCCTAGGACGAATCCCATGTATGACACCTCTCTCACCCTCACCGATTTCGACCCCGAACTGGCAGAAGCCGTCCTGCGCGAAGAACGCCGCCAGGAAGATCACGTTGAACTGATTGCCTCCGAGAACTACGCCAGCCCGCTGGTGATGGCCATCCAGAACTCGGTATTCACCAACAAGTACGCCGAAGGCTACCCCGGCAAGCGCTACTACAGCGGCTGCGAGTATGTGGACGTGGCCGAGCGCCTGGCCATCGAGCGGGTCAAGGCGCTGTTCGACTGCGACTACGCCAACGTCCAGCCCCATGCTGGCGCCCAGGCCAACGCGGCGGTGTTCCTGGCGCTGACCAACCCCGGCGACACCGTGATGGGCATGAACCTGGCCCAAGGCGGCCACCTGACCCACGGCAATCCGTCCAACTTCTCCGGCCGCCACTACAAGATCGTGCCCTACGGGCTCGACCCCGAGACGGAACTGATCGACTACGACGAGATGGAGCGCATCGCGCTGGAAACCCGGCCCAAGATGCTGATCGGCGGCTTCTCCGCCTATTCGCGTCACAAGGACTGGGCGCGCATGCGCGCCATCGCCGACAAGGTGGGCGCCATCTTCTGGGTGGACATGGCCCACGTCGCCGGGCTGGTGGCGGCGGGCGAATACCCGAACCCGCTGCCCCATGCCCATGTGGTGACCAGCACCACCCACAAGACCCTGCGCGGCCCGCGCGGCGGCATCATCCTGGCCAAGGGGCAGGATGAGGACTTCTACAAGAAACTCAATTCCGCCGTGTTCCCCGGCATCCAGGGCGGCCCGCTGATGCACGTCATTGCCGCCAAGGCGGTGGCGTTCAAGGAAGCGCTACGACCCGAGTTCAAAACCTATCAGCGCCAGGTGGTGACCAACGCCCGTGCGATGGCCGCCGTGCTCCGGCAGCGCGGTTACAGAATCGTCTCCGGCGGCACCGACAACCATCTGATGCTGATCGACCTGTCCGCCAAGCCCTACACCGGCAAGGACGCGGACGCCGCATTGAGCGACGCCTACATCACGGCGAACAAGAACTCAGTGCCCAACGATCCACGCTCGCCCTTCGTGACCTCTGGGCTGCGCATCGGCACACCGGCCGTGACCACACGCGGCTTCGGCGTGGCCGAGTGCGAGCAACTGGCGGGTTGGCTGTGCGACGTGCTGGATGCGCTTGAAGCCGGTGGCGGCGCCCTGACGACGGTGCGTGATCGGATGCGCGAACAGGTGGTGAACTTGTGCCGCCGCCATCCTGTGTACCGATAGCGGACGACTGGCGCATGGAATTGCAGCGTCTGCATTGCGTCCTGGCCGTTGCCGAAGAACTCCACTTCGCAAGGGCAGCGGAAAAGTTGCACATTGAGCAGTTGTCGCTGTCGCGGGCATCAGGGGCTTGGGAAGCAGACGCTCACGAATGTCCGGTGTCGGAAATTTTCACGGTCCGTTCAGGTTAAGGGTTGTCCGACGCCTGCCCCTACGCGCTGACCTGTGAAGCCTCGCTGGCGTACCCGGGCAGGCGTCGGAGAAGCCTTCAGGGAGGAAACCGCGGGCGAAGGCAGGGGGGCCGGCATGACCCCGGCGCTATGGGGATTTGAAGGCTTGGATGGGCGGATTGGAGGAGCATGGGTCCCCGCCCTGGCTTGCGTGGCCGATACGGAGCACACCCGACACAGGGGTGTGGTAGCCAATCAGACCGGAAGATTGGCGCTGAAGCGGGTGGTCGATGTGCACTTTGCGCCCGTCAGCCATAGTGCTCCCTGGCTGCCGATCGGGACGACGTGCCGCAGGGAGGATCGGAGGTGGCCAGGGAATCATGGGGCACCTTGCCTGGGGGGTGGCGCCCGGATGGGCTGGCCGCGCGGCAGGAACTCGACGACCGCCATCGATGCGCCACAATGTGGGCAGACGAAGGTCGGGGGGCGACTTGGGGACGGTACTTCATCTCCTTCCGCCGTGGATTCGGTGGGGACATGGAGCAGGCCGCGCACCTTGGCCAGGTTCTCCCGCCGCCTGGCATTGGCCAGCAGGCCGTAATGGCGGATGCGGTGGAAGCCGACCAGCAGCACGTGCAGCAGGAAGCGACGCATGAACTCCTCGGGGGCAAGGGTCATGGTCTTCATGCGCAGACCTTCCCGTTCCCGGTAGTCCTTGTAGCGGAAGCTCACCCCGTGCTCATCCAGCGAGACGAGCCGGCGGTTGGAGATCGCCACCCGGTGGGTATAACGCGACAGGTAGGCGAGCACCGCCTCGGGTCCGGCGAAGGGGCGCTTGGCGTAGACCACCCACTCCTGTTGCCGCAGGGGCGCGAGCCAGTCGGCGAAGGCGACCGGATCATCCAGGCCGGCGAACTCGCCGAAGCACTGCAACTGCCCCACGGCATGCACCTTCCGGAGTTCCTCCAGGAAGCGGTGCCGAAAGAGGCGCGAGAGCACCCGCACCGGCAGGAAGAAACCGGGCCGACAGGGTATCCAATGCGTCCCATCCGGGGAGAGCCCGCCGCCGGGCACGATGCCGTGCACGTGGGGGTGGTGGGTCATGGCCGATCCCCAGGTGTGCAGCACCAGGGTAGCCCCGATCCGTGCGCCCAGGTGCTTGGGGTCCGCCGCGATCGTGGCCAGGGTCCCGGCCGCCACCTCGAACAGCAGGCCATAGAGCACCGCCTTGTTGTGATAGGCCAGGGCACCGAGCGGTGCCGGCAGGGTGAAGACCACGTGGTAGTAGTCCACCGGCAGCAGATCGGCCTGGCGGTCTTCGAGCCAGTGTCGTGCGGCCTGGCCCTGGCACTTCGGACAGTGCCGGTTGTGGCAGGAGTTGTAGCTGATCTCGGCCTCGCCGCAGGCTTCGCAGCGCAACACGTGCCCGCCCAGCGCCGCGCTGCGGCACTGCATGATGGCCGACATGACCTTCAGTTGCGCGAGGCTCAGGTGCCCCGGCTTGCGCTCACGCCATGCCTGGCCATGGGCGCGGAAGACGTCCGCCACCTCCAGGGGCAAGCGCCCCATGGGTGGGCCTCACATCGGGTAGAGGCGTTCCAGGGGGCTGACCACCTCGCGCAGGATGTCGGTGGCCACCTGGGCATAGAGCGCCGTGGTCTCCAACTTCTTGTGCCCGAGCAGGACCTGGATGAGGCGGATGTCCACCTTCGCTTCCAACAGGTGGGTAGCGAAGGCATGGCGCAGGGAGTGCATCGAGACCCGCTTGTCGATACCCGCGGCCAGGGCGGCGGCATGAATGGCGCGGTTTAGTTGCCGGGTGCTCAGGGGATCAACGGGGTCGAGCCCCGGGAACAGCCAGCCGCCGTCGGGCATCTTGCCTTGGGCGCGGGCCACCCTCCACCAGGTGCGCAGCCGCCCCAGCAGCACCGGCGAGAGCATGGCGTAGCGGTCCTTGCGCCCCTTGCCCTGTTCCACCCGCAGGGTCATGCGCTGGCTGTCGATGTCGCCTACCTTCAGGTGGATGACTTCGCTGGCGCGCAGCCCCGTGCCGTAGGCCAGCGCCAGGGCGGTCTGGTGCTTGAGGTTGCCGGCCGCCTCGATCAATCGGGCCACCTCCTCCCGGCTCAGCACTACCGGCAGGGTGCGGGGCACCCGCACCGCCCGCATCCCGGCCATCAGTTCGGGGTGCCGCAGGGTGACCTCGCAGAAGAACTTGAGACCGCTGATCGCCGCATTCAGTGAGATCGGTGAGGTCCCCGTATCCACCAGGTGCAACTGGTAGCGGCGCAGGTCCTCCACCGTGGCGGTGTCGGGCTTGCGGCCAAGGTACTCGGCGAAGCGCCGCACCGCACGCAGGTAGTGGCTCTGGGTCTTCGGCGCGAGCTTGCGCATGCGCATGTCGTCCAGCATGTGCTGACGTAGCGGGCTGATGGGGTGAGCAGTCGTGGTCATGATGCGCCTCCTGTCATGGAACAAGGCCAATTGCCTCATCCCACAACCTAGGCCGTGCGCACCACTACCCTTGCCTTACCTCAGTTCGCTGGATCGGTGCCCCCTACCGCGAGAGCGGTTTAGTCCAGGGCCGACGCGCAGACACTCAGCAAGCATTTCCGAATGGCTGCTATGAATCGCCAATCTGCCCAGCGTGGAACCTGAAATAGCCAGATCGGGGTTCATTAAGCATCAGGTATGTCGCCACCTTACAGAGCGACTTCCATACCTTGACAACCCTCCCATCATTGGTAGCCTGAGGGCGTATTTCGTTGGCGGAGATCCGCTCGCTTGCACCGCAATGCACCCGCTGGGATCAGGGGATGATCCCGCCCTTTGCCGCCAGGCACCTCATCAATCCGGTCAGTCCCTGAAGCCGGAACGGTCGCAAGACCCGGGATTCCGTCAGTCCATCCGTAGCATCCACCCAGCGGGGAACCCCTTCCCCGTCCGGGGCGTGGTTCCTTTTTTTTCAAAGGAGCGTTCCATGTCCCAAGACCAGTCTCAAACTCAACCCACCACCAGTACGCCCACCGGCGAGAAGGCTTTCTTCGACCTGCACGTCAACGGGGTCGGCTATCTCAACCGCATCCGGGAAGTGAAACCCCGCAAGGGCCAGCCCTTCCTGGCCTGTTCCATCTCCGCCATGCGCGGCGATCCGAGCGACGTGGAGTACACGAAGTTCGATCTCCGTGTCACCGGGGGTGAGGCCAGACGCATCGTCGCCATGCTGAAACCGGAGGTCGACGGGAAGAAGCCCGTCGTCATCGGGTTCCGGATCGGTGACATCTACCCCGAACTGTTCACTTATGAGCGCGGTGAGAAGGCCGGTCAGCAGGGCGTGGCCATCAAGGGGCGCCTGCTGAAGGTCGGTTACGCCAAGGTGGATGGCCAGGCCGTGACGCTGCCAGTCGAACCCACCCAGTCCCAGTCGGACAGCACGGCGCAGTAAGGCTGTGGGGTTCATCCATCCACCCTGCCGGGGAACCGTCCGTTCCCTGAGGGGATGCGGTCTCCCCGGCCATTCCTTGGGGAGATCGCCATGGAAGTCCATGAACAGATCGTCATGGAATGCCTGGGCTGGGGGTTCTGCATCGCCGCTTTCGACGAGGAGAGCGGCGACTTCGCGCGGGTGTCCGAGGAGTTCTACCTGGAGTTCGAGGCGGCGCAAGCGGCCTTGATGTCAGGGGATTGGACACCCGCCTAGCGCGTACCCCCATCCCAAGCCATCGCATCGATCGCATTTGTCTTACCACCCATGGCGGGCCGTAGCTTCCCGCCGGGGAGCGTGATGGCCGCTAGTTCATTCATCGAAAGGAACACATCATGCTGCACGTCAATGGCATACTCACCGTCAAGAAGATCCACGGCGCCAAAGGCGCCTTCTCCGTGGGGGACCTCGTCACGGACGTGGGCACCTTCAAGGTCAAGGACGCGCTCCTGGACCAGTTCGAAGAAGGCCGCTACCAAGGCGAATTCGCCATCTCCAGCATCTATCTGTCCTCCTATATCTGGCGGGGCAAGGCGATGACGGACATCCGCGCCAACCTGGTGGACGTCCAGCTGGACGAGGTGGGCGAAGCCGCACCGGAATCCAACGCCGGCCAGGAAGAGCCCGATCCCATCGAGGAAGAGGCCACCCGGCCCCACGCTGCACCCGTGGTCGAAGCGGAAACCACGGTGGTCGTGGTCACGCCCGCCGGCCAGGTGGACGTGGATCCGGCCCTGGAAGCCCTGGTGAAGCTGTTCGGGGCGGAACTGGGCACCAAGGTCTGGAAGCGGGAAGGCATCAAGCTCGATCCCACCGTGGACCGGGGCCTGTTCCGGGAACAGCGCGACCGCCTCAAGGAACTGGGCTATCGCTTCGATGCCAAGGCGCAGGCCTGGGCCGTTGCCAGTGATTGAACACTCCAGTCCATGACCCTTTGCCCGCCGCGCGCGGGCTTTCCGATACGGCAGGCGCATCG
>JBGAUA010000185.1:0-6651 GCA_044228875.1 Anaerolineae bacterium
CGAGGTAGGTGTAGCCCTCGAGGCCAGCGACGTAGTCTGCGATGAACTGGTTGGCCTCCTGCCGCGTGAGGCCCGCCGCCGCGCCCACCTTGCGGCGAAAGGTCTTCAGCAGGTGGCTGGCGGAGAACTGGACGTAGTTGAGGACTTCCGTCACTGTGTCGCCGTGGACCAGATGCGTCTGCTCGTGACCCTCCGGCGTGAGCCGGATGTGAACCGCGTTCGTGTCGCCGAAGAGGTTGTGCAGGTCCCCCAGGATCTCCTGATAGGCCCCGGTCAGGAAGATGCCCAGCACATAGTCCTCACCGTCGCGAACGGCGTGCAGCTCCAGGGAGGGACGTCCGTCCTTGCCGCCGACGAAGCGGTCGATCTTCCCGTCCGAATCGCAGGTCACGTCCTGCAGGGTGCCGCGGCGTTCGGGGCGCTCGTCCAGGCGGTGGATGGGCATGATCGGGAAGAGCTGGTCGATGGCCCAGCTGTCCGGCAGCGACTGGAAGAGCGAGAAGTTGCAGAAGTAGCGGTCCACGAGCGTGGCATCCACCTCCTTCAGGATCTCCTCGTAGTCCTCACGGCAGTCGCCGATCACCTTGGCGATGCGGTTGATGATGGCAAAGAAGATGGACTCGGCCATCGCCCGCTCGCGCAGCGAGAGCACTCCGCTGACAAAGAGCTGCTGCGCGCGGTCCTTGTCGAAGGAGGCGTCGTGGAAGACCTCCATCACCTTGCGGTTGACCAGCGGAAGCTCGTCGAGCGCGTGGTAGTCCTCCAGCATGGCGTGGAGCAGGGCGTGGTGGTCCTCGGCTAGCGCGGGCAAGGGCGGCTCGGCCTGCGACTCCACGTCGATGACGCGTACGAGGAGCAGGGCATGGTGCGCCGTCAGCGCCCGGCCGGATTCGCTGATGATATGGGGCATCGGCAGCGACTCTTCCCGGCAGGACTCCGCCAGGCCGTAGATGATGTCGCTGGCGTATTCCTGGAGCGTGTAGTTCACGCTGGCCTGGTTCACCGAGTTGGAGCCGTCGTAGTCCACACCAAGGCCGCCGCCCACGTCCAGGTGGCTGATGTCCACCCCCATCCGCCGCAGCTCCACGTAGTAGCGCGAGATCTCCTGCAGCCCGGCTTTGATGTAGCGGATGTCGGTGATCTGGCTTCCCAGATGGAAATGCAACAGGCGCAGCAGGTCCAGGCGGCCCAGCTCCCGCAAGCGGTCGACCAGCTTCATCAGCTCCGAGCTGTTGAGCCCGAACTTGGACTTCTCCCCGCCGCTCTGCGCCCAACGGCCCGCGCCCTCGCTACTGAGCTTGATGCGCACGCCGGCCTGCGGTGTCACGCCCAGGTCGGCAGCGGCGGCCAGCAGCACGTCGAGCTCGCTGAGCTGCTCGATCACGATGAACACCTTGTGGCCCAGCTTCTGGCCCATCAGGGCCAGACGCATGAACTCCTCGTCCTTGTAGCCGTTGCACACGATGACATGCTGGGTGCTGACCGAGAGCCCGAGCACGGCCTGCAGCTCGGGCTTTGAGCCGCATTCCAGACCCACGCCGTGCTTGCTGCCGAACTCGACGATCTCCTCCACCACGTGCCGCTGCTGGTTGACCTTGATCGGGTAGACCGTGGTGTAGCCGCCGCTGTAGTCGAACTCGCGCATGGCCGAGGCGAAGGCCTCGCTGAGGGTCTCGATCCGGCGCCGCAGGATGTCGGAGAAGCGAATCAAGATGGGCAGCGGCACGCCCTGGGCTTCGAGGTCGACGGCAAGATCGAAGAGGTCCAGCACGCGAGAGGCGTCTTCGGGATCGGGACGCACGACAACGTGGCCCGCCGCGTTGATGTCGAAGAAGCCGGCGCCCCAGCCCGCGACGTTGTAGATCTCCCTGGCGTCCTGGGTGCTCCAGGGCAGGGGCAGCGCCGGGCGGGGCGGGGATTGGACCTGGGAGACGGTGGGGGGCAGATTGCTCATCCGTCAAGCCTACAAGTGAGGCTTCCCAACGTCAAGCACCCCCGGGGCGATCGCTCGCACATCGGGACGGTTCACGTCCCCGTCAGGCGCCGCGGCGTGATCTCGACGCCGCGCTGGGCGTCGCTGACCGACGCCATGCCGTCCTGGACCATCACCTGCAGTCGCATCCCGCGCTGCGCCAGGGCGGCGAGGGCCTGACTCTGTGGCGCATCGATCTGCCAGACGACGATGTTGTCGGCGCGACCGATCTTGTTCTTGATGCCGCCCCACCAGATGGAAGTGCTACCGCTGAAGCTCAGCACCGACACCCGCTCAGCGCGGCCGCTGGCCTTCATCAAGCGCCGGTCATCCGGCTGGCCGACCTCGATCCAATGCAGGATCCGGCCCGTGAGGTCGCGCTGCAACAGCGCTGGTTCGTCGGTGTCCCACAGATCCTTGGCCAGCTCGAGCATGCCGTGGTGGTTGTCGGCCGGCAGGAACAGCGCCAGGGCCAGCAACCTGACCATCATGCGCTCGTCAGTCTCGGAGGGATGGCGCGCGATGGTCACGGCATGGTCCACGTAGACCCCGCGGTCCATGTCCGCGATCTGCAGCGTGGCTTTGTAGACGGTAGCCTTGAGGGTCAATGCGGCTCCTGCTGCGGCGCTAGGGTCGATCGATGGTGGCTGGCAGTGTAGCACCGGCACCGCGGCGACCGGCATTCCGCTCGCAGACGCGATCCGGGCCGAACCGGGTGCTGAGGCAAGGCTCAGGTCTTGCGGTCGATGAACGGCGGGGAAACTCCTACCCGCTTGCCCGCGCGGGTGTTGTACTCTCTGGTATCATCGCCGCTTCACCGACCCGCCCGCGGCTCCCGCCGCAAGGAGCTTCCGAGCCATGCGCAATCCCCTCCGATCCTGGGCCCTGGCAGCCCTGATGGGCTTCGGGGCCATCGCCGTCAACGCTGCGGCTGCCGCTGCCGGCGCCGCCATGGCGGACGAAGCAGCCGCATCGTCCTCGCGCGGAACAGCCCGCGTCGTCGATGGGTCCCGTTACATCGTCCAGCTGACCGACGCGCCCTTGGTAGCCTACCGCGGCGGCCGGCCCGGCCTGGCGGCGACGGCACCCTTCCAGCCTGTCCAGGACGCCTCCCATTCGAAGGCCCGGCCGCCCGCTGTCGACGAAGACGCCTCGTTCGCCCGATTGCGACCGGTCCTGTCCAGCCCGGCGGCCCTCGACTACCGCGCTTTCCTCCGGCGGCGGCAAGCCGAGGCCGAAATGGCGATCCAAGCCATCGCGCCCGGCGCGCGGGCGCTGTATCATTATGACGTGGCCTTCAATGGCCTGACGTTGCGCCTGAGCGCAACGGCTGCGGAGCGGGTGCGGAACCTGCCGGGCGTGCTGGCCGTCACCGCCGAGGAGCGGGTCGTACCCCTGATGGACGCCAGTCTGCCGGTGATCGGGGCGCCCACGGCCTGGGCCGACCCGCATGTGGGAGGCCGCGCGGCGGGCGGGCGGGGCGTGCGCATCGCGGTGATCGACTCGGGCATCAGCGCCACGCATCCCATGGTCGGGGATGACGGCTTCGCCCCGCCGGAGGGCTTCCCCCAGGCCAGCTGGACGGTGGGCGACACGGTTACCCCTTATGGCGCGGAAGACCTGGCGCGGTACACCAACGACAAGGTCATCGTCGCCCGCAGCTATGCCAACCCCGAGGTCTACGATCCGGCGACCCCGCTGACACCCCTGGCCGACGGCCTCGGCGGCTTCCACGGCGCGCATGTGGCCGGGACCGCGGCAGGCAGCATCGTCAGGGGCGCGCCGGGAATGAAGAGCGGCAACATCGCGCTGAGCGGCGTGGCGCCCGGCGCCTACCTGATGGCCTACAAGTTCACGGATGCCTACACCCCCGAGATCCTGCGGATGATCGACGACGCCGTGGCCGACGGGGCGGATGTCATCAACAACAGCTGGGGCACCGCGGCCATGAACGTCATGGACCCGGACCTACATCCGGTATCGCAGGCCTTCAAGGCCGCAGAGGGCGCTGGGGTGGTGGTGGTGGCCGCGGCGGGCAATGCCGGGACCAACGGCGAGGCGACATTGGGCGGGCCCCATCAGATGATCGATGAGGTCATCACCGTGGCCAACAGCCAGAGCGGGCGCGGCTTCGCGTATTACCTCTACGCCACGGACGCCGGCCTGGCCGACGACCTGCAGAAGCATCCGGCGGCCTACGAGGCATTCGGCAACGACTTCACGGTCATCGAAAAGCCGGCGGTGCGCCTGGCGGACTTCTGCAATGTGCTGGGCCTGGCCATCAATGCCCGCAACAAGGTCATCCTGGAGCCGGCCTCCGGCACTTGCGACATCCCGGGACTGCCCATCGGCAACCTGCCCATCCCCGAACAGTTCGGCTTCCTCACCAAGCTGCTGCTGGCCGGCGTGACCAACGGCACCGCCGGCGGCTTCGGCGGCTCGCCGGTGGAGAGCATTGTCTTCTATGCTCCCGACGGCGATCCCGCCCAGCTGGCGGTTGCCCTGGGACTACTGGATCAGATCTCGCCTTTCCTCGGACAGCTGGGCCTGACGGTGAAGTTCCCGGTGGTGGCGATGATCACCGGCCCCAAGGCTGTCGAGCTGGCCGCCTGGGCGGACGGGCATAAGAGCCTGAAGCTGAAGCTGGACGGCACGCCGGCGACGGTCAACGACCCCGCCCTGCTGGACCAGGCCCATCCCACGAGCAGCCAGGGCCCGAGCCCCAGCGGATCACTCAAGCCAGACCTGGCGGCCCCGGGCACCGACATCCTCTCGGCCAACACCGGCGCCGACGGCGCGCCGGACGGCTATGCCCTGGCCACGGGCACCTCCATGGCCAGCCCGCATGTGGCCGGCGCGACCGCCCTGCTCCGCCAGGCCTGGCCGGCCTGGTCGCCGGCGGACATCAAGGCGGCGCTGATGGTCACAGCCGACCCGGTGGTGAAGGTGGGCCTGGACGACGCCCCGGCGCGGGTCCAAGGCTCCGGCCGCCTGGATCTGGCTCGGGCCATCGACCCCGGCCTGCTCATCCAGCCGCCCGCCGTGGGCTTCGACCGCGCGCGCCTGTTGCAGCGCGACGCTGGGCTCTTCGTCGTCCTCAAGGACGTGCGGCGCAGCGGGGGCGCGTCCACGGTCTATACGGTCAGCCATGAGCCCGGTGCCGGGCTGGACGCGACGATGCTCTTCCAGCTGCCGGCCGACGCGACCGCCACGGTTCCGGCCGGGGGCACGCTGCGCTGGCGCCTGCCGCTGAGCGCCGCCGGCGGCATGCCGGCGCCGGGCGATTACGACGGCCGCCTGGTCTTCCGCTCGCCCAGCCATACGGTCCGCCTGGCCTACCGCTTCACCGTGCCCGGCGACCGCGAGGACGTGCTGCTGGTCAACGTGCGCCGCACGGCAGCGGCCGGCGGCGGCATCCCAGGTCTGCCGGGCGGCGGAGCGGGGCTCAGCGATGGGCCGGATTACGCGTCCTATTGGACGGCGGCATTGCAGACGGCCGGCCTGTCCTTCGACGTGTGGACCGTGGCCGCCGGCGAGAAGACCGGCGCTCCGCCCTTGAGCACGCTGCAGAACTACGACCTGGTCATCCTGGCCGCCGGCGACGGCAACGCACCCTTGGACCAGCTGGCGGGCGGCATGACCAGCCTGCAGATGTTCCTTCTGGGAGGGGGTCGCATGCTGATCAGCGGCTGGAACTACAACCACGATCCGGCGGGCGGACTGGGGGCGATCAACATCCAGGGCTCGGGGGCGATGTACTTCCTGAGCCGCTACTTCGCCGGCTTCGAGCGCACCACCAACGATGTGGCTCCCGCGGGGGCCATCGCCCCGGTGCGCCTCTTCGATGCACCCTTGCGACTGGCCACATCCCCCGGCCCCAACGCCGCGGGCAACGGCGGCAAGATGGACCTGGGGCGACCGTTGGCGGCCCTGGTCACGCGGGTGGACGGCGGCGGCGGGGGAGTCCCGGGCGGCGGAGCGACGCCCCCCGACCTGGGCATCGCCGCGCCGGGCGTGGTGACGCGGCTGATGCCCTACATGCGCAGCTACCTGGAGGTGGACGGCGGCGGCGCGGCGGTCACGGGCGTCAACGCCGACGCCACCCTGGAGGCGCCCGAGCGGGCGGCCTTCATCGGCTGGCGAGCACTCTTCGCCGGCTTCGGCGTGGAGGCCATCAGCGGAGAATCCGGCAGCCTGGACCGCGCGGCCTTCCTGCGCGCGGTGCACGCCTGGGCGGTGGAGTCGGACGCGGTGGAACTGCGCCTGAGCGGTCCGGACGAGGTCGAGGCGGGCAAGGGGCTGACCTTGACCGCCGAGGTCAGGCTGCCCGAGGGCGTGACGGTTACCGGCTGGCGTTGGGACCGCGGCGACGGCAGCGGCTACGTGGCATCCCAACAACCGGTTCTCAGCCTGCGCTACACAAAGGGAGGCGACATCACGGCCCGCGTGGAACTGACGACCACCGCCGGCCACACCTACGTGGCCGAGCACCGCCTGACAGTGCGCGGCGGACCGGGCATCGTCCACCTGCCCTTCCTGCTGAGCAGCCCGCGGCGACGGTAGGGTCGAAGCCGCTGCGGGGGAGCTGTCGCTGGTTCCTCGACGCTGCTGCGGCCACGGTAGGGGCGAAGCACTCGCACCTCCACCGTTGGGATCAACGCAGCGCCGCCGGGGCGAGT
>JBGAUA010000186.1:0-6611 GCA_044228875.1 Anaerolineae bacterium
GCGCCGAGCCAGGCAGGCGCCATCCAACGATCGAGCGGCATTCCTCATAGCCCCAGTCGATGCATCCGATGACCGGCAAGCGGGGGCGGCGGCGCGTTGCCGGAGGCGCGGATATCGAGTAGTTTCGCCTTGATCCAATCCCGCTTCTTGCGAGCTGCGTCCAGCGACAACTTCTCAACGAGATGTGGTTGTCCTTGCCACAGCCGGTAGATCCAAAGACCCTCAGGGGCAACCAAGATACACGACGAGGTGTTAAGCTGTCTTGAGTATGAGCAGGCTTGGTCAAGAGCCTCTTTGTGCTGCTGTTCCGTGGAGATGGTGCGCTTACTCTCGATAATGGTCACCTCACCCTGTTCATCAGCCAGTAGAACGTCGATGATCAAGGTCTGGTGTTTCGAGCCGAGCTTGAAGCGATGCTGGTGCTTCTCCTTGACTTCAAACCCCCAACGCATAACCATGGGCAACACGTGTTCCTGCTCGAAGTGCTTCTCCAACTGAAGGTCCGAGCTTGGGGGCGCAAGCTCGGCCGCAGGACCGATGGTTCGCTTGGCTTGCCCCGAGCCATCAGTCCGGTTTGCTCTGGTTTCACGCTGTCCACCATGGCCGATACCGATAACGCGATCAAGCAGGGCGGCTGCCTCACCGGTCAGTTCGCAGACGCCGCGGAGTGTCTGTTGATCCAGCTTGCCCGCTGCAATGTAGCGTAACGGTTGTGATCCAGTGGCTCGCAGCATCTTGATCTTTCGGACCAACGAGTCCGGGACCTGTCTGTCATAGTCCTGGCGTGCAGCATCACTAGGCTTGAGCAAGAGATGGTCCTTGGCGACCCAGAGGTCGTCTGCATCCTCACCCAGTCGCCTTGCCGCCTTGCGCGCATCGGTAATCTCAGCAACAGTGCCACGGCAAAGCAGGAATAGCTTCCCCGACTTGATGGTCACAATGTAAACATGATCTCCTGGAGTAATACCCTTGGTGCGGAAGTTGTTGTCCGCAGTATGCTCCAATACTGTACCCGAATGTCCCCAGAATCTATTGCTTTCCCACGTGTCGTTGCGCCAATACTGGGTGAAGCTGCGTGGCATGTGGATTCCCTTTCCCGAAGGTTGCGTCATGGTCGATAGGGATGTTACAGGCTTGCCGCAGGGAAGGCCAGCGCAACGTATGTGACCGATGCTGAGCCTCGGCTAGGTGGTTGGATGTTGAGACAGCTGGCTTGGCGGCCGCTTCCTGTCCATGCGGCCTTGCATGAGCCCAGGATGTCGTGTTGCGCAGAAAGGGTGTTAGCCGGCTGGTCGACAACCGCCGCTCGTCTCGTGCGAACGTACCTTGCCCCATGCGCCACGGCGAATGGCGTCTCGCGCAGACCATGGGTCGCGGCGCGTACCACAATGACCACCCGCACAGCGTCGGCGACCGGATTAGAAGTACGCGCGGCGGACGGCGGACGCGACGGAATCTCCATCAACCAGGATTGAATCTCCTGGTCCCAGGACCTGTGCTTCCCCATCGACCTGCGCCCCGCCGAGCGGAGCGCGTGCTGAGCCGGGTCCCGAGCACCCTGCACCAGCCACGACCCGCCAGCTACCAGCCGTGGGCGATCCGAGCGTCGCCCCTCTGGTATCATTGCCTCCGGTCGATCCCCCGGATCCGCGCTCGTGGATCCCCGCCCGGAGGCAGGCATCCGTTGGACAGCACCACGCCCCTCACCAAGCCGCTGCCGCGCTTCGCCCCCTTGGCCTTGCAGGCCCTGGGCACTTCCGTGGAACGCCTCCCGGCCAACCGCCACTGCCTGAGCGCCGTCGATCTGGTGCTGGCCTGCCTCGGGCAGAGTGCGGGCGCGGCGCGGGTGCTGGATGTGTTGGCGCCCGGGCATCTTCTGCGCATCGAGACCCAGCTGCAGGCCCTGCAGGGCAGCCTCGGCGGCGGCGCTCTCAGCTACGGCGACCTGGACCTGCCGGACGGCCGCACGGTATCGGTGGACCTCAGCCTGCGCGAGGTCCTGGACCACCTGGCCCTGGATCCCGATCGCCCGGCGGACACCCGCACCCTGCTGGTGGCCGAGAGCGCGCGCAGCCAGTCCGTCATCGTCGGCGCTCTGATCGACCTGGGCTTGGGCGGCGCTCCCGGTTCCCTGGCACCGCAGATCGCGGCCCTCGCCGGGCGAACCGCCCCGGACCCGGCCGCGGGCAACGCCCTCGTCGTCTTCCGCCCCTTGGGCCAGACGCCGGCGGAGTCCCCCTTCCGATCCGACGCCCCCTATTCCGGGTCTGTGCAGCGCGAGGGCAGCGTGACCCCGCAGAGCCCCGCGCCGCCTCCCAGCACGGCCGCCGCGGCCCAGTCGTCCGCCGCCCCTGCCCCGCCTCCGGCCTCGGCCGGCGCCGTCGGCCCCACCGTCGACCTCCTGGCCCAGGCCCGCAGCGCGCAGGCCGACGGCCGCGCCGCCGAGCTGCTGGTGGACCCGGCCTGGCTGCGGCGGGTGCTGGGGGCCCTCGATCGCAGCGGCCTGGTGGTGGTGGTGGCCGACAGCCCGGAGACCGCCGATGCCCTGGTCAGCACCCTGGCCGGCCAGCTGGCGGGTGACGCCGCCCATCTCTTCAACTGCTCGGCCCTGATCAGCATCGACCCCGGCTACCTGGCCACCCAACCCGGCAACGCCTTGCGCGACGGCCTGCGGGCGGCCCAGGGCGGCCTGCTCTACCTGCAGGACATCGTGCGCTGCCTCGACGGGGCGCGGGTGCAGAACGCCGACCAGGACCTGCGCCGGGCCCTGGCGCGGCGGGACGTGCGCGTTCTGGGCATCGTCACGGCCCGCGACGCCGGCCGACGCTGGCCGGTGGAGGACGCGCCGCCCCACGAGATGATCTATCTGGATCCATCGGGCATCGACCAGACCATCGCCTTCCTGCGCAGCCGGCGCGCGGACCTGGTCAAGGACCTGTCCACGCCCCGGCTCGGCTTCAGCCTCTCCGACGAGGCCATCCAGACCGCCGCGCGCCTGGCGGACCGCTACTTCCGAGATCCCCCGCCGCCAGGCGGCGCCGTGCGCCTCGTGCGCGAGGCGGCCACGGCCATCAAGCTGAAGACCGCCGGGGGCATGGACGCCATCGAGAACAGCCGCGTCGCCCAGGACGCCCAGATCGACGGGGCGGACATCATGCTGGCCCTGGAGCAGCTGACCGGCATCAAGGCCCAGCTGGACGACCAGGAGCGCCTGCTCAGCCTGGAGACCGCCCTCGCCGAGCGGGTCGTGGGCCAGGACGAGGCCATCGCCGCGGTCTCCGACGCCATCCGGCGCGCGCGCGCGGGGCTCAAGGACGCCAACCGACCCATCGGCTCCTTCATGTTCCTGGGCCCCAGCGGCGTGGGCAAGACCGAGCTGGCCAAGGCTCTGGCGGCCCTGCTCTTCGACGACGAGAACGCCATGGTCCGGCTGGACATGTCGGAGTACCACGAGCGGCACACCATCAGCCGCATGATCGGCGCCCCGCCGGGCTACGTCGGCTACGACGCCGGCGGCCAGCTGACGGAGCCGGTGCGCAAGAAGCCCTACGTGCTGGTGCTCTTCGACGAGATCGAGAAGGCCCATCCGGACGTGCACGCCATCCTGCTGCAGATCATGGACGACGGGCGCCTGACGGACAGCCAGGGCCGCACGGTGGACTTCCGCAACACCGTGATCATCATGACCGGCAACGTGGGCAGCGCCTTCTACCGCGCCGAGCCGGAGCTGGGCAGCGCGAAGGTGGCCGCGGCGGTCATGGAGGAGGCTCGCGAGGCCTTCCGGCCGGAGTTCCTGGGCCGCGTCGACGAGATCATCATCTTCCGCAGCCTGCAACCCGAGTCGATGCGCCGCATCGTCGAGATCCAGGTGAAGAAGCTGAACCGCAAGCTGAAAGACCAGGGCATGAGCATCGCGCCCTCGGAGGGCCTCAAGGACCACCTGGCGCGGGCGGGCTACGCCCCCGAGCTGGGCGCGCGGCCGATGGCCGGAGCCTTGCGACGGCTGATCGAGCAGCCGCTGTCGCGCGCCATCATCGCCGGCGAGTTCAAGACCGGCGACAGCATCGTGGCCGACATGGCGGCGGACGGGACGACCGCGGTCTTCAGCAAGGCCGCGCCCCAGGCGCCGGCATGATCCGCGTCGCCGTCTTCGGCGCCACCGGCTACACGGGCCTGGAGCTGGCCGGCCTGCTGGCGGGCCACCCGGAGGTGGCGCTGAGCCAGCTCGTCTCGGGCTCCCAGGCGGGCCGCTCGCTGCGGGCCATGCATCCGGCCGCCCCGGACCTGCCGCTGATCGGCGCGGCCGACGCGCGGCTGGACGCGGTGGACGCCGTCTTCCTCTGCCTGCCGCATGGCGAGTCGGCGCGCACGGCAGCCGCGGCCCTCTCCGCCGGGACGCGGGTCATCGACCTGTCGGCGGATTTCCGGCTGCGGGACGCGGCCGACTACGAAGCCTGGTACCAGACGCCGCATCCGCATCCGGGCCTGTTGTCGGAGGCGGTCTACGGCCTGACCGAAGCCTGCCGGGAGCGCCTGCCGACGGCCCGCCTGGTGGCCAACCCGGGCTGCTACCCCACCTCGATCCTCCTGCCGCTCTGGCCGCTGCTGGAAGCGGGCGCTCTGCTGGGCACGGTCATCGCCGACAGCAAGAGCGGGGTCAGCGGCGCGGGACGGGTGCCGAAGCTGGGCTCGCTCTACGCCGAGCTGGCGGAGAACTTCTACCCGTATGGCATCGGGCAGACGCATCGGCATTGGCCGGAGATGCGGCAGGCGATGGCCGGTTGGGCGGACGCGGCGCCGGACCTGGTCTTCGCGCCGCACCTGCTGCCGGTGACGCGGGGGATCCTGTCGACCCTGCACCTGCAGCTGGCGCCCGCCTGGAACCTGTCGCGGGTGCGGCAGGCTCTGGAGGCGCGCTACGAGGGGGAGCCTTTCGTCCGCGTCCTGCCGCCGGGCGAGGCGGCGAGCCTGGCCCACGTCACCCGCAGCAACCGCTGCGTGATCGGCGTGCATGCGGCGGGACCGGCGGACCGCCTCATCCTGACGAGCGCCCTGGACAACCTGGTCAAGGGCGCCAGCGGCCAGGCGCTGCAGAACTTCAACGTGATGTTCGGCCTGCCGGAGACGGCGGGCCTGGTTGCCTGATGGAAGGCGCCTCGGCCTGGGGGGTCGCCTGGACCTGGGATGTCGCACCGACCCGGGCCTGCGCACCGATCGTCACGACGGCGATCCTGCCGGCGGGAGCGGGCGCGTGGCGCTGATCGGAGTGGGCGCGTGGCGCTGACGGTGCTGAAGCTGGGCGGCCTGCCTTTGGACGACGCGGCGGAGCGCGCGGCCTTCGCCGCGGCGGTCGCGGCCCGGCCGGCGGGCTGCACGGTGGTGGTGCATGGGGGCGGGGCGCTGATCAACCGCTACCAGGAGCGTCTGGGGCTCCCGCTGCGCAAGGTGGCGGGCCTGAGGGTGACGGACGACGCGGGGCTGGAGCTGGCGGAGATGTTGCTCTCGGGGCTCTGCAACGAACGCCTGACTGCCGCCCTGCTGGCGGCGGGGGTGGACGCCTGCGGCCTCTCGGGGGTGGACCGCGGCCTCCTGCGCTGCCGCCGCAAGGTGGTGGACGGGCAGGATCTGGGCTGGGTGGGCGAGGTGACGGGGCTGCGGCGCGAGGTGCTGGACGACCTGCTGCGGCTGGGGGTAACGCCGGTGGTCTCCCCGATCTCGCTGGGCGCGGACGACGGCCTGATCTACAACGTCAACGCGGACGAAGCGGCGGCGGCGCTGGCTGCGGGCATGGAGGCGGACGAACTGGCCTTCGTCGCGGATGTTCCAGGGGTCCGTATGGCGGACGGTGGGCTGGCCGAGCGGCTGGACGGGGCGATGGCTGAGGCCCTGATAGCGGACGGCACGGTTCACGGCGGCATGGTCCCGAAGCTGCGCGCGGCCCTGGACGCATTGGCCCGCGGGGTGCGCGCGGTTCGCATCGTCGACGTGGACGGCCTGACGGGCGGAGGCGGCACCCTGCTGCGGTAGGCATCGGCCGCAGGGGCGGCAGTTACGGCCGCGGATGGCGGGTCGGGGGGGAACCTTCGGATGAGGGGGGTCTTTCGCAGGGGGCTAACAGCGCCCCCTGCACCCCGCCGCTGGGGGCACTGCCCCCAGACCCCCAAGAACGGGGCGTCGTCGAGACTGCGGTTGAAGCCACGGGGATCGCCCCTGGGAGTGGGGCCTTGATTGGCTTGTAATCCATCTCCTGCATGCGGGTTGGGTCTCTGACTGGATACGAAGCCAAGGGGTGGCGGTGGTCTTCGTTGGCAAAGCGACTCGTCAGCCGCCGTCTACCCTCGCATGGGCTCATTTCACCGCCTGCTGATCCACCGCGGCATAGCGGCTTTTTCACCGCGTGGCGCATTCCTTGGCCCACGAGGGTGTGGGACGACGCACGTCAACGTAGGCAACCTCGGGCAACCGCGACGCCAACCACCCGGTCAACCACCTCGTCCGTGAGCGATCCGTTCTTGGGGGTCTGGGGGCAGTGCCCCCAGCGGCGGGGTGCAGGGGGGCGCTGTTAGCCCCCCTGCGAAAAACCGCCCGGAGGCCGAGGGGGCCCCCCCCCC
>JBGAUA010000187.1:0-6601 GCA_044228875.1 Anaerolineae bacterium
CAAGGGTCGACACGCCTTTGAAGAAATCCTGGGCCGTTGTAAAGCTGGCGGGACAGCACCCCGGCCCCCCACCGGTGGTTACGGTGCGGGGGCCTGTTGTCAAGCGGCCGTTCTGCGGCCGCATTCATGAACCGCTACCGAGCATGACCTTAGGGTCTGGACAGGCTCGGCAGCCAGATCCTGGCGTTGGTCGCGTCCGGCGTGTGCGTCGCGGTGGCTGCGACCGGCGTCGCTGTGTGCACCGGCGTCGCGCTTCCCGGCGTTCCGGCCGTGGGCGTCACCTCGTAGGTGGCCGTGGCCACCGGGAAGGTCGGGAGCGGGTCGGGCTGGGTGGGCAGCGGCGTCGGGAACAGCGGCGGCGTCGGGAAGGGGAAGGGCGGCGTCGGGAAGACCGGCGTCGCCGGGTCGGTCGGGAAGGGCGGCACGGGCGTCGGGCTCGGCGCCGGCGGGGTGGGCAGGGTGAAGAAGCCGATGCTGCTCCAGTCCGCCTCGACGCCGGTGGTCAGCGGGCCGCTCAGCGCGCCGCCGTTGGACGGGGCGGTATAGAGCGCCCAACGGCCCAGGGCCTGCGGGTTAGGATCGACCGCGGCGTCGAACACCAGCTGCTGGCCATCCGTGGACCAGGCCGGGCGGCGCAGGTCGAAGGTGGGATGGACGGCGACGGTCCCGAAGGCGTCGCTGGCCAGATCCAGCATCAGGATGTCGTGCCGCGTGGTCAGGGCCGAACCGCGGTGGAAGCCGCTGGAGAAGGCCAGCCGCTTGCCGTCCAGGGACCAGGCGGGATCCAGATCGTCCCAACCGGCGTGCGGGAAGACGTTGCGCGCGGCGCTGCCGTCGGCGTTCATCACGTAGATCTCGCCGCCGTCGAACACCGAGGACACCACGAAGGCGATCTGGCTGCCGTCCGGCGACCAGCTCGGGCTGGCGACCGTGAAGGTGCTGCTGCTGAGCTGCACCAGGGTGCGCAGGCCGCCACCGTGCGGATTGACGACGCGGATGGCCGAAGTGGTGGTGCCGCCGATCGAGCTGAAGGCCGAGAAGGCGATCAGCGAGCCGTCCGGCTTCCAGTCCGGCTCGTAATGCTGGGGGCCGCCCGTCAGGGTCTGCACCTGGCCCGTGGGCAGATCCAGGAGGTGGATGCCCCAGCGGTTGGTGCTGACCTCGGCGGTATAGGCGATCCGGCTGCGATCCGGCGACCAGTTGGGCTGCGACTCGCTGTCACCCGCGGTATGGGTCAGCTGCACCTTGCCGCTGCCATCCGGCTGGATGGCGAACAGCTCCTTGGTCTGCACCGAGCCAGGGAAGTCGGCATAGATGATGGCGCCGGATCCCACCGGCGGGGGCGTGGCGTTCGCCGTCGCCGTCGTCGTCGGCATCGGCCCCTGGTCGCTGACGATGACCGTTCCCGACATCATCAGGCCGTGGTAGCGACAGTAGTACGTGTAGGTGCCCGCGCTCAGGAAGCGCACGCTGTAGATGGCGCCGGGGGCCATGGTGCCCGAGTCCCACAGGCCGTTGCGGCTGGTGCTGGTATGGTAGTTGTCGCCCTGGTTCGTCCAACGGACGATGCCGCCGGTAGCGATGTTGACCGTGAGCGGATCGAAGGCGTTGTCGGTGACGGCCACATCGGTCCGCAGCTGCTGCAGGGGGGCCGCCCCCGCGGTGGGCGCCGCGAAGAGCAAGGCGGCAAACGCCGCCGTGGCGAAGACAAGACGTCGCTGTCGGCGATGGGTGTCGGCGTTGAGGCCTGGTTGCGCGTCGGAAGGTTTCATAAGGTTCATGGAGTCCACTTCTACGAACCCGCCGGTCGACTGCTCGATCCGGTCGGGTTGGGCCTGGGGCCCGGGGGATGGTGACTCGGTCCCGTACGCGTCACCGTGTCCGACTTCCGGCGCGCAGGTCGCCTGCGACGTGGCGCTGCCCGATCGGGCGGAAGCAGTCCTTGGCGGGTCTGTTGCCAAGCGTAGCGGCTGCCGACGCCGGCGCCCTCGGCCGCTCGGGCGTAAACACCCTAGTCCGGTTGGGGGAGATGCCGGCGCCCAACGCGCCGACCGTCGCGCGTTCGCCGCCGTCTTAATCTGATATTGACCTCGCTCGTCAAACGATGTATCGTGAACGCCGTCTGGTATTTCGCTTGCCCTTCTTCTATGGTTACCGAGGCCCGTTCGAACCGTGTTGGAACTGGAATCCCGCGGCCGTATCGCGGTGCTCCTGCAGGTGCTGGCCGTCGGCCTGGGGTTTATCGC
Organism: Anaerolineae bacterium; assembly: GCA_044228875.1. Classification (GTDB taxonomy): domain Bacteria; phylum Chloroflexota; class Anaerolineae; order Epilineales; family Epilineaceae; genus Epilinea. Next base: position 2,247 of record JBGAUA010000187.1, read on the forward strand.
CCTGACCCTGGCGCTGTGGCCCGCCCGTGACCCTGCGTCACCGAGCACCGACCTACGCCTCTGGCTATCGCTGCTGGTCCTGGTCCTGGAGTTGGCGGTGCTGGTCATCGCCCGCCGGGGCCGTCTCGGCGTGGCGGCCGGCCTGCAGACCTTCGGGCTCTGGGCCGTCCTGTCCGCGGCCTGGCACCCCGTCGGCCCCGCCCTGGCCCTGACCGCCTTCCCGGCGGTCTTCATCTTCCTGGTCGCCTTGGCGACCCTCCTCTTGGAACGGCGCGTGGCCCTCGTCTTCGTCCTCTGCTGCCTGGCCACCGTGACCCTGGGCGCCTGGGGCACGCCGGCCGCCGGCGCCTTCGACCGCGCCCAAGCCCTGCGTAGCGCCGGGCTCTTCGGCCTCGCCGCCGCGCTGACGGTGCTGCTGGCCTCCGAGATGCGCAGCCAGCTGCAGCGGGGCCGCCTGGCCAACCGCCGGCTGGACCTGGCGCGGGCCAACCTCCGGGTGGAGATCGACCAGCGGACGGCCGAGCTGGAGCAGGCCAACGCCCGCCTGCAGATCGAGGTGGAGGAGCGCAGCCAGGCCCTGGCCACCCTGCGGGCGACGGCCGACCGCTACCAGCAGGTGCAGCGCCGCCTCGACGCCATCCTGGCCTACCTGCCGCAGATCGTGCTCTACGAGACCCGCGGCGACGGCGGCTCCATCGTCGGCAACATCGAGGGGCTCCTGGGCTACCCGGCCGCCTCCTTCCGCTCCGACCAGCAGTTCTTCCTGCACCTGATCCACCCCGAGGACATCCGCCGGGTGCGGCGCAACTTCGACCGCTGGACCGCGCGCGGCCGGCAGGGGGTGCTCACCCAGGAGTTCCGCTGCCGGCGCGCCGACGGCAGCACCCTCTGGCTGCAGGACTACGCCGTCTCGGTGACGCCCCCGGAAGGCGAGCCCTACCTCGCCGGCGTCCTGATGGACATCACCGAGCGCCGGCATTCGGAGGAGGAGCGCGAGCATTTCACCCGCCAGCTGCGTACCGCCGCCGAGACCGCCGAGCGCCTGACCGGCATCCTGGACCCGCAGGTGCTCATGGACCAGACCGTGGCCCTGATGCAGGAGCGCTTCGGCCTCTACCACGTGCACTTCTACCTCTACGAGGCGGAGACGGGCCACCTGGTGGTGCGCGCCGGCTCGGGCGGCATCGGCAAGGCGATGGTGGAGGGCGGCCATTGCATCCCCCTCGGTTCCCCCCGGGGCATCGTCGCCCACGCGGCGCGGGAGTAGCGCTACGTGCTGGTGGACGAGGTCCAGGAGGACGACCGCTTCCTGCCCAACCCGCTGCTGCCGGCCACCCGCTCCGAGGTGGCCGTGCCCCTGATGGGGCGCGACGGCCTGATCGGGGTGCTCGACGTGCAGGACGACCGGCCCTACCGCTTCACCGCCTCGGAGCTGGACACCTTCAGCACCCTGGCCGGGCAGATCGCGGTGGCCATCGAGAACGCGCGGATCTTCGATGCCTTGAAGGCCGCCAACCTGCGCCTGAGGGAGGTGGACCGCCTCAAGAGCGAGTTCCTGGCCAACATGAGCCACGAGCTGCGCACGCCGCTCAACTCCATCATCGGCTACGCCGAGCTGCTGCTCATGGGCATCAACGGCGACCTGGACGCCGAGTCGGCCAAGGACATCCAGGCCATCTACGACAACGGCCAGCAGCTGCTCACCCTGATCAACGACGTCCTGGACCTGGCCAAGATCGAGGCGGGGCGGATGCAGCTGGACCGCGAGCCCATCGACGTCGCCACCTTGATGGAGGATGTCCGGGTGCGCAACGCCGGCCTGCTCCTGCGCAAGCCCGTCGACCTGCGCGTGGCCGTCGAGCCGAACCTGCCGCCCCTCTGGGCGGATCCGGTGCGCATGCGGCAGATCCTGGGCAACCTGCTCTCCAACGCGGTCAAGTTCACCCAGGAAGGCAGCATCACCCTGCGCGCCTACCGCCAGGGCGACGAGCTCTGCCTGGCGGTGGAGGACAGCGGCATCGGCATCGCCGCCGAGGTGCTGGGCTCGATCTTCGACAAGTTCCGGCAGGTGGACGGCTCCTCCACCCGCAGCAGCGACGGCACGGGCCTGGGGCTGGCCATCACCCGCCACCTGGTGGAGCTGCACGGCGGCCAGGTGGGCGTCCACAGCCAGGTGGGCGAGGGCTCGGTCTTCACGGTGCGCCTGCCCCTGGAAGGAGCCCTGGAGGGCGCCCCGGGCGCCGGGCGCGGCGCCTCCGAGCTTGCGGCGGCCGGAGAACCGGCCGGCCTGGCCATGAGGCCCGAAGCATGAGCCCGGCGGAAGGCGGCTCCCTGAGCCGAGACCCTCGGGCACCCTTCGTGCTCTACATCGAGGACAACTTCCACAACCGGCGCCTGGTGGGCAAGATCCTGGCCTCGCGCGGCATCCGCGTGGTGGAGGCGGAGGACGGCCTCTCGGGGCTGCGGCAGATGCGCCAGGCGCGTCCGGCGGTGGTGCTGCTGGACATCAGCCTGCCGGACATCGACGGCCTGGAGGTGCTGGCGCGCATCCGCGCCGACGCGGACCTGCGCCCCATCCCCGTCGTCGCCCTCACCGCCTCGGCCATGCACGGCGACCGCGAGCGCTTCCTGGAACGGGGCTGCGACGACTACCTCTCCAAGCCGCTGCAGGCCCTGGAGCTGATCGCGATGGTGGAGCGGTACCTGGAGGGCTAGGGCGGGACGGGCAAGGCCCCAGCCCACCTTGACCCGCGAACACCCGTTCTGTATGCTCTGCCCATGACCCGCGCCCCCGAGGACAAGCTCGCCATCCTGGGCCCCGATGCCCAGTTGGACCTCTGCCACCAGAGCGACGCGCCCATGCCGGACGGCGACGGCTCGGAGGCGGGCCTCGCGCGGGCCGAGCGGCGCTACCGCCACGGCGACATCCGCCGCCACATCACCACGGCTCAGCATCCCGGGCGCGGCCCCATCCCCGTGCTCCGGGTGCTGCAGACCAACGCCTGCGCCAAGGACTGCTTCTATTGCCCCTTCCGCGCCGGCCGCACGTTCCGCCGCGAGGCCTACCGCCCGGAGGAGCTGGCGGGGCTCACGGACCAGCTGCACCGCGCCGGCCTGATCCAGGGCCTCTTCCTCTCCAGCGGCGTGGTGGGGCGCCAGGACCATTCGATGGGCCAGATCGTGGCCACCGCCGAGATCCTGCGCCGGCGCCTGGGCTACACCGGCTTCCTGCACCTCAAGCTGATGCCCGGCGCCAGCGAGGCGGCCGTGGAGGCCGCGGTGCGGCTGGCCGACCGCATCAGCGTCAACCTGGAGGCGCCCAACGCGGCGCGGCTGGCCCGGCTGACGGGCACCAAGGACATCAACGCCGACCTGGTGGCGCCGCTGCGCCGCGCGGCGGGCGTCATCCGCCGCCTGGGGCGCCGGGTCAGCCAGGTGACCCAGTTCGTGGTGGGGGCGGCGGGGGAGAGCGACGCCGAGATCCTGGACACCACCGACCGGCTCTACCGCGAGGCGGGGCTGACGCGCAGCTACTTCAGCGCCTTCCGGCCCGTGCCCGACACGCCCCTGGACGGCCAGCCGGCCGAGGATCCCCGTCGCCAGCACCGTCTCTACCAGGCGGACTTCCTCATGCGCCGCTACGGCTTCAGCCGCGCCGACATCCCCCTTGACGACGGCGGCAACCTCAGCCGCGGCGTGGACCCCAAGCTGGCCTACGCCCGTCGCCATCGCGACGGCTTCCCGCTGGAGGTCAACCGCGCCGACCGCGAGCAGCTGCTGCGCGTGCCGGGGCTGGGCCCCCGCGCCGTGGAGGCCATCCTGCGCGCCCGCCGCGCAGGCCCCCTGCGCGACGCCGCCCAGCTGCGCGGCCTGGGCATCGACGCGAAGCGCGCCCTCCCCTGGCTGCTGCTGGACGGCCGGGCGGCACCGCGGCAACTGACCCTGGCGGGCCTGGCCGAGGACGGGTCGCCTGACGGCTGAACCGTGTCGCTGGTAGACGTCTTGTTCCGGTGGGCGGCGGTCAGGCAGCGACCAAGGCGCGCCGCCCCGATCGCCCGGGGGGCAACGCAGCCCCGGGCTCTTCCATCGGGATGTCCCTACGGGACGGCATGACCATTGATTAAAGCGCCGGGTCATGCGGTACCATGAGGCGGCCACGCCATCCGCGACCCGCCATCGAGGACTCCGCCATGTCCAGTCCCCAGCCGCCGCTCACCTACGCCGCCGCCGGCGTGGACTACAGCGCCATCGACCCGGCCAAGGTGCTGGCCCAGCGCGCCGCCGCCGGCACGGCCGCCCAGCTGCAGCGCTGGGGGCATCGGGAGCTGGCGGCGAGCCGGGGGGAGAGCGCCTTC
>JBGAUA010000188.1:0-6388 GCA_044228875.1 Anaerolineae bacterium
GGTAGCTGTCGCCGCGGCTGGCGTCCAGCAGGCCGATGAAGCGGATCGGCCGAGCCGCGTCGGTCGTGTGGACCTGCCAGACGCCGCCGCGCCGGGTCGCGCCGGAGCCCGTCGTCCCGGTGACGTACATCCAGTCCCCGCTCCCCCCCCCCGGGCCCGTGCGTCCCCCGAGTTGCCGCGCGCCGAGGGCTCGCGGGTGGAGGGGGTCCGCGAGGCCCCAGCGGACCAGGCTCGTGCCGCGCGGCACACCGGCCGTGGTGCTTCGCGTCCACATCTCCCCGTCGGCCACGCGGAGGACCTCGTTGGACGAGATGGGGATGGCCCCCAGGTACCGCGGCCGCGAGGGCGTGCTCAGGTCCACCACCTGCAGATCGGTGAGGTAGTCGAGGTAGGCGGCCACGAACGCCACGCGACCGGCGAGCCACAGGTTGTAGGCCCCGGCAAACAGCCGCAGGCTGCCCTCCAGTCGCGGGGCTCGGGGCTCGGCCGCGACCACCGAGACATCGACGCCGGACGACGTGCCCAAGGCCACCAGGGTGTCGCCGGCAAGCGCCAGCGCGTCGGCCGGAAGGGTCCTGAGTTGCCCCATCTGGCGCGGGCTCCGGAGGTTGGCGATGTCGATGGCCACCACGCCGCCTTGGTCCAGCGGGTCATCGTCCGGCGAGGCCAACCACACGGTGTTTCCCTGCATCGCCATGTCGCTCACGTTCGTCAGACCGATGTCGAAGCTCGGATGCTCCGTCTGACCGCCCGACACCGCGGCCACCCGCGGGTCCCGTGGGTTGGCGATGTCGATCAGCCACAGCTCGCGGTTCGCGATCACGGCGAGCACATCGCCCTCGGCCGCGACAGGGAAGACGCCGGTGGTGAGTTCAAGGCTCGCCACCCGGCGCGGCGACCGGGGATCCGCCACGTCGAACACGTCGATGCCCCCCGGCGTGTCGTCGCTGTCGTAGTAGGAGACATAGGCGTGGTCGCCGGACACGGCGATGTCGTAGGGCCGGGCGCTTCCGGCGACCGGACCGCCGACCAGCCTCGGCGCCCGCGGATCCGCGAGGTCCACGATCACCAGGCCGGCGGTCTGGCCGACATAGGCGAAGCCACCGCGCACCGCCAGCGGCCCGGTCGAGTTCCACCACTGCAGGGCTACCGGAAGGACGGACAGGACCGGAGGCTCGTCGGCGCCCGAGATGTCCAGACCCACCAGTTCACCGCTGTCGAGGCCGGCCCATAGGTACCGGCCTTCGATGCTGATGACCTTCACGCTGCTGGCGAGCACAGGACTGGCCCCCACCTGCCGCGGATGCGCCCGATCCGCGAGGTCGATGACGACCACGCGGGGGCCGATACCCAGGAAGGCACGGTCGCCTTGCACGGCCACGCCGCCCACGCGTCCGCCGATCTGCCCGATCTGGACCAGGGACTCCGCGGGAGCAGCGAGTAGCGGCAGATAGAGGGTTCTGCCGGCGATCGTGGCGGTGGGCCGTGAACCCGTCGTCGGCGTCGCGCTGGAGGTCGGCACGGCGGTGGATGCCACCGTCGGGGCCAAGGTAGCGGTCACCGCCTGGGTGGCGGTCGATGTCGCGGTGGATGTCGCCGGCGCGGTCGGGCTCCCCTCCGGATCCCCCCCGCCGTCGCCATCGCGCAGGAGGCGCAGGTCGTCGATCCACATCGTCTGGCGCAGGGGCGAGCCGTCGCCGATGTAGGGGGCGATCAGCATCTGGTTGAACTGCTGGTCGGCGTTGGCCGCGGTGCGGTAGAGGATGTGGTCGTAGGAAAGGACCAGACGCCCGTCCAGCCAGTAGCGCAGGGTCCCGTCCACCTGGCCCTTGCCCCCGGCGATGCTGTTGAGCCCGAAGCGCGCCGCTACGCGGTGCCAGTCGCCGCCGTAGAGCGTGGTCCCCGCCGGAGCGTCCCAGACCCGGGAGGAATACCATTGGCCGTTGCCGGTGGGGAAGCAGTCGTGCTGGTCCAGGTCGCCCACCATCCCGTTGCAGGCGGCCACGGAGCGGCGCTCGGTGAAGCGGTAGCTGTCGAAGTCGCCGTCGCAGCCCACGAAGCTGCCGTCGTTGCGCAGGATGCAGCGGGTGTCGACGTTGAGCAAGTCCTGCAGGCCCAGGCGGGGACGGCCGGCCAGCTGCTCGACGTAGGTGGTCAGGTGGGTGCCCGCCGGGCCGATGTAGGGCCCGTCCTTGTTGGTCATGAACACGTATTCATGGGGGTGGTAGGGCTTCCCGCTGCCGACGAAGCCGGGGGCGTACTTGACCCAGTACTCCACGTACAGCGAGTCAGTCAGGTCGAAGGCATGGCGGGCCGGCGTGCCGCCCTCGCAGCCGGTGGCCCCCCGGGCGTAGGTGCATTCGAAGGCATGGCCGCTGCCGGGCGCATGCTCGGCGGCAGTGATGACGCCGCGCGGCCCGTCGTACCAGCCCCGCGCGGCGAAGTCGGTGTCCTCGAAGTCCTCGCAGAGCAGGGCCTCCGCGGGGCAAGGGCTGGCAGTGGCGGCCCTGGCCGGACTCCGTGGCCCCGCCGTTCTCGCCGGCCCCGCACCCACCGGGCGCGCAGCCCCGGCGGCGAACAGGCCGATGCCAGCCACAACGATGAAGGCTGCCCCTGCTATGACATGGCGCCGCGCTCCAGCCGCACCTTCAGGGTGTGGCGGGTGTGCTTGCCGCAGCTGCGCGACGATGGACCGACGCATGCTCGCCTCCTCGGCCGCCGTCACGGGTCTTGTCGTGACTGCATTACAATACCTCGACTCGGCCCGGCGACAAACCGTCCACCCGATCCGCCACGCATCCCACCCCAGCGAGGCAGTTCCATGCCGTCCCCCGAGCCCCCGCGGGACGACGGCCTCCTGCCGTTGACGCGCTACACCGCCCTGGCCATCGTGCCCATCGTCTCCGATGTGTCAGGCAGATCAGACCCCGGCAGAACTCGCGTTTCCGCCTGAATGACGATCCGCCCGCCCCACCATCAGCGCTCCGCCAGGCTCGCCTTGAACCCGTCCGCCAGCTGCTGCCTCTCGGCATCGCTCAGCCGCGCCTCGGGATGCATGAGCAGGTAATCGAACGGCGGCATGCTGCCTCTCGTGACCGCGCGCTCCAGCGAGTCCGGCAGGCGGTCGCGGCGGCGGGACGACAGGGCGTTCAGCTCGGAGAGGTTGATCGACTCGCGTCCCCGGCGCACATGCAATACCGTGAGCCAGGAGCTGGGTGCAACCCCGGTGTACCAGGGCCAGACCGTCTCGTTGCTGTGGCAGTCCATGCAAGCGCGGGTGGCCAGGTCCTTGGTGGCCGGGGTATCCCAGACCATGGCCTCCTGCGGCGGCGGGTTGTCTCGCGCCGGCCGGACCAGCTGGCTCAGCAGGAGGCCGGCCGTGACAAGCGCCAGGGCGGCGAGCAGGGCCCGACCGACCTCGCCGGAGGCGGCGACGCCGACGTCGCGTCAAACGTCGCGTCGTCCTGGGCGCGGCGGGCCTGGGATAGGGCATAGCGCAGGAGGCCCAACAGGAGGAAGAAGAGAACAGTGCCAACGGCCAAGGCCGGCAGCGGCGATGCGGGGCCGCTGGGAGCGCCACCACCGGCGGCACCAGGTGCTCCGGCGCCGTTGCCGGCCGGCGCTCCGGGGGCAGCGGTAGCACCCGAAGTGACCGGTGCGCCCGGCGCGTTCGCCTGGCCTTGTCCGCTGCCGTCGGCCGGAGCGCTGGCCTGCCCGCCGCCGTTCGAGCCGGCAGGCGCGCCGCCGGGGGGGGCGCCGAAGACTTCAGGCTTGCTCAGCGGATGGGTAGCCGCCAACGCTAGCGCGCCGGCCAGGGCCAGCCCCAGCACCAGGCCCGGCAACGAGGCCGCGTGGAGGCACCGCAGCGCCCTTCGCTGCGACTGCGCGTCGGGTGCCCCGCGCTGGAGAATGACCATGGCTGCCACGAAGGCCAGGAAGCCCGACTTGATGATCCACACGGCGGTCAGGCTGAGCGCGCCGATGACTGGGAGGCGGATGAGGTCGCCCACGGTGCCTATTTCGGCCACCTGGAAAACCATGCCCTTGGCCGTGGACGCGACCAGGAGGGCCGGTATCACAAGGACGAGCTTGCCCCTGAAGTCCGCCGGCCGCAGGGCCACGGGCAGGGCCAGGGCCGCGGCGGCGGCCAACACGCAGACCGCCATCGCCCAGGCGGCAATGCTGGCGACCTTGTGCGCCAGATCCATGCCCGGTACTTCGCCATAGATCCGCCAAACGAATCCGCTGGCCGCGAGGGTGCCGGCGGCGGCGAAGACCAAGGCCGTCCCGGCCGACAAGGCCAGGCGCAGGGAGGACTGGAATCTGGTCACGGGAAGCCTCGTTGGGGTGGGGGGCGGAAGCGGGCGAGAGCCGTGGGCGGCGGCAGAACCGCGGGAGAGACCAACAGTGCAAGCGTTGAACGGGGACCACGGGTTAGGCGCCGCCTGCTGCTGGTGGCGCATTGCGGCTGAAGGACGCGGCGCGGCACTTCAGGATGGACCGCGTGCTCGATGCTCGTCCTGCGGCCGGCCGCTTGGCCGCCGAAGGGGAGACGACTTTAAATAGGGGGCAATCGCCGGCCGCGGTGGGGTCGCTGGTGGGAATGCGGCGGAATCTGGCGCCAAGGCTTGTCTCCAAGGGCGCAACGGGGTCGAAACATCGACCGCGGGCTATGTCTCGGCGTCTTCCGCGGTGGGGGCCAACTTGCGCCGCTTGCCGCGCCGCAGGACCACGGGCCTGGTCTTGCGTGGCGGCCCGGCGGGGAGCTGCAGGGGATCGTCGGGGAACTCGGCATCCCAGAGTTCCTTGTACTCGGCATGGGACAAGCCGCCGCGCTGGGCGTTGGCGATGCGCCCGGTGAACTGCTCGCGGTCCTGCACGTCGCGCAGCAAGGCCCGGTCGGGCGCGAAGCGCATGCGCAGCTCCATGTCCTGGCTGACGGTGACGCGCAAACGCCCCACACCGGGAATGACCACCGGCGAGCCGCGCAGGAGATGGAAGCGCATGGCGTTGCCCAACTCGCCGATGACCATGCGCGCCACGTTGCGGTTGAGGCCGGCGACCGCCATCCATTCGACCAGGTCCTTGGGCCTGGCATGCGGACCATCGACGACGCGCGGTCCGTAGCGACCCACGGCTTGTACGAGTCTGGCCATGATGGGTATGCCCCCTGTGTTCGAAACGATGATGATGGAGGCGCGTCGGCACGAAGGCCCCGAGCAGCGACTGGCTGGCCGCTGAACGCTGGTTGCCGACACCCGGTAAAGCTGTCTCCATCACGTGGTCTACAGGATGGTATCCCAATTGGAACTGGCTCGTCAACACCGGGTCTAGCGAGCAGGGTTCCAATTGGAACTCAGATCGTTAGACGGCTAGAATTTCACTGCATCCTCACTGCTCCGGGCGCCCGGTTCCAATTGGAACTTACCATGGCAGCAAAGGCTCCCGGCAGCGCAAGCGGCTATAGCGCAGGACAGTCGCCCCGGAGATACCGATGGCCAGCCCTCGGCATTCGCAACATGCGCCAGGCACGATGGGCGCGGCTGATGGCGGCTCCCGCTCGGCCCGCGTGACAGCGTGTCCGTGGCGCTCTCCTGATCAGCGGCGGCGCCTGGCCCCCGCTACCGGCTGACGGCTTCTCCCAGACAACCCGGCCTCGACTCAACCCGACTGGCTGCCGCTGCCCAACTTAACCGCCATGTCCCAATCGCACCTTCCGCCACGTGGCCTGAAACGCTGCTTATCGAGAGATCAGCCGCGTTACGGCATCACTGCACGGGAATGCTGCCGTAAGCGGGACCGAATGCTGCCGTAAGCGCAACGCTATGATGCCTTCATACTGACCTTATGAAGGCATCATAGCTACCTTATGAAGGCATCATTCTGAGTGGCTGCCGCCGTGACGGCGCATCGGACACGGGCTGACGCTATCATCGTCCCGCGGTCAAGGCGGCCCGCCCATGCCCACGCAGACCATCAGCGCCTCTGTCGACATCGCGGTGCCCGTCGCCAAGGTCTACGCCTACGTCGCCGACATGCCGCGGCATGTCGAGTGGAATCATCAGCCGCGCGTCATGACGCCTCTAACGGAGGGACCCCTGCGGGTCGGGAGCCGGTTCGAGACTGAGGAGGGCGCGCCGAGCACCCTGAAGCTGCGCGACCGGATGATGTTCGGCCTGTTGATGCCCCTGGCCCTGCGCTACCTCGGCTCGCCCGGCCGCACCATCGCCGAGGTGACGGCCTTGGATGCCGATTGACAGCGCCGGCCTGCAATCCAGGGTGCCAGGGCGGTGACTGTAGCCCCGGCTTGACGACTTCAATTAAGTCGCGCATGTGCGGCATGCACACCCGCCAGAGCATGAAACTGGGGCTGGAGCGCGGCGCATTT
>JBGAUA010000189.1:0-6313 GCA_044228875.1 Anaerolineae bacterium
GGGTGGCGCCGAAGGCGGTCCGGCGACGACGGGGACCTCGAGCTACAGTAGGCCTGTACCTGCAATTGGGTGCTACCTTAGCTGAGCTATGGTAGCAGTATAGCTGTGCTTGGGTGCTAGGATACCTGGAGACTTACCAGCTGTCTGAGCGACAATTACGGCTAGAACTGACTCGCATTACGCCGTGATGACGCAAGTTCTACGCCGTGATGGCGTAAGTTTTACGGCGTGATTCGGCGCGGAAGTCGCCAGGACTTTCCTCGAGACAGGGCGGCTCCTCGGTTGCCGCGCCCCATTCCGTCCTGCCCGCGGCCGATCATCGGCGGCCCTGCTGCGCGCGGCCCCCATATTAAAACGGATCGACCGGCAACAGATGTCCGGCCTACGCCCGTGCAACCGCGCCATGCACTCGGAGGCCACCCGCACCTCACTCCGTGCACCCTACCTCTATACTGGTGGACACCATGAACAAGCGCATCCCGCTGCTCGGCGGCCTGGCCCTCGCCGCTTTCGCCGCCCTGGCCGTCGCCCCGCCCGCCCTGCCGGCCCAGGCGCCCGAGCCGACGCCCGAGGCGACCGCTGAGCCGCTCTACCTGCCCCTCCTGCGGCTGGGCGCCTGGACCCCGCCCGGCGCCTCGCCGACCACCGCGGCCTCGCCCCGGCCCAGCGACCCGCCCGGCACCCTGCCGCCGCCGGGAACGGCGACGCCCAGTCCGACGGCGAGCCCCGAGCCCGGCTCCGCCACGCCCGGCATCCCCGCCTGCCGTGACACGCGCGGCGACGCCGGCGGCCTGCGCTTCAGCCTCGACGGCGGGCGCAGCCTCGCGCCCAACCGCCAGCGCCTGGCCTCCTTGGCCTATACCTGGGCCCTGCTCCGGGACCCGCGCGACCCCGACCTCATCCTCGAGCTGCACGAGGGACGCCTGTACCGCTCGCTGGACGCCGGCTGCAGCCTCAGCCTCCTGTCCACCCTGCCGGCGGGGTTCACTTGGGACCGCCTGGCGCGGGCGCCGGGCCGGCCCGACTTCCTGGTGGCCAGCTCCGTCTTCGCCCATGCCGCCGCCTGGTCGGAGGACGGCGGCGCCACCTGGACGCTGGAGCCGGGCCTGCCCGACGACGTCGTGAACCTGGTCATCGCCGCGGATGATCCCTGGCATTGGGCCTTCGCCGGCCGCCAGGGAATGGCCGAACGCAGCGGGCGCGAGGCGCGCTGGTCCGTGTCGCCCCTGCCCGTCGGCGACGACAGCATCGTCAGCGCCGCCCCCCTGCCCGGAGCCTGGGGCCGCTGGCTGCTGGGCAGCAGCTTCCACGGTCCCTACCACTTCGACGCCGCGAGCGGGGATTGGCGGGCGGTGGCGCCCGAGCTCAAGGAGCCGGTCGGGCAGCCCCCCGAGCCCGTGCTCGCGGTGGTCACCGTGTGGGTGGCCGTCGCGCCCGGCGACGCCGACGTCCAGTTCGTCGTCGTCAACCGCGTGGGGCGGGCGCAGGCGCAGCGCGCCGTCTGGGCCAGCAGCGACGGCGGCGCCAGCTGGCGGGAGCGCGTGGTGGACGACCAGGCCGTCGGCGATCGCCGCGTGACCCTCACCGGCGGCACGCGGCTCTTCATCAGCCCGCATGATCCGCGATCCGTCTTCCTGCCCTTCGGCAGCTTCTTCGACGGCTACGGCACCGACCTCTTCCGCTCCGCCGACGGCCTGGCGACGCTCGAGGTCAGCCATTTCGACGGCTTCTACGAGGTCATGGACATGGCCTGGGGTCCCGCCGGCAGCCAGCTGCTCTACGTCGCCGCCTCCAGCGACCGGCCCAGCCTGCGGCGCCGGGGCGATGCGACGGCCGACTGAGTCGCGGCGCCGGGGCGGCCGATCGCGGCGCCCCGCGTCAGCGCCATCCTCGCCGCAGCTCGCGCCAGAGGATCTGACCGTCGAGGCTGGGCAGCGGCAGCAGGCTGCCCAGCCCGAAGGCGACGTTGACGCCGGCGCCGCGCGCCAGGTAGGGCTGCCAGGCGCCGCCGACAACCGACCCGAGCACGACCAGGGCCGCGGCGACGGTGAGGTTGGCCAGCGGTCCGCCGAGGGCCCGGGCGACGTGGATGCGCCCCCGGACGCCGCTCTGGTCGCCGCGGTAGATGTTGGCGTCGCGCGTCGCGGTGAAGAGGAGCTCGTCCATGGGGCTGCCGGCCAGGCTGCCGCTGAGGACATGGCCGAGGGCGTGCAGGACGTTGGCCAGCAAGCCGGCGACGGCGAAGGTCAGCGCGTCGGCGGCGCGGGCCGCGAACGCCGAGCCCGGGGGCAGCCGCCCCGGGAGGAAGGTCAGCGCGACCCCCAGGCCGAAGAACAAGGGCGCCTGCAGCCAGGCCGTCGGCGTCGCCGCGATGTGGACTCGCCCCAGACGGCCGATCGCGATGTGGCGCACGCGGTCGAGGTCGTCGAGGTAGGCGAACTTCAGGTAGCGGTGTGGCCGTTGGCGCGGCGGCCTAGTGATCACAGCCATCCTGCTGTTCCTTGATGCAACGCGGCTGGAACGGCGCTTGCCCCGCGCGGTGCGTAGCGACGGCGGTGGTCAACCCTTGCCGCCAGCGTGATTCGACCGTGTTCATGGGACGATTGTAGCGGTGGCATCAGGAACTGGCACCGCCGCGCTCCCGTCGCAGCAGCCAGTCGGTGAGCCGGGCCAGGGGCAGGGTGACGACGATGAAAACGAGGGCCGTGCCCAGGTAGGGCGTGAAGTTGAAGCTGCCGGCCTGCTTGATGTAGGACTGGCGGAAGATCTCCACCACGCCGATGTAGGACACCAGCACGGTGTCCTTCTGCAGGCCGATGAAGTCGTTGAGCAGCGGGGGGATGACGCGGCGGATGGCCTGGGGCAGGATGACCAGGCGCAGGGTCTGGGCCCGGTTGAGGCCCAGCGACAGCGCGGCGGCCTCCTGGCCGGGGTCGATGGACTCGATCCCCGCGCGGTAGACCTCCGAGACATAGGCGGCGTAGATCAAGGTGAGGGCGACGACGGCGTAGACGAAGGGGTCCACGGGCAGATGGGCCAGGCCCAGGCCGGGGATGCCGAAGCCGAGGATGTAGATGACCAGCACGCCGGGCAGGGCGCGAAACACGTCGACATAGGCGGTGATCAGCAGCCGGACGGGGAAGAAGGCCGGGCCGGGCAGGCCGCGCAGGAGGGCCACGACGAGCCCCAGCACGAGGATGAACAGTTCGGCGACGAGGAAGAGCCGGACGTTGGCCCCGAAGGCGCGGACGATGTCCGGCAGGGAGGCCGCCAGCACCCTCCTGTTGAAGAAGGCCTCCTTGACGGCCGGCCAACCCGGCGAGCGGGCCGTCAGCCAGGCGAGGAGGCCGAAGAGCAGGACGGTGCTGGCCAGGGCGATGGCGGTGGAGCGCAGGGCCGCGCCGCGATCGGTGGGCCGGCGCATCAGGGTTGGATGACCGGGGCGTCCGCCTTGTCGGCCAGCCATTCCTGGGTGATGGCGGCCAGGCTGCCGTCGGCCTTCATCGCCGCGAGGGCGGCGTTGACGCAGGGCGTGAGCGGGCTGCCCTTGGCCAGCACGAGGCTGAAATGCTCCTGCTCCTCCTGCCGCGGCGCGAACTGGCCCACGATGACCGAGCCCTCCAGCTGGGCGGCGGTGATGTAGAAGGCGGTGGGCAGGTCCACCACCAGGCCGTCGATCTGCGCGTTGGACAGGGCCTGGATGGCGGCGTCGTTGCTGTCGTAGACCCGCGTCTCCAGCTCGGGCGCGATGCCCTCGGCGATGGTGTCGTAGCTGGTGGTGCCGGCCTGGGCGCCGAAGCGATAGGCCTTGAGGTCGCCCAGGGTCCTGGCGGCGGCCACCGGCGAGTCGGCGAGCGCCACCAAGGCCTGGTTGAGGCTGTAGTAGCCGTCGGAGAGGTCGGCGGCCTGCGCCCGCTCGGGCGTGTGCGACACCTGGGCCAGGTAGACGTCGAAGGGCTTGGGCCCGGGCGCGTAGCTGTTGTCGAACTTGACGGCCACCCAGTCGGTGGCCTCGGGCGCGTAGCCCAGGCGCTCGGCCAAGGTCCGGGCCACCGCGCCCTCGAAGCCGGTGCCGGTGGTCGGATCGCCGGAGAACTCGCTGTCCCAGGGCGGCGTGTTGCCGCCCTCGCGCGGCAGCCAGTAGGGCGAATAGGCGGGGTTGTCGGTGCCGAGGGTCAGCCGTCCGGACGTCAGGGTGGGCAGCCGGCCGGCGGCGCAGGCGCCGGCGGCGCCATCCGACGGCGCTCCCACGGCAGCAGGCGCGGTGGGCGCGGTCGACGCGGCGGTCGGCTCGGCCGGCGCGGCGCCCTGGCAGGCGGACAGCGTCGCCACGAGGGCGGCGCAGCAGAGGGTCGCGGCGCGGGCCGCGGTGGTCGCGACGGTTCGAAGCTTCATGGTTCCTGCTCCTCTGGCGGCCGGGTCGCCATGGCGACGCCCGGCGGAAGGGTTCCCGGCCAACCTGGGCTAGCATATCGTCAGCGCCGCGGAGGGTCAATGGCCCGCCATCACCGAGCCGATCCACGAGGACC
Organism: Anaerolineae bacterium; assembly: GCA_044228875.1. GTDB lineage: Bacteria > Chloroflexota > Anaerolineae > Epilineales > Epilineaceae > Epilinea. Next base: position 4,530 of record JBGAUA010000189.1, read on the forward strand.
ATGACGAGACCCGCCCACCATCTCCCCAAGCGGGGCTACCGCAACCCTTGGCCGAGCGCCCGTCGCGAGGGCCCCAGCGGTGGCTTCCTGCGCTGGATGCTCGAACGCCGCCGTCGCCCGCCCCAACCGGACCCCCATCCCTCGGCGCTGCCGCGCGTCGCTGCGCCGGCCCTGCCCGACAACCTTGGTCCGGCGGACATCGCCGTCACCTGGCTGGGGCATTCCACGGTCCTCCTGCAGGCGGGCGGCGTGACCGTGCTCACGGATCCGGTATGGGCCGCCAGGGCATCGCCGGTAGCCTTCGCCGGACCGCGACGCTGGGTGCCGCCGCCGCTGGCCATCGGCAGCCTGCCGTCCGTGGACATCATCCTGCAATCACACAACCACTATGACCACTTCGACCACACGGCCACGCGGCTGCTGGCGCGACGCTTTCCGGAGGCCACCTGGTGCGTCCCGCTGGGTCTGGCGGCGCCGGTGCGGCGCCTGGGCGTGCGGGTGGTACGGGAGCTGGATTGGGAGCAGGGGGTCGACGTCATGTTGCCCGCGGGCCCGGTGCGGGTGACCGCCGTCCCCGCCCAACACTTCAGCAGCCGCGGCCTGCATGACCGCGATCGGACGCTGTGGACGGGCTTTGCGGTGCGCACGCCGGCCGGATGCGTCTACTACGCCGGCGACACCGGCTTGCACCCTGAGTTCGGCCGCATCGCCGCCGACCATGGACCCTTCGCGTTGACCGTACTGCCCATCGGCGCCTACGAGCCGCGCTGGTTCATGCGCCCGGTCCACCTGAACCCGGAGGACGCGGTGGCGGCCTGGCAGGACGTGGCGACGGCCCAGGCCGCCGCGCACGGCGCGCCGCCGCCGCCGTTGCTGGGCGTTCATTGGGGCACCTACAAGCTCACGGACGAGCCGATGGACGAGCCACCGCGGCGGATGCGCGAGCTGTGGCGGGCCGGGGGCCTCGACGAAGGGCTGCTGTGGGTGCTGGCGCATGGGGAGACGCGGCGGGTGGGGTAGGTAGGCGTGACCGACGTCGAGTCACCTGGGGCGGGGGGATGTGGCCAAGATGCGTCCGGTGGCCGCACCCTCGCCATGGCGTGTGTCAGCATCAGCCCCCAAAGTCCGCAGATCATCAGGCGGTCTCAAGTGGTCGGCGCAACAAACACGGCCACAATGGCGATGCTTCTCCTGGCCGATGCCCAGCCTCACGACGGACCCGCTGTGGCCAGCGCCCACACCGTCGCCACCACGAGGACCAACGCACCCGCGGGCAACACCCAGCCTACCCGCACCCGCCCCCGCCACAGCGCCCAGATCCCGGCCGCCGGGGCCGCGATTCCGAGCACGAGGCTCCCGACGTGTGCGACGTCAGACAGCGGCGCGGCGTCCGGGCACGGCGGCAGGCAGTACATGATCGCCAGGCCGTTTATCAGCACCGTCCACCCGAGCCCCAGGATCGCCGCACTCGCCACCCCGCCGCCTACGCCTCGCGCACCCGCCGCCAATGAGACGACCCACCAGACATGAATGAGGGGGATCAGCAGGACCACCGCCCCGACCGCCGGCGCTAGGGTGCCCCGCATCGGAAACAGCCCGACGCCGAAGTCCAGGAGAATATGCATCATGCTGACAGCCATCGCTGCCAGACTGAGCCAGAACCACAGCGGTAGCCGCCACGTCTGGCCCGACCAGACCAAGTCATTGCTTTCCATTGTGCCCTCCATTCGGTTGCGTCACACCCGCCAAGAGTTTTTCAATGCGCTGGGACCGACCAGAACCCC
>JBGAUA010000018.1:0-34686 GCA_044228875.1 Anaerolineae bacterium
CGTCGTCGCCGCCCTTGTCGTCGCCACCCTTGTCGTCGCCGCCCTCGTCGTCGCCACCCTTGTCGTCGCCGCCCTCGTCGTCGCCACCCTTGTCGTCGCCACCCTTGTCGTCGCCGCCCTCGTCGTCGCCGCCCTTGTCGTCGCCACCCTCGTCGTCGCCGCCCTTGTCGTCACCGCCCTTGTCGTCGCCACCCTTGTCGTTGCCCTTGTCATCCAGCGTGTCGTCGATACCGGCGCTGGAAGGCCTGGCGGCGTAGCCTGCCTCGTCGGCCTCGTCGGCCTCGTCGGCCTCGTCGGCCGCGGGAGACGCGTCTTCTGTGGCGTGCTCCAGCGTGTCGGCGGCCGCGCTTGCCGTGGCGCCGGAGGTAGCGCCAGACGGAACCCGCACTGCGTCGCCGGATGGAATCCCTTCGCCCGGAACGCCGGGAGAGACCGCCGGCAGCGGTTCGGCCGGCAGCACCCGCAGGCCGATCAAGCGGCCACCCTCAGTCCGGGCGTCCACCTGCAGTCGCCGCCCTTCCAGGGGCGTCGCCGAGACCAGGACCGCCGACATGTCGGCTGAGGAGACGTCCACCGGGAGTCCGCCGATGAACCAGACCGGGCCTTCGGTGCGCTCCAGCCGACCGAAGAACTCCACCTCCACCTCGCGACCTTCCGCCAGGACGGCCAGGCAGTCGCGCCGGTAGCTGTCCTCCTGGGCTTGAATGGCCCTGGCCCTGGCCTCCGGATTGCGGGCGACGGCAATGCGCACTTCCTGGCGCCAGGTCTTGATGGGATACAGGTTGTCGCCGGGCAGGGAGCGCTCCGCCGCCCAGACCGCCCCGCCACCGAGCGTCAACCAGGCCGCCAGACCTGCCGCCAGCCAGGCCAGCCGCCGGTTCGGGAGGCCGCCTGCCCACCAGCGTGTCCTGCCGGTTGCGGTGGCCGGCGCCAGGCGTCGAGCGCGCAGCTCCGCCCCCGCTGCCAGCCAGGCCGTTCGCGAGCGGGCTTCGGCGGCCGGGCTGGGCTCAGGCAGGTCCTGCCGCAGCGCCATGGCCACCGCCAGGTCGCGGCGCAACGCGTCCATCAGCGCGGGCGATGCGTCAGCCATGCCTGCCTCCCAGTCCTCGCCCCGGCCCCAGGACTCCAGAGCCGTCATCAGGGCGTTCTCGTCATGCCGTGCTGATTCCATGTCCATGTCCCTCACCCCTCTCCCGACAACAGGCGGCCCAATGCCGCCACCGCGCGCGCCTGCAATTGCTTGACGGCCCCCTCGGTCTTGCCCAGGGACAGGGCCACGTCGCGTATCGGCAGCTCGCCCACGAAGCGCAGCGACAGCACCTCGCGCTGCTCTTCCGTCAGGTCGGCCATCGCCGCGAGCAGCCGCTGGGACATGTCGCTGTGTTCGGCCGATGCTTCCGGTAGCGGTGCGGCGGCCGGAGCCGTGTCCACCCGCGGCGCCAGTCGGGCCTGACGGAAGCCGCGTCGTTGCTGGTCGGCCCACACGTGCGCGGCCACGCCGAAGAGCCAGCCGCGGAGGGAGTCCGGGGGCCGCGCGGCTTTGCCCATGGCTTCCATGAAGCGGACGAAGACCTCGCTCGCCAGGTCCTCGGCCAGGGGCCGGTCGCCGCAACGGACCAGCAGGTAGCGAAAGACCTGCCGGAAGTAGCGGTCATGGACAGCGGCGAGCGCTGCCGATTCGAAGCGCATGGCCTGCGCGAGCAGGGCGCGGTCCTCGTCGTCGGTATCGAGGGGGGGCAGCATGGATAGGCGGACTTGCGGCGGCAAACCGACCGGTGCCGGCGACGCCAACGCTCCTCGTCCGAGCTTAGCCGCTTGGACGGTCATCGGTCAAACGCTCCAAGGCGCGGGAGAGTGAACGGCCTTCGCGGCGAAGCAGCCGCGCGGCCCGCGGCTGCTCCAGGCCGCGGCCAACGTGAATGCAGGCCAGACGCAGGAGGCTGGCCGCCACCAGCAGGCGCAGAAGGTCCGGCGACAGGTCGGGGTCCAAGCGTCGACCCAGAGCCACCTGGGCAACGGCCGCACGCCGGAAACGCGCGGCCGCCCGCGGGCTGTCGGTCATCAGGGCCGCCAGCCGCAGATGGGCGGCGAAATTGGCCAGATCCACCGCCGGCTCGCCTAGGGCGGCATCGTCCCAGTCCACGATGGCCAGTCGGTTCCCGTCCACCAGCACCTGGCCTGGATGCAGGTCGCGATGCAGCAGCCGCCAGCGCCAGGGCAGCCGCTCCGCCCGGTCGTGGGCCCGCTCGACGGACTGGCGTGCCGCACGGGCCTGGCCGGCCAGGGTGGGGCAGGAGGATTCCAGGTCTCGAAGCCGCGCCGCCAGGGGCGCCAGCTCCCGCCGGGCATCGTGGCGCCGGAAGGCGTCGCCCGGCAGCTGCGCGGCGGTGATGGCATGCAGATGGGCCATGGCCTCCGACATCCGTCTGGTCAGGCCGGGCTGCCCGGCTGCCAGGCGGTTCAGGAAAGGCTCGCCCCGCAGGCCGCCGATGACCACCAGGCCCAGCTCCGGCGCCACGGCCAGGACCGGCGGAAGCTGGACCTGCGGGCCGCCGGCTCGCAATGCCTTGCAGGCTGCCGTCCGCCGGCCCACGGAGGCCGCGCGATCCGTTCCATAGACCTTCAGGTAGACCACCGCATCCGCCGGAGCCGGTCGGATGCCGTCCGGATCCAGCGCAACGCGCAGGATGCAGCGTCTTCCGGGGCGGTGCTTGACCGTTGTGATGCCCCGGACCCGCAGCGACCGGCCGAGTAGACGCCCCAGCAGATCGGACGCGCCGGAGGAGGTCGTCAGACCGGCCAGCAGCGGCAGGGCGGGGTCCTCGGTTGCGGTCCGGAAGGCGGCTTCGATCATGCCGCTCTCCGGACGCCACCGGCGCGCTCGCGGAGCAGGTCTGAGCCCAGCTCGCGGATGGTCTGCGCCCGGCTGGCCCAGGTATGCTCGGCCCACACCGTTTCCAGCGCCCGCCGCCCCATCCGCCGCGCCTGCTGGGGGTCGTCCAGCAGCCGGCCAATGGCCTCGGCCAGCGCGGCGGCGTCTCCCGCCCGGTACAGCAGACCGGTGTGTTCCGGCTTGACGATCGCGCGCAACTGGCCGATGTCGGCAGCGACCACCGGGCGCGCCGCCGCCATGTACTCGAAGACCTTGAGGGGCGAGAAGTAGAAGCCGCCGTCGCCTCCGGCGGCGTAGGGGGCCACCGCTACATCCATGAGCGCGAGGAGCGGGGGCACGGCCTCGTGCGGCACCGCTCCGGTGAATCGCACCGTTTCCTCCAGCCCCAGGGACTGGGACAGGGTCATCAGTTCGGCGCGCAACGGCCCGTCGCCCACGATGAGCAGCTGGAAGGCGCGGCCCTGGTCTCGAAGCCGGCCGGCGGCCTCCAGCAGGCCGGCCACCCCGTGCCAGGGCCGCAGCCCGCCGACGAAGCCGAGCACCGGTCCAGGCGCCAGTCCCAGCTCCCGGCGCTGGGCGGCCACCGCCGCCGGATCCGCGGCGAAGGGCCGCGGGTCCACGCCGTTGGGCAGGACCAGGATCCGGCCGGCGGGAACGCCGCGGGTCCGGGCCCAGTCGGCCAGGGTCTGGGAGACCACCAGCACCCGGTCCGCGCCTCTGAGCACCTCGTCCTCGACGCGGGCAGCCACCGGGCGGAGGTGCAGGCCGCGCCAGCGCGCCTGCTCCTCCACCAGGGGGGCGTTCACCTCCAGGAGCAGCGGCAGTCCCTGGCGGCGGGCCAGGCCCAGGCCCGCCGCCCCGAAGAGGGACAGCCGTTCGTAGAGCAGGTCAGGGGCGTGGGACCGCAGCACGGGCGCGGCCGCGCGGCCGAAGCGGCGCATGCCCGCCAGGGCGGCCAGGTCGCGCGACAGGCCGTCCTGTTCGGGGGCCACGGCGCGCCATCGCGGCGCGGACGAAGGCTCCGTGCTCAGCCACAGGCCGGGCGAAGCTCCCGAGGGACTTCCCGTGGTGTCGCTCGCTCCGGAGCGGCCCCGCGCCAGCAGCAGCACTTCGTCACCGGCCTCGCGCAGCGCGGCCACCACCTGCCGGACGTGGATGGAGGCGCCCTTGTCGCCCAGAGCCGGGATGCCGGGATCGCCGCAGAGGTAGCCCCAGCGCATCACCGGACCCCTTCCCAGACCAGTCGCGGCTGGATCCGGCCCGGATCAGCGGCCGCGCGCGGTCGCGGCGCGAGCCGGTCGCCGACCAGCAGCCGGCGAAGGGCGGCGCTGGTCCTTTCCAGGCCGTCCATGGGCAGCAGCGGCTCACGGTGGCCCGGTCCCGAGTCCAGCAGGACGCTGATGCGGGCCGCCAGCTGCGCCGGGCTGGTCCGCTCCGGCAGGGCGGTCTCCACCAGGCCCAGCTGCGACAGGCGCTCGGCGCGGATGGCTTGCTCGCGGCGCGGGCTCGTCCGCGGCAGGACGAGCGCCCTGCTGGGCACGGAGAGGATCTCGCAGGCGGTGTTGTAGCCGCCCATGCTGATCACCAGATCAGCCTGGTTCATGGCGCCCACCAGGTCCGGGCAGAAAGGCTCGACGCGAATCTCGGGGCGTGCGGCGGCGATCGTATCCAGGGCCATGCGCGCGACGGGGGGCAGGAAGGGACCGGTGATGATCCGGGCGGAGATCCGCCGCCCGGGGGCCAGGAGGGCCAGGGTGTCGCCGGTCAGGCGGAAGAAGTCCGCGGCATCGCCGCCGCCGCCGGCAGTCACCAGGATCCGCTGCCGACCGGGCGCTGCCGGCCAGGGCTCCGGATCTACGGCGGCCTGGCGCCGTAGGTAACCCACGTAATGGAGCTTCCGGGCGGCCTGCTCCGGCAGTCCGTAAGCCCGCGCTACGTCCACCATGGACGGGTCCCCGTAGACCAGGATCTGGTCGTAGATCTCGCTCATGGCGTCGTAGACGCCTTCGGCGCGCCAGGCCCGGCGCACCTTCTCCGGCTCGTCGATGACGTCGCGCAAGCCCAGGACGATGCGGCAGCGCGGGCGGTGGGCCTTGAGGAAGCGCAGCAGCGGCAAGGCCTCGCCGCCCAGGCCGAGCGGGCTGTGGTCCACCAGCAGCAGGTCCGGGGCGTAATGGCGACCGGCGGCCAGCAGCAGGGAGCCTCGCAGACGGCAGGCCTCGCGCAAGGGCAGGGGCAGATCGCGGCTGGTGTAGGCGCCCTGGGCGTCCTTGGTGATCACCGGCAGCTTGACGAAGTCCGTGCGTGCCGGCCAGGGGAAGGACGCTGTCGCCGGCGAACCGGTCACCACCAGCTGACTCTCCACCCCCGGCTCGCGGCTCATGTCGTGGGCGATGGCCAAGGTGCGGCGCAGATGGCCCAGGCCGAAGCTGTCGTGGGCGTAATACAGGATCCGGCGTCCGGACAAGGATTCCTGGTTCATGATGCAGATGCCTTTCAAGACGGGCCCAAGGCGGCGGCGCGCCGGGGGAGCAGAACCGACGGGCTTGTCTGAGAATCGGACGGATCGGATAGGAGACTGGGTTGGAGACCGGGCTGGAGACTGGGCTGGAGACCGGGCTGACCTTCGGACGGCCGCTCGCGAAAGGGCTTCGCCGCCGAGGCGACCGCGAGCAGCGCCCCGGGCTCCGCGGCGACCAGGAGCTGGGCGTAGCGCCCGCCCCGCGCCAGGAGCGCGTCATGGGTGCCCATCTCCACGATCCGGCCCTCGTGCAGGACCACGATGCGGTCCGCCTGGCGCACGGTCGCCAGCCGATGGGCGATGACCAGGGCCGTGCGTCCGGCGAGAAGCCGCCGCAGGGCATCGGTGACCAGCCGTTCGGACTGCGGGTCCAGTCCGGTGGTGGGCTCGTCCAGGAGGACGATGGGCGTGTCGCGCACCAGGGCGCGGGCGATGGCCAGTCGCTGCCGCTGCCCGCCGGACAGCGTGACGCCGCGCTCGCCGATGGGGGCCTCGTAGCCCCCCGGCAGGCCGGCGATCACGTCCTCCAGCAGGGCGGCGCGCACGGCGTCTTCCACCTGGCGCCGGTCGGCGTCGGGGCTGCCGTAGGTGAGGTTGTCCCAGACGCTGCCGCTGAAGAGCATGCCATCCTGCGGCACCACCGCGATCTGGCGGCGCAGACTGCGCAGGTCCAGGTTGCGCAGGTCATGCCCGTCCACCAGCACCCGTCCCGCCGTGGGGTCGTAGAGCCGGGAGATCAGCGAGAGCAGGCTGGTCTTGCCGGCGCCGGTCGCGCCCACCAGGGCCACCGTCTCACCCGCGGCGATGGCCAGCGACACCTCGCTGAGGGCGCTTTCGCCCGGTCGATAGGACAGGCTGACCCCGTCCAGACGGATCGCGCCGCGCAGAGGGGGTGCCAGGCGCGATCCGTCCCGGACCTCTGGTTTCGTGTCCAGGAGGTCGGTGATGCGGTCCAGGCAGCTGGCGGCCTTGCCGGCGCGCTCCACAGAGCGGGAGATGCGCCTGAGCGGGCGGTAGAGGCTGGACAGGTAGCTCATCACCAGCACCAGGTCGCCCACGCTCATCCGCCCGGCATGCACCTCCATGGCCCCGTACCACAAGGCCAGCGCCGTGCCGGCGGACAAGGTCAGCTCTGTGCTGCGGTACATCCGGGCTTCCAGGCGCGCCGCCTTCTGGCCGTCGGAGACGCTGCGGTTGCCATGGTCTCGCAGTGCCTGGTCCTCCTGGTCCTCGGCGCCGAAGAGCTGCACCAGGTGGATGCCGGAGATGACCTCCTGCAGTCGCGCGGCCAGCTGGCCCTCGCGTCGCCGCTGATCGCGGGTGAGGCTGCGCAGCGGCCGGCCGTAGCGGTGGATGGGCAGGGCCAGGAGGGGCACCACGGTCAGGGCCAGGGCCGCCATGCGCCAGTCGATGAGGATCAGGGCCACCAGGAAGCCCAGAAGCACGGTGACCTCGGACACCATGGTCAGGAGGGTGGCAACCAGCAACTCGCGCAGCATCTGGATGTCGCCCATCAGCCGGGTGAGCAGATCCCCCGTGCTGGCGCGCACGTGGTAGCTCATCGACAAGCGCTGCAGATGGGCAAAGGCCCGCGCCCGCACTGCCAGGACCACCCCCTGGCCCACCTGCGCGGCCAGCACGCTCTGGGCGTAGTAGAAGGCCCCGCGGAGGCCGGCGAGGCCGACCATGACCGCCAGGGCCAGGCCGAAGCGCAAGGCGGGGGACATGGTGGATGCGCTGCTCCCGGTGGGGACCAGGATCCGGTCGAAGACGAACTTGATCGGCAAGGGCTCGGCCAGGCGGGTGGCGGTGTAGCCCAGGGCGCAGAGCGCCGCCAGCGCCAGACGGCCGGCCTGCGGCCGCAGCTCTCCGCCGAAGCGCTGCAGGGCGTCCCGCCAGGGGGCCCAGGGGGCGCCGCGCCGCTCAGGCCTGGACATGGTCGGCCTTCCGCCGCAACAGCCCGGGCTGTGTCGCCGAGGGCTGGTCGAGCACCGCAGCCGGCGCGGCGTTGCTGGTCAAGAGGCCTTTCAGGATCGTCACATTGCGCCGCAGATCGAAGCCCGTCTCCATGTGGCGGCGGGCCAGGAGCGCCCGGCGGCCGCCTTCCTCCGGCGAGGACAGGACCCGGGCCATTGCCTGGGCCAGCGCGGCGGGGTCGCGCGGCGGGACCAGCCAACCGGTTTCGCCATCCCGCACCAGTTCGGGAATGCCGGTGACCGGCGTCGAGACCAGCGGCACACCGAGAGCGGCCGCCTCCAGGAGCACGGTCGGCAGTCCGTCACGGTTGCCGTCATCGCCGATGACACAGGGCGCGGCCAGGAGGGCGGCCTGGGGGTACAGCTCCAACAGGGACTCGCGGGGCAGGGGGCCGGGCAGCTGGACGCTGTCCTCCAAGCCCAGCTGAGCGATGAGGCCGCGCAAGGCGCCCAGGTTCTCGCCCTTGCCGACGATGGCGCAGCGGAAGGCCCGGCCCTGGTCGCGCAGCAGGGCGCAGGCGCGGATCAGGTCGTCGAAGCCCTTCTTCTCCACCAGCCGGCCCACGCCGAGGATCAGGGGCGGCGCATCGGCGAGGCGCGTCGGCGGCGCCACCGGGCGGAGCCGGAAGCGCTCCAGGTCCAGTCCGTTGTACAGGCGGACCAGGCGTGCCGGAGCACCGCCGTCCGCCGCCAGGAGACCTTCCAGATGTCGGAGGTTGAAGTCGCTGACCGTGACGGTGAACGCCGCCGCGCGCAGCTTGCGTCGCAGGGCGACGGGGCTGACGGACTGGTGGTAGATGTCCTTGGCATGGGCCGTGATGGAATAGGTGGGTCCGCCCAGGCGGTGCAGGTAGTAGGCCACCGAGGCCGCCGTGCTGGCGAAGTGCACGTGGACATGGTCGATGCCGAACGTAGCTGACCGGCGCCTTGACCCGTGCCAGGTCGCCATGAAAGCGCCCGTCGTCGGGTTTGCGCAGGGAGTAGATGCGCAGGTCCAGACCCTGCCGCTCCAGCTCGAGGATCTCGTTGAGGATGAATGTCTCGGAAAAGCGGGGGTACATCTTCAGCAGGTAGGCCACTCGGCGGGTGTTCATGGTTCAACCTTCCAACACGTCAGGGGGTGGTTTGCGTAGGAAGTCGCCGCGAGGCGCCGGAAGTCACGGTCTGAACCTCGGAGCTGCGGGAGATGAGGTCGACCGCCTGACGCCACCGTCGCTCGACCGCCTGCGGCCATCCCGGCTCCAGCCGCCGGAATGGGCCGGGGGCCAGGGCCAGCAGCTGGATGCCGGCCAGGAGGTCCAGCTGCCGCACGTCCTGGGGACGTGCCGCAAGCCAGGCGGAGCGAATCCCTTCGGCCGCCACCGGGGCCTGCTCACCTTCCAGTTCGGCGGCCTGGGCATGGGCCAGCCAGCAGGAGACGTCCAGGGCCGCGGGACCCAGGCCTGCCTCGTCCCAGTCAAGGAGGGCAAGACCTTCGCGGTCGTCCACCAGGATCTGGTCCTCGTAGAAATCGCCGTGGACCAGGACGGGAGGCGTTGACGGCAAGCGCAGCCAGGCCTTCTCGATGGCCGCCGCCAGGCGGTCCAGGGCGAGCCGCCGACCAGGCAGCAGCGGATCCAGGGCCGCTACCGCCCGGGCGACCACTGCGAGGGGATCCCATCGAGCGAGCGCCGGCAGCGTCGCGGGCGCAAGCTGCTGGACCCGGCGCAACAGGGCGCAGACCTGATCGGCCTGTGGGGCGGCGGCCCTGTCGACGCCGTCCAGGCCATAGGAACTCCGGCTCGCCGCCAGGGCCATCAGGCTGGTCCCGTCCAATCCTTCCTGGACCACGATGTCCTGGTCCGGACAAGCGGCGACGATTGCCGGCGTGCGGATGCCCAGCCCTGTCAGGCCACGGGCCAGCCGCTCCAACAGTTCGGGCTGCAGCGCTGCTCCCACCTTCACGTACCAGCAGCGGCCGTTCGGAGTCGCGGCGCGGAGGACGGCGCGGCGGCCGGGCTTGTGCCGCAGGAGGGTAATCGCCAGGAGGGAAGGCGCCCCGGCTTCGGGCTCGCCGCGGGCGATGACGGCGGCGAGCCGCTGTGGATCGACGGCGACCGCCAGGCCGGGGAGGCTGCGATCGAAGGGAAAGCCCTGTGCCAGGGCGCCCAGCGTCGGCTCCGACCAGGCGCCGGCCAGGGGCCAGCCGCCTCGCGGCAGCCGGGCCATGAGTTCACGGACGCGGCGACGGCCGGCCACCGCCGCGGCGTGGTCGTCGGGGTACAGCGTGAAGGCTACCGGTTGTCGCGCGACCTTTCCGGACGCATCGCCCAGCGTCACGCGATGCAGGACAACAGCGTTGGTCCGCGGCTTGTAGCGGATGTAGGCGGGGTCGACGCCGCTGACGACGATCCCTTCGTCGCCCTGCGCGCGCAGGCGCGCGGCCAGAAGGGCGGCCACGTGGTCGGCGTCCAAGGCCGCGGAGAGGCCGGGGAGCCGCGGATCGACAGGGCAGGCAATGGTCATCGCCCCCAAGTCGTCCGGGGGGGCAAAGGGTCACGGGTGAGGCGGAATCTCGAGCCTGCCGCAGACGCGGCGCTTGAAACCGCGGCGCAACAGACGAAGCCGGCCTTTGCCGGCCGGGCTCGCCCAACCTACTGCTGCGGCTTGGTCACCTGTTCGCCCAGGGCCATGCGTGTGAGCAGGTCCATCTCGGTGTTGTCGATGCCGCCCTCGGCCCGGGCCACCACGTTGCCGCGGGCGTCCAGGATGAAGACCCAGGGATCGGTGGAAAGGCCCCAGGCCTTGGCCGCCGCGGACATCTGGGAGGGATCCTCCGCGTCTCGGGACTCCACGTGGATGAACCGGGCGCGGCTGCCCAGCTGGGCCTGGACGACCTTCATGCCGTCGAGGGTGGCCTTGCACATGGGCGTGGGGCAATGCGCCGGCGAGGCGAACAGGACCACGGCCGGCTGCTTGGCCGTCTTGGCGTCCGCCAGGCTGCTGGTGTAGAGGGCCTCCACGGGCTTCTCGTCGCTGGAGAGTGCCTTCAGGTCCCCGCCGGACGCCAGTCGGGGAAGCTCCGCGGCCGGCGCCAGCATGCCGGCCCGCGGGGCGTCGGACTTGCCCTGCACCTCCACCTGGGTCTTCAGCGCGCCGCTCCAGCCGTCGCTGCGCACGAGGTTCACCTCCAGGGCCCAGGAGCCCGAGGAGTCGAACTCGGTGTAGGCCACCCAGGAGCCGCCATCGGGCATCCCCTGGCCGAAGTAGATGGCCTCGCCGTCGGCGGCCTTGACCTCCTGCCCCGTGGCGGCGACGATGCGCGAGAACTTGACGGTGGCGGTGCCGTCGCGCACGGGCGAGCCGTTCTCGTCCTTCAGCAGGAAGGCGAAACGCTCCAGCCCCAGCGCCAGACCGCTGTTGAGCACCTGGATGGACAGCGGATGGGGCGTCCCCTGGGCGGCGGCGCCCTGCGCCGTGGGAGCCGCCGGGTCGCCGGCGCCGGGCGTGATGGTGGGCGGTGCGCTCTGGCAGGCGCCCAGGAGTCCGACCAGGGTCAGGGCCATCAGGTTGCGCCAGGGGCTGCGGCTGTCATGCGACATCGTCTCGTCCTCCGAAGGTGGTGGGGCGGCAGCCCCGGGGTCTCCGCGGCCGGTCATTATAATCGGAAGGCGGAGATTCCGCCTGCGGCGGTTGACCCCAGCCGCCGCCCCCGCCCATAATTCGGCCGCCGCCCCGCCGTTCTCGCCGTGCCGCCAGGAGCCCCCATCATGAGCGCCAACCTCGCCCAACTACAGACCCTCGTCCAGCAGCCCGCCGCCCAGGACTTCTTCAAGGGCCTGTTCGCCCGAGCGCGCCTGGAGCTCACCGACACCGGGGAGCGCTTCACCATCCACCAGGAGGGCGGCAGCGTGCGGGTGGCGGAGGGCTTCGACGGCCCCGACGCCAACCTCGTGGTGCCCCTTGCCAGCCAGAACCTGGCGAACCTCAGTGCCATCTTCGCCGACCGGCAGGTGACCGGCGACGAAACCTACCGCATCGTCCGCTTCATGCTGCGCCCCTGCCTGGAGGCCTCGCTGCAGATGCCGATCCTCCAGAACGATCGCCTGCTGCGCATCCTGGGGGTGGACGATTGGCAGCAGGCCCTCCTGGACCCGCAGGGCCGGGAGGACGTGCCGCTGACCGTCCACAAGACGGACGGGCAGTGGACCGTGTCCGAAGGCTACCATGGCAATCCGCGCCGCCGTCTGCGGCTGACCGCGGAGCAGATGCTGGACTTCCAGCGCCGCCTCTTCAAGGCCGATGAGGAGAACAGCATCACCGGCTGGCTGGCCTTGGCCGGCTGGTACGTCACCTGGCGCGACCAGCTGACGGTGCCCGCCGGTTCCTGACCGCGGCGCCATGCGCTGGCTGGCCATCCTCAACCCCGCTTCCGGCGCACTGGGGGGTGGGGGGCGGGCCGAGGCCCTGGCGGCGCGGTTGGCGCGGGATCTGGACCTGCCGGTGGTCGTCAGCACCGCGCCCGGCCATGCCGAGGCTCTGGCGCGCGAGGCGGCCGACTACGACGGAATCCTGGCCATCGGCGGCGACGGCACCGCGGCCGAGGTGGTCAACGGCATGGACCGCGAACGGCAGACCGTGGCCTTGTTGCCCACCGGCACCGGCAACGGCCTGGCGCGGGATCTGGGCTTGCGGCAACCGGGGCGGACCCTCGACCTCGCGGCCGTCCGTGCCGCCCTGCAGGGAGCGAACGTCCGCCCCGTCGATCTCATCCAGGTGCGGTTCCGCCGCTGGAGCGAGGAGCCTTGGACCACCCGCCTGGCCCTCGGGACCACCGCCGTCGGCTACGCCGCTGAGGTCGTCGCCCTGGCGCGCGGCCCTTTGGCGCCCCTCAGTCGCCGTCTGCCGCCCGGCTTCTGCTATCCCGTGGGGGCCACCTTGCAGGCTTTGCACCAGCGCCCCTTCGACCTCCGCTTTGCCCTGGACGATCAGCCGCTGACAGCCCGCCGGGCGACCAATCTGATGGTCCACAACTCGGCCCACGCCGGCAACTTCCGCGCCTTTCCCGACGCCAGACTGGACGATGGACTGCTTGACGTCCTCTTGGCCGACGCCTCCCCCCTGGCCCAGCTACGCCACAACCTGGCGGTGCTCCGCCAGACCTACGGCTTCACCACCGCCGAGTCGCGGCCGGCCCGCCGGGCGGCGCTGCAGAGCGACTGGCCACTGCGGTTGATGTTGGACGGGGAGTTGGTCGATGGGATCAGCGAGGTCTGGTGGGCCTTGCTGCCCAAGGCCTTGCGGGTGTCCTTGCCGCCGGGCACCGGCGATGATGCAGGGTCTGCAGCGACCGCGGGCTGATCGCGGACTGATCGCGGACCCGCCGCGTCAATTCGGTCGGCGATGCAGACGCTGAGCGAGGGCCGTCAACACGCTGTCTCTCTGGTTGGACAGTTCGGTGCCCGGCGTGATGGCCCGTAGGTCGAGGCCGGCCGCCGCGGCGACGGCGTGCATGAGGCGGTCGGTGCCCAGGTAATGGGCGGAGCGGCCGGCCCCGTCAGGGCGCAGCAGTCCGGCAGATACCAGCTTGGCCAGGTCATGGGAAGCCGTGACGCCGGTGATGCCCGTCAGTCCGCGGTAGTAGCGGTTGGTGATGATACGGCTGAAGAAGGCGTCATACAGGGCGTTGGCCGTCCGCTCGTTCAAGCCGAGATCGTGAACCGCGATGTCCACCAGGACGGTCCATACCCCCTTGTCGATCTGATGGCGCAGGTCCAGGGCGGCCACCTGGCTGGCCTGCGCGCAGACATGGGCCTGGACGAAGGGTCCGACATCGGTATCCGGCCGCCATGCGTTGCCCAGGCAGGCGAAGGCGGCGTAGTAGGCCGAGAGGTGTCGTCCCCACCATTCCTCCAAGCTGGTGAACTGAGGCGCCTGGTATCCGGCCCGGTACATCACCAACGAGGCCAGGACGCGCGCTGTCCGGCCGTTCCCGTCGGCAAAGGGATGGACGGCCGCCAGGCATGCGTGCGCCCAAGCCGCCGCCACCGGCGCCGGTCCAGGGAAGTCGATGAGCCGGCCGACGAAGACCCGCATGAGGTCCGGCACCTGTTCCGCCGCGGGCGGCAGATAGACTTGAGCGCCCGTTGCGCTGTTCGAGACCCAGTTCTGGCGGTCGCGCAGCCGACCGGCGCCGGCCGCAGGGGATCCGGCCAGCACGCGGTGGTGGATGGCCAGGATGAGCTCGGTATGCCATTCGAAATGGGGATCGTCGGCCCGCGCCAGGACGTAGCGCGTGGCCTCGCGATAGCCGTCTACCAGCGCGGCATCCCCGCTGTCGACTCCGGATGGCCGGTCTCCGGCCAGGATGCGCCGAGCTTCATCCACCGTCACCGCTACACCCTCCATACGGGTGGACGCCGCGACGGCTTCCACCTCCAGATCCTGGCGCGTGCGGCCCAGCCAACTCCGTGGCAGAGGCCCGGCGCGATCCAACCGATCCCGCAGGTTCTGGATGCGCCGCAGGCAATGTTCGGATTCCGCAGTGAGGGTATAGGGCAGCATGGTCTGGTCCGCTACGCGATTGATTTGGTAATCACTAACACGATTATATGATTGTCCGTCCAATCGGGGCAGTGGGGGGGGGGGGGGGGGGGGGCGCCCCCCCCCCCCCCCCCCCCCACTGCCCCGATTGGACGAACCTGACCCCCTTGACCCGGCGGCCGTCCGACCGGCGATCAGGCAGCACGGCCTATGGTACGATTCCCTCTGTCCGTTGGACCCAGAACAAAAAAGGGGGCATCCCTTGCGTTTGCGACGACTGCTACCTGTCCTTGTCGGCGTCCTTTCCCTCGCGGTCGCTTCAACTGCTTGTGCCGACCAGCCGGCGCCGGCGGCCGACGGGGCGGCCGAGACGGTTGAACTGCAGGTATTTGCCGCTGCGTCGTTGACCGTGGCCTTCCAGGAGATCGGCGACACCTTCGCGGTCGATCATCCGGAGGCCGTCTTGGCTTTCAACTTCGCCGGCTCGCAGCAACTGGCCTCGCAGATCAAGGAGGGCGCCCCGGCGGACGTGTTTGCATCGGCCAATCAGAGGCAGATGGATGGGGTGGTCGCCGCCGGCGATGTGGTCAGCGGAACCCAGCGCGCCTTTGCCCGCAACCGGCTGGTGGTGGTGATGCCACCGGACAACCCGGCACTGCTGCGGGGGCTGGCGGATCTCGGCCGGCCTGATGTCAAGATGGTCCTGGCAGCCAAGACGGTGCCGGCAGGCAGCTACGCCCTGGCGTTCCTGGGGAAGGCGTCCGCCCATCCCGACTTCACCTTCACGCCGGCCTACAGCGCCACCGTCATGGCCAACGTGGTGTCCTTCGAGGACGATGTCGTGGGCGTGCTGGGCAAGGTGGCCCAGGGCGAGGCCGACGCCGGCATCGTCTACCTCTCGGATGTCTCAGGCCCGGCGGCCCCGAAGGTCCTTCGCATCGACATCCCGGAAGCCCTCAACGTGATCGCCACCTACCCCATCGCCCCGCTGGCGAATTCTCAACACCCCGACCTCGCCCAGGCTTTTGTCGATCGGGTGCTGTCAGCCCAGGGCCAGGCCGTCCTGGTGAAGCATGGGTTCATGAAGGCCGTCGGCGCCGCGGCCGCTCCCGCGCCTGGCCCCGTGACGGCCTTCGTCCTCGCCGCGATGCGGCCGCCATGGCCGCGGTCGCCGCTGTCCGCCTCGACCGATGTCCGACAGTGAGGATCCGCTCAACCGCGTTCTAGGCCCCCAGCGGCCCGCCTGGCTGCTGTGGGCCGTCGGCCTGTCCGCCGCGTTCTTCGCCTTGCCCCTGGTCGGACTTCTGACGCGGGTGCCATGGCGTGATGTGCCGACCATTCTCGCCCGACCCGCCGTGCTGACGGCCCTCACCCTGTCGCTGGCTGTCTCCGCGATGGCCATGATCGGAGCGCTGCTGCTGGGGCTGCCGCTGGCCTGGGTGCTGGCGCGCTGGCAGTTCCGCGGCCGGCTCCTGCTGCGCGGGCTGGTCATGCTGCCGATGGTGCTGCCGCCGGTGGTGGCCGGCGCGGCGTTGCTGGCGGCCTTCGGGCGGCGCGGGCTGTTGGGCGTCTGGCTGGCCGAGATCGGCGTGGCACTGCCCTTCACCACCGCCGGCGCGACCCTGGCGGCCACCTTCCTGGCGACGCCGCTGTTCATCCTGACGGTGGAGGCGGGCATCGCCGGGCTGGATCCGCGGCTGGAAGCGGCGGCGGCGACTTTGGGGGCGCCGCCCCGGCTGATCCTGCGCCAGGTGATCCTGCCGGCGCTCCGCCCGGCGCTGGTAGCGGGCATCGCCCTGGCGGCGGCGCGTGCGTTGGGTGAGTTCGGCGCCACCATCACGTTTGCCGGCAACCGGCCGGGTGTCACGCAGACGCTGCCGCTGGCGGCCTATGAGCTGCTGCAGACCGATCCGGACGCAGCGCTGGCGGTCAGCCTGCTGCTGCTGCTGATCAGCTTTGCGCTGGTGCTCCTGGCCTGGGGCAGCCTGCGGCCGGGACCGGGCGCGGGGCCGGTGCCGCGATGAGCCTGCGCGCGCGTGTCGTCGCTCACGCCGGTGCGTTCTCCCTGGTGGCGGAGCTGGCGGTGGCGAGCGGCGAAACCGTGGCCCTGATAGGCCCCAATGGCGCCGGCAAGAGCACCTTGGGGCAATGTCTGGCCGGGCTGCTGCCGTTGGACGCCGGCGAGGTGGTGTTGGGCGGCAAGGTGTTGGAGCGGCCCGCGGAAGGCATTCGCCTGCGGCCCCAGGAGCGCGGCGTGGGGCTGGTGTTCCAGGACCGGCTGCTCTTTCCGGCGCTGAACGCTCGCGACAACATCGCTTTCGGGCTCCTGGCGCGTGGCATGCCGCGCCGCGCGGCGCGCCAAGCGGCCGAAGGCTGGTTGGAACGGGTGGGCCTGAGGGCGCAGGCCGACCTGCGCCCCGCCCAGCTCTCCGGCGGTCAGGCGCAACGGGTGGCCTTGGCCCGGGCCTTGGCGACCGAGCCCCGGCTCCTGGTGCTGGACGAGCCCTTCGCCGCGCTGGACGTCGCTGCCCAACGCGACCTGCGGCGACTGATCGCCGGCGAGTTGGCCGATGGCGATGGCGCGAAGCTGCTCATCACCCATAACCCGTTGGACGCCCTGACCCTGGCCGATCGCGTGGTCATCATGGAAGGCGGCCGGGTGGTGCAAAGCGGCGACGCGGACGACATCCGGCGCCGCCCGGGCTCGGCCTATGTGGCAACCTTCGTCGGGTTGAACTACCTGCGCGGCACCTTGCGACGCGATCCGACGGGCATCAGCGTGGACACGGGAGGCGGCCGCCTACGCGTGGCGTCGACCGATCTGGCGGAAGGGGCGGCGGTGGTGGCCACGGTGCATCCGCGGGCGGTGCTGCTGAGCCTGACCGAACCGGCCACATCGGCGCGCAACAGCCTGCCCGGTCGCATCACCGCCATCGATCGCCTGGACGATCGGGTGCGCGTGACCATAGACTGCCGCCCGCCGCTCATCGCCGAGGTCACGGACGAGGCGCTGGGGACCCTGCGCCTGGTGGAAGGCCTGCCGGTATGGGCCTTGCTGAAGGCCACGGAGATCGACGTCCAGCCCCTGGGCGCATCGTGACCCCCGACAACCGGCCGGGAAGTCGCCCTATGCGTCGCGCCACTGGCCAGCGGTTCGAGCGCCTCACCTTCCTTCGCCTCGCTCCCGCCGATTGGGTGACCCTGGGCAGCCTTGGCCTGGCCTGCGCCTCGCTGCACAACGCCCTCCAGGAGCGACTCAGCCTGGCCATCGCCCTGATGGTCCTGGCCATGCTCACCGACATGCTGGACGGGCCTGTCGCCCGGCGCAGCACCGGTCCGCGGCCTTTCGGCATGCAGCTGGACAGCTTCATCGACGTCTTCGTGTACCTGATGGCCCCTGCCCTCATCCTCTTCCAATTGGGCCAGCGGGACCTCCTCTCCAGGGCCGCCCTGTTGACCTATTGCGCCGCGGGCGTCCTGCGCCTCTCGCATTTCAACCTGGTGGGCGCGGAGCCGGATGCGCAGCGTCCGGGGGTGACCCGCCACGTGGGCCTGCCGGTGATCTGGAGCCAGCTGCTGGCCGCCCTGGCCTTTCCCGCCTGGCATGTCTGGGGGCCGGCGATCCGACCGGTCATCGCCGTGATCCTCCTCATCCAGAGCGCTCTCATGGTCAGCCAGCTGCGCTTCCGCAAGCTCACCTGGTACCTGCCGCAGGCCGCCCTCATCCTGGCGGTCGCCGCTGCCTATCTGTCCCTGCACCTGCAAGGCCGCTTGCGGCCGTGAACCGTGTGTCCAAGCCATCCCCCGCCAACCCGTCCGCGCTCCCGCTCTCCCCGCCCGGTTGGGGGAGGGAGCCGGGACCTACGTCCGCAAGCGAGCCGGGGATACGGTCGCACAGGTTCGCGCGAAGCCATCCGCCCGCCCGCCTGACCGCCATCATCAACCCCGCCCTCGCCGACGGGGCCGGGCGGCCTTACGGCCAGCTGGGCTTCCTGGATCTGGCGGACGACGCCGACGGCGCCCGAGCGTTGATCGCCGAGGCCCTGCGCTGGCTGTCGCGCCAGGACGCCAACATCGCCACGGTCCTCGCCCCCATGAACGGCGACGCCTGGCACGACTACCGGTTGATGGTCGCCGGCTTCGAGGAGCCGCCCTTCCCGGGCGAACCGCGCAACCCGCCCTGGCTGCCCGGGCTGCTGGAAGCCTGCGGCTTCGCGCCGTTCAGCGAGCATGTGACCAAGACCATCGCCGAGCCGGCCGCGGCCCTGGCGGCCTGGGCGCGCTTCCACCGGAGGGCGCTGGCGCGGGGCGTCAGCTTCCAAGCGGTGGACCCCGCCGATCTGGACGCCGTCCTGGACCGAGCGCATCGCTTGAGCCTGGCCGTCTTCAGCGGCCTGCCCCTCTTCAGTCCCCTGCCGGAGGATGCCTTCCGCGCGCGCTATGCCGGTGTCGACGGCTTGCTGGAACCGGACGGTCTGCTGTTCGCCTTGGCCCCGGACGGGCGGGATCTGGGCCTCTGCTTCGCCTTCCGCCTGCCGGGTCATCCCCGGGACCTCTACCTGAAGAGCTTCGGGGTTCGCCCGGAATGGCAAGGAACCGGCCTGGCCGCCGCCTTCACCGCCGAGGTCTATCGCCGCTGGCTGGAGCGGGGCGTGGCGCGGGTGCATCATTGCCTCATGGGAAGCAACGAGGCATCCGCGCGATTCGACCGCGGGGCCGGCGTGGTCACGCGGCGCTACCAGCTCTTCGCCCGCCCGCTGAATCGGGCCGGCGCATGAACCTGGTGGCGCCGCTGGGTCGCATCGCCGCCGAGCATCCCGAGCGCATCGCCTTGATCTTCGTCGGTCCGGGCGGCGACAAGACCGTGACCTTCGCCCAGCTGGACACCTGGTCGGCGCGCTTCGCCGGCGGCCTGGCGGCGCTGGGCGTCGGTGAGGGCAGCCGGGTCGTCATGATGGCGCCATTGATGCCCGAACTCTATGCCGGCCTCGTTGCCCTGTGGCGGCTGGGCGCGGTGGCGGTCTTCCTGGATCCCTGGTCCGGCCGCGCCGCTGGGGCGGCGCCACCCGCGGGGGCCGCGGCCGAGCTGCTCATCGCCGGCCGCGCGGCCGGCCGGCTGCGTCGCCTTTCGCCGGCGCTGCGGCGCATCCCCTTGGTCCTGCCGGTCGATGGCCGCGGCCCGAACACCATGGCCGGCCTGATGCGCCGCGGTCCGGCGCTGACGGCCCTGGCCGATCTCGCCCCCCATCATCCGGCCCTGATCACCTTCAGCAGCGGCAGCAGCGCCGATGACCTGCGTCCGCCGAAGGCCGTCATTCGCACCCACGGCATCCTGGAAGCCCAGCATCAGGCCATCGCCCGGGCCTTGCCGCAGCAGGTGGACGATGTGGACCTGACGCCCTTTCCGATGCTGGTGCTGCACAACCTGGCGGGTGGTGTGCCGACCGTGATCCTTCGCGGATCCCGCGCGGGGCGGGGCGATCTGACGTCGCCCGCCACCGTCCTGGCTGCGATGGAGCGATCCGGCTGCACGACTGCCGTCGCGGCGCCGGCCTTCTGGCAGGAGCAGGCGGAGGCGGCCATCGCCGCCGGGCGCCGTCTGCCCTTGCGGCGTATCGCCGTCGGCGGCGCGGTGGTGGGCGCGCGGCTGCTGGAGCTGCTGGCGCGGGCGGCGCCCCATGCGGAGGTGGTCGCCGTCTACGGCAGCAGCGAGGTAGAGCCGGTGGCCGTCATCGACGCGGCCCAGGTGCTGGCGTTGGCTTCGCGGACCGCGGCCGGAGCCGGGGCGCCCTTGGGGCCGCCGGTGCCCGAAGCGGCCGTGCGCATCCTGGACGCCGGCGGCGCGCCGTTGCCGGACGGACAGCCGGGGGAGCTGTGCGTGGCCGGCGGGCATGTGGCCGGCGCCTGGCTCGGCGACCCGCGGGACGGCAGCGGGCAAGGGCACCGCGATGCCGACGGCCGGCTCTGGCACCGCATGGGCGACCATGGCTACCGCGACGCGGACGGTCGGCTGTGGCTGCTGGGGCGGACGCATACCCTCCTGCGGCGGGCGGGTCGCAGCGTCTATCCCGTGGCGGTGGAGGCGTCGGTAGCGCTGCTGCCTTTCGTGGCGCGGGCGGCGCTGGCGGGCGTTCCCTACCTGGAACAGGCTGAAGGTGACGACGAATGGGTGATCCTGGCGGTCCAGCTGCGGCCGGAGGTCCAGGCCCCGCTGGACTGGCCGGACCAGATCCGGCGGCGGGTGGCCGCCCTGGTCCGCGAACCGGCCGAAGCCGGGGATGAAGGCGAGCGCTGGGGCGCGCGACTGGGTTTGGTGTTCGACGAGATCCTGGTGGTCGACACCCTGGACCCGCTGCCCCTGGACGCCCGCCACCGCTCGCGCGTGGACCACGCCCGCCTTCGCCGGCGGTTGATCGACCGCCATTGTGGCCGCCACCTGCGGGCCTGGTTGGCCGAGCGCTTCCCACCCCTGCAACATGGGCTGCTCATCGCCTCCTACTTCGGGGCCAACGCCTTGCTGGCCCAGGCTTCCCTGGGGCGCGCGCCGCTGCTGCTGTCCTGGCGCGAGGGCGCCGGCGCGTTGGCCCTGCTCTGCATGTTCTTCCTGCTGCGCGTCATCGACGAGCACAAGGACTTCGCGGCGGATCGGCGGGTGCATCCGCGGCGGGCGCTGTCGCGGGGCCTGGTCACCTTGGGGCAGCTGCGCGCCCTGGGGGTGGCCGCCCTGGCGCTGGAGCTCGGTCTGGTCTGGGCGCTGGGCCCGTCGGCCGTCGTCGCCTGTTTGTGGGTGCTGGGCATCACGGCCCTGATCGCCCGGGACTTCTTCCTGGCGCGCTTCCTCGAGGTGCGCATGCTGCTCGGCGCCCTGGTCCACCTCTTGATCATGCCACTGTACAGCCTCTTCATCTTCGCCGCGGTCAGCGGACACGATCCTTGGGCCGCCCCGACGCCCGTCCTGGCCTACGCCTGGGTGGGCTACACCGTGGCGCTGGCCTATGAGCTGGCGCGCAAGACCCGCACGCCCGGGGAGGAGCGGCCGGGCCTGGTGACCTATTCGCGGCGGATGGGTCCGTACCGCCCGGCCTGGCTGGCCCTCACGGCCATCGCGGCGGCGGCGGCGATCAGCTGGCAGGTGGGAGCCCAGTTGGGTCTGGAGCGCTGGTACCATGGCGCGGTGCTGGGGCTGTTGGCCCTGGTAACGGCCGGCGTGCTGGACTATCGTCTGTGTCCTAGTCCCGCTGGCGCGGCTCGACTCAAGGACTACACCGGACTTTACATCATCGCTTTCGACATCCTGCTGGCCGTCGCGCTGGCACGGGTCTACGGCCTGGTCCTCGGATGAGCGTCGGGCGGGACCTGGGGCAGGATGCCGTCCGGGCGACGGCCGGCGCCGCCGCGTCCACCATCGGCGCCAAGGCCGCCACGCTGCAGCGACTGGCCGCGGCCGGCCTGCCGGTGCCGCCCTTCGTCGTCCTCCCGGACGCGCTGCGGCAGGCCTTCCTGGCGTCTCTGGACGGGACGCCCGATGCCGACGGCATCCGGGCCGCGCCCTGGTCCGCCGCCTGCCGCGACGCCGTCCGGCAGGCGCTGGCCGATCTGGCGAGTCCGACCGATCCGCGCGTTCCAGGCGCCGTGCCGGCGATCGATCCGGCGGCCATCGGGCTGCTGGCCGTGCGCTCGTCCATGGCCGGCGAGGACGGCGCGCGGCGGTCCTTCGCCGGCCAGCTGGACAGCTTCCTGAACATCCCCGCCGACGTCGATGCTGCCGACTCGCGGCTGCTGGCGGCCATTCAAGCCTGCTGGGCTTCGGCTGTGGGCGAGCGCGCCGATTCCTACCGACGGCAGCAGAACCTGCCCCCGACCGCTGACCCTCGGACGGACCAGCACATGGGGGTGATCCTGCAGCGCATGGTGGACGCTCGCGCCGCCGGTGTGCTCTTCACCGTGGATCCGGTCGCGGGCGACCGGTTGGTGTTCCTGCTGTCGGTGGCCCCCGGTCTGGGCGAAGACCTGGTCCAGGGGGCAGTCGCCGGGGAGACCTTGCGGCTGGACCGCGCCAGCGGCCGGGCCCTGGACCCCTGTAGCCTGTTGGACGCGGACGAACTCGCGCGGCTGTGGGCCGCGGCCCGGCAGGTCGAGGATCTCCTCGGTGGCCCGCAGGACATCGAGTTCGCCTTCGGCAGCGACGGCTTGTGCCTGCTCCAGGCGCGACCGGTGACCGCGGGGGACGGTCGCGGGTCCAGGTCGGGCGCGGCCGGGGAGGTCGCCGTCGTAGCGGACGTCCAGGGGGCCTCGGATTCCATGACAGTCGCCGCCGTAGCGGCCCCCCAAGAGGCCACGGATTCCATTCTGTGGGACAACAGCAACATCACCGAGAGCTATGCCGGGGTGACCACGCCGCTCACCCTCAGCCTCATCCGCCGCGCCTACGCCGGTGTCTACCGCCAGTTCCTGGGGCTGATGGGCGTGCCCGACCCGGACGAGGACATGCTGCAGAACCTGCTGGGCTTCTACCACGGGCAGGTCTACTACCAGCTCAACCAGTGGTACGCCGCGCTGTCCCTCCTGCCCGCCTTCCAGCAGAACCGCGCCTTCATGGAGCAGATGATGGGCGTGAAGCAGGCGGCGGGTGGATCCTCGCCCGCCCCGCGGGGCGGGCGCCGGCATCTGGCGGTCTGGCTGGGGCGGATGGCGGTCCTGCACCTGGTGTCGGCGCGGATGACGGCGACCTTTCAGCGCCAGGTCGGCGCCGCGCTGACCGAGCTGTCCGCCATGGACCTGGAAGCCCAGACGCCGCGTCAGCTGCAGGGCGTCTTCCGCCGGCTGGAGACGGAGATCCTGGGCCGCTGGCGGGCGCCCATCCTGGCGGACTTCATGGCCATGATCTTCTTCGGCGTCCTGCGCCGCCTGTCGGAGCGCTGGCTGGCCGACACGCCGGGCATCCACGGCGAGCTGATGGCAGCCGAAGGCGAAATGGAGTCGCTGGCGCCCCTGCGCCGGGTCGCCGAACTGGCGGCACTGGTGCGTGAGCGGGAGGACTTGCGGGCGCTCTTTCGCCAGCCGGCGCAGGAGATCTGGGCGCGCCTGGGGGCCGAGCCGCACTTGGCGGGATTGCGCGACGAGCTCCAGGCATACCTGGACCGCTATGGCGACCGCTGCATGAACGAACTCAAGCTCGAGGAACCCAACCTGCGCGACGATCCAGCGCGGCTGCTGCGCCTGGTGGCGGCCGCGGCCCAGCGGCCGGGCGACCGCGCCGCCGGCGATGGGCAGGGGCGGCGGCTGGCGGCCGAGGCCCGCGTGACGCGCCTGCCTTGGGGGCGGCGGATCCTCTACCGCTGGATCCTTGGCAACGCCCGCCGCTACGTGCGGGATCGGGAGAACCAGCGCTTCGCGCGCAGCAGGGTCTTCGGGCAGCTGCGGCGGCTCTTCGGGGCCATCGGCGCCTGCTTCGCCCGCGCGGGCCGGCTCGATGCCCCCGACGATGTCTTCTACCTGACGGTGGACGAGGTCTTCGGGGAGGTCTCGGGCACGGCGATCAGCCTGGACCTCTGTGGTCTCGTGCGCCTGCGGCGCGCCGAATACGAGGGCTTCCGCCGCGAGGCCTGGCCGGAGCGCTTCGAGACCGTGGGGCCGCCTTATTGGGGCGCTCCGCGACCGCTGCTTCCCACGGCCGCGACGCCAGCCCCGTCTGCGCCGCCGGCGCTGGGTTCGGAACCGTCATCCGCGCTCCGGTCCACGGCGATTGCGGATCGGCCGCCCGATCTACAGGGCATGGGCTGCTGCTCCGGCCGCGTGACCGGCCGGGTGCGCGTCGTCGAGATCGTCGACGAGGCCTTGGATCTGGCCGGTGAGATCATCGTCGCCGCGCGCACGGACCCCGGCTGGGTCTTCCTCTTTCCCGCGGCCGCCGCCCTGCTGGTGGAGCGGGGCAGCCCGCTTTCCCATTCGGCCATCGTGGCCCGCGAGCTGGGCCTGCCGGCCATCGTCAACATCCCGGGGCTTACCGCGCAGCTGCGCACGGGGGATCTCGTCGAGCTGGACGGTCGGAGCGGAGCGGTGTGGCTGCTGGAGCGGGCGGCTCATCACGATCTCCTCCCGAGCTGAGCCGCAAGCCATGGACAGCATCCCAGCGCGTATCGCGCTGGCCTTCTTCCTCTTCGCCCTGGTGGGCCTGGTTCTGGCGGGAACGGGTCGCGAGCGGGTGGTGACCACAAGCGCGGACCCGAAGTCGGGGTCGAAGGCATACGGACCGTCGGCCCGGCGCAAGGCGCCCTCCTACCTGCTGCTCAATCTCGTCTTCCTGGTGGCCATCCTCGCTCCCGCGCGCTGGGGGCTCTTTTCCCTCTTGCTGGCGCTGATCGGGTTCCTGTCCGCGGCCGAACTGCTGCGGGCCATGACGCAGGCGACGGGTTGGATCCCGCGCGGGCTGATCGCTCTGTTCCTGCTGGCCTACCTGCCCGCGGCCCTGCTCGCCCTGATGATGGTGTACCGGACCGATAGCGGCCGCCACCTGGCCGCCTTCCTCTACCTCTGCGTGGCGGCCCATGACGCTTTCGCCCAGGTCCTGGGAAGCCGCTGGGGCCGGCGGCCGCTGGCTCCCCGCGTCAGCCCGGGCAAGACGGTGGCGGGCGCCCTGGGCGGTCTGGCGGCGGCGGCGCTGATGGGCGCGGCGCTGGCACCGGTGGCGCGCGCTGGTGCGCCGCAGGCCGCAGTCCTCGGCCTCGCCCTCGGCGCGGCCGCCCTCGGCGGCGACCTCCTGGCATCAGGCGTCAAGCGGGCCGCGGGGCTGAAGGATTTCGGGCGGATCCTGGGGCCGCAGGGCGGCATGTTGGACCGGGTGGACGGCTTGCTGCTGGCGGCGCTGGTGATGGTGTGGGCGCTGAGACATATCTTGATACCCTGAAGACGGGATCCGGTTCGGAGAATCAACCGTTCTGGAAATCCGCTTGGAAGCTGTTCTGCGTCGTGATACAATCTCGCGACGATTGTACTACGCCCAGACCAGAGCCGCAGAGGTGCCGCCATGCGCAGCGTGCGATTGGATACCGCTTTGGAAGCCCAGCTTGCCGAGGCTTCGCAGATCACCGGACAGCCAGCATCCCAGATCATCCGGGAGGCAGTGCGCGAGCGCTGTCGGCTGCTGCTGGGCTTGCGTCTGGACCGTCGTCTCGCAGATGTTCTCGGCATCATCGAGAGTGACGGCGGGCGGGCAGAGCGTTCCGGCCACGCCTTTACGGAGATCCTTCGCAGGCGTCGGGAGGCTTCGGAACCACAGTGACGCTGACGGATGCCGGCCCCTTGGTGGCGCTCATCGACCGCGGCGAGGCCGCCCATGAGCGCTGCGTGGCCGCGCTGGTCGGGTTGCGCGCACCGCTGGTGACCACGTGGCCGGCCTTCACCGAGGCGATGTACTTGCTGGGTTCAGCAGGAGGTTGGACGGCCCAGACCGCGCTGTGGACGCTGGTCGATCGGGGCGATCTGCTTGTCGAACAGATTGACGGGCAACTGCTGCTCAGGAGCCGAGAACTGATGGAGCGCTATAGCGACACGCCCATGGATCTGGCCGACGCGACCTTGGTCGCCTTGGCCGAAGCCAGAGGCCACCGCCGCATTTTCAGCCTGGACAAGCATTTCCTGGTCTACCGTCTGGCCAACCGCCGTACCCTCACGATCGTTCCTTGAGTTCGCATCCCGAATCCACGTATCACGTCTCGCCCTCTTACGGCTGCCCCCACATCACCCCGCCCGGGCAGCCCACGTTGACCGCCAGGGAGCGGTAGAGCGCGCCCAGGTCGTCGCCCGATGGGGCCTCCAGGTAGTAGTTGGGGCCGGAAGCCACCTGCCGCAGAAGGTCGCGGTCGAGGTCCGCACCCAGGCCCACGGTGTACAGGCGCATGCCTTGACCCTTGATGGCCGTGGCGCTCTCCAGGATGGCCGGCACCGTGCCCTGGTCCGGGCGGCCATCGGTCATCAGCACGGTCAGCACGTTGTCGTAGCCGGACAGGCTGCCCTGCATTTCGCGCATGACCTCCTGCACCCGCGCCAGGGCCAGGTCGATACGTGTCCCTGGCGACGTCCGAATCCCCGTGATGGCCGCGCGCACCGCGGTGAAGTCCTCCGCGGGCCAGACCGATCCCTGGTCGAAGGGCGCCGCCTGACTGTTGAAGGGTACCACGCCCACGGCATCGCTGCCTGG
Source organism: Anaerolineae bacterium (assembly GCA_044228875.1). GTDB lineage: Bacteria > Chloroflexota > Anaerolineae > Epilineales > Epilineaceae > Epilinea. The sequence continues at coordinate 26,112 of JBGAUA010000018.1, forward strand.
CCTTAGCAGGTCCACGAAGGCCAGGGCCGCCGCCTTGGCCGCCACGATCTTCGTCTGCGCACCTGAGGCTTCCTCCATGCTGCTCGAGGCGTCCAGCACCAGGATGACGACGTTGCGGTTGGAGACCGCCGGCTTGCAGAGCTGCCGCATGATCAAGGGCAGGTAGGCGCGCACCGTCTGCGGGGTATCCGTGGGGCGAGGCGTAGTGGTCTGTGTCGGCGCCTGCGTGGCGATGGCGGTCGCCGTGGCGGCGACAGTGGGGATATCCGTCGGCGTCTCCGTCGGCGCCGGGCTGGGCGAGGGCGCGGGGGTATCCGTGGCTGAGATGCAGGGGCCGACGTTCAGGCTGCGCAGGGGCACCGTGATGCCCGCGCGCGAGCGGCCGAAGCTGTCCAGCAGACTGACGGTGCTCTCGAAGGTTCGCAGCGCGAGCGTCCCCTCCTTGCCCGGCTTCACCCGGTAGCCGGCCACCTGGGGCGCGGCCACCTTGGCGTCCTTGAACCCGAAGGTCAGCCGCGGCGGCAAGGCGGTGGGCATCGGCGTGCCCGAGCCCGACTGGTACTGCATGTCCGGTCCCAACACCTCCAGCAGGTTCAGCTGCTTGAGGTAGAGACCCACACCCCTGTCGAGGAGCTGCTTGAGCGTCTTGGGCACGCCGGCGCTGCGGGACTCGAAGTAGTAGCTGGGGTCGCTGGCCATCTGCTTGTAGGAGTTCTTGCAGGTCTCGCGCGGCGATTCGGCATAGCAGACCGTCATCACCGCCACACCCTCGCCGGCGGCGCGCGAGGCGGCGGCCTTGGAGGCGGCCGGGCAGCCGCCGACCGAGGGATCGCAGCCGTCGCCATAGAGCAGGATCACCTCGATGGGCGAGATGTCCGGCGTGCGCGCGTCGCGCAGCATCTGCATGGCCTTGTCGATGGCCTTGGCCGGATCCTCGCCCAGGTCCGCAGCCTGGTAGCGTACCGAGTTGACCGCCCCGGAGGCCCGCCCCGGGTCGTTGGTCAACTCCGTCTCTACCGTCACCCGGAAGCCGTGCGAGACCACCGCCGCCTTGTTCTCCCGATCCGCGTTGAAGTCGACGACGCCCAGCACCTGGCGCGCCGACTGCTGGATGTCGCGCAGCAGCGGGTTGGTGGGCGGGTCGGCGATCGACTTGGAGCGGTCGACCGCGATGACCAGGTGCACCGGCAGGCTGGTGGGGCAGGTGACGCCCAGGGTCACCTGCACCTGGGCCTCGTCACAGACGCGGGGGTTGGCCGGTTGGAGCGCTTCGGCCACCTGGACGCGGCAGGCGCTGGGGATCAGGCTGACCTGTTGCGGCGCGAGCGGGGCGGACGGATCCCCATCCTGGGGTCGCGCCTGCGCCCGAGGCAGGCTGGCGAGGGCGGCCAGACTTAGGAGGACGGCGGCGGCGATGGCGCTGACGGCGGTGCGGCGGCGCATGGCGGTCGGGGCGTTCATGCTGCGGGGCTCCTTCTGGCTGTTTCCATGGCTGACGGCCTTCTGAAGGGCCCGCGCCGGTCATCGGCGCGGCCCCCTTCCTGGCCCGCCGCGCATTGTAGCCCAGGCCGGGAACGCGGGCGATGGTGAAGCGGTGAAGATGGGTTAACAGGTGTCGCGCCGCCGACTGCGGCGGCTGAGGACGGGTATCAACGTCCCGGGATCACGGGTCCGGCGCTATGGCAGAAGCTGCGCCAGGACCGCCAGGGCATGGTCCTTGGCCTCCCGGTCCTCCTCGCCCACCGGCCCCACGCAGGCCGGGCAGCCCGCGTCGCACGGGCAGTCGGAGATCAACTCCCGCACCGCGGTGAGGATGGTGCCGTGGCGGGCAAAAAGTGCCTCTCCGAAGCCGACCCCGGCAGAGGCCCGTTCGTAGACCACCACCGTGGGGCCGCCGGACCAGGCGGCATGGCTCTCGGTGGAGACCCCCAGGTCCCGGGCGTCGCACATCAGGAAGAGGGGCGCCACGTGGCCCAGGGCATGGCCCAGGCCGGACAAGCCACCGTGGAGCCCCAAGGCCCGCTCAGCCACGCGATGGCAGCTGGGACAGAGGGTGATCAGGTTGTCCAGGGCGTTGGCGGCGCGGTGGTCGATGCTCCCGGTGCCGGGCGGGCCGCCCTGCCTGCCGCGCCCGGCCGCGGCGCCGAACTGCCGGAAGGGCCGGATGTGGTGGACGTCATGCTGGCGGTCCGGCGCTTCGGCCGCATTGCAGAGCCGACAGCGGAAGCCGTCCCGTGTGCGGGCCTCCTGTCGCGCGCGATCCCAGTCCGCCCCGCGTCCGGTCAGCGGATCGTGCTTCCAGCGGCCGATGGCCCGCAGCCGTTCGACGGCCCCATCCGACAGGCGGAACCAGTAGCCGCCGGCCACCTGGTGTTCTTCCGGTAGATCCAGTCGCTCCCACCCCAGCACCTCGTGGGTTCGGAAGGCCAGCCGGCGGTAGCTGGTGACCCGCGAGCGAACCTCCAATTCGCCGTGGAAGGCCGTGGCCCCGCGGACCACCTGTTCGTCGCGGATGTCCAGGGGGCGGATGTCCACCCGGCTGGAGGCGCGGGTGTAGGTGGCGCCGTCGCTGGGGTGTACGTGGGCACTGCCCGCCTCCAGGTCCAAGCGCTCCACTGCGTAGGGCTCGCCCTCGTGCAGGTAGATCGCGCCTGGATGCAGCATCCAGATGGCCGATGCGCGGTCCACAGTGCCCAGCACGCGGGAGCTGTCCCGGGCGGCCAGGCCGTCCTCGCCCTCCCCATCGCCCAAGAGGATGGCCACCGTGCCCGGCCCGGCTCCGCGCAGGCTCACGCTCCCGGCCGGGTAGCCCTCGGCCAGCCAGTACCAGCGGCCGTCCACGTGGCGCAGCAGGCCCTGGGCTTCCAGGACGGCCAGCAGCTCGCGGGCGGCCGGGGGAGCGGGGTGGGACGGATCGGACGCATGGTGGGACCGGGGGTCCGACGGTTCGTTGGCCAGGGTCGCCTGCCGTGACCCAATGGTCTCCACATGGGTTGTTGTCCCATGGGGCCTGTTTGTCGCACGGATCCCTGCCTGCCCCTCCACACCATCCAGGCCATCGTAGCGCTTGCCCTCGTCCCCGAAACTTCGCCCCGCCTCTTCGTCCGAGAAGGGCAGCTCGAAGGCCGCGCAACGCACGTGGTCCAGCAAGATCAACAGGTTGTCCGGGTCGATGCGCGCCGCTTCCGGCGTGCGGCCAAAGAGGTAGTCCGGATGCCGGGCGATGAACTGGTCCAGGGGCGAGGCCGAGGCCACCAGGACGGCCACGGATTCCCCGCCGCGGCGCCCCGCCCGCCCCGCTTGCTGGTGGGTGCTCGCGATGGTGCCGGGGTAGCCGGCCATCACGCACACATCCAACTGCCCGATGTCGATGCCCAGCTCCAGGGCGTTGGTGGCCACCACCCCGCGCAGCAAGCCCTCCCGCAGGTCGGACTCGATGGCGCGGCGCTCGGCGGGGCTGTAGCCGGCGCGGTAGCCTCGCACCTTGCCGATGAGGGCCGAAGGGGTTCGCTCTCCGCGGGTGTCGCCGGCCACGGGGACGGCGGGAGGGCGAGTCTCGCCTTCCCCCGTGCGCCCAGAGTCGCGGTTCTCGCTCAGGTAGCGCAACATCAGCTCCGCCGCCTGGCGCGAGCGCGCGAACACCAGCGTCTGCAGGCCACCGGACAGGAAGTGGCGCGCCAGAGCCTCCGCCTCCAGGATGCTGCTGCGGCGGATGCCCAACTGCGGCTCCACCAGGGGAGGGTTGTAGATCAGGAAGGTTCGCTTGCCGTGAGGCGCCCCGTCTTCGTCGACCACCCGCACCGGTGCGCCGGCCAGAGCGGCGGCCAGTTCGCCGGGATTGGCGATGGTCGCCGAGCCGAAGTGGAAGCGGGGCCGCGCTTGATGGAAGTCGGCTACCCGTCGCAGTCGGCGCAGGACGTTGGCCACGTGGCTGCCCCAGACCCCACGGTAGACGTGCAGTTCGTCCAGCACCAGGTCGGTCAACCCGCCCAGGAAGGCTGCCCAGCCGGGATGATGCGGCAGGATGCCGGCATGCAGCATGTCCGGGTTGGTGACCAGCATCCGCGCCTGGCGCCGGATGCCGCTTCGCGCGCCGGCGGGCGTGTCCCCGTCGTAGGCGGCAGGGTGCAGGCCGCCGCCCAGGGCACGATCCCATTCGACCAATCGGGCAAGCTGGTCGCGGGCCAGGGCCTTGGTCGGGAAGATCAACAGCGCGCGTGCCCGCTCGTCGCGCAGCAGGGCATCCAGGATGGGCAGCAGGTAGCCCAGGCTCTTGCCGGCGGCGGTGCCGGCCACGGTGACCACGTTCTCGCCCCGGAGCGCCGCCCCCACGGCCTCGGCCTGGTGGCTGTACAGCGCCGTGATGCCCAGGACGCCGGCCGCCTCGCGCAAGCGCGGATGCAGTCCCGAAGGCCAAGGAGCGAGCCGGGCCTCGACGGCCGACAGTTCCCGCCGCGCGGCGATGTTGGCGGCGAAGCGCCCCGTCTCCTCCAGCTGCCGCAGCCGGTCCTTGACGGGAATGACGAAATGGGGCTGAGGGGCGGTGCTGTCCATTCGTCCCGCGGTCGAACCCGTCAGCGCAGGGCCAGCTTCAGGTCATGCGCGAGGTCGGCCGGATCGAAGGGGCCGGCGAAGGACACGGGGATCTGTCCGGTCTGGTCGATGAGGTAGACGGTGCCGCTGTGGGTGATCAGGCGTGTTTGACCCTCCAGGGCGGGTTCGTCATAGAAGGTGACCAGGTAGGACGCCGCCACTGCCTGCAAGGCCTCCAGGCTACCGGTGAGGCCGAGGAACTCCGGCCCATAGCCCGTCAGGTAGGCGCTGAGCTTCGCCGCGTCGTCCCGTTCGGGGTCGACGCTGATGAACAGGACCTTGACGCCTGCCCTGTCGGCCGGGTCCAACTGTCCTAACGCCGAAGCGACCTGGACCATGGTGGTGGGACAGATGTCCGGACAGGAGGTGTAGCCGAAGAAGAGCAGTCGCACCTGACCGGAAGCGTCGGCCATTCGAAAGGGTCTGCCCTGCATGTCGGTCAGGGTGAAATCCGCCGCCGGAAGGGGCGGATTGAAAGTGCGTCCGAGGTACTGGCCCGCCGTCTCGCGGCTACGGTTGAAGACGACGAAGAGGCTGATCAGGATGGACAGCAGCGCGGCCAGGGCCATACGTCGGCGTCGACGCGTGCCGGACGTGGGGGCCGCCAGCATCCCCTGCTCCGCTGCGTCGTCGCCAGTTGCATCACGAGCCGGCGCGTCCGAGTCGCGCTCGTCGATCCGGCCTGACCGTTCGCCGTTCACAGTGATCCTTGGGTGGGAGGACGTCGCGGGGAGACATGTGGATCGGAACAGCGTCAGCCGCACCGGACCACGGTCTACAATCATACGGCATTTGCGACAAAGCACCGACCCCGCTCGTCGGCCCGTCATCCATTCAGCCCGCGAGGAGCTCCATGAGCAGCTACTGCGACTTCGCCCCCGGCCATCCGTTGCACAGGGCTTACCACGATACGCAATACGGCTTCCCGCTGCGGGACGACGCTGAGCTTTTCGGTCGCCTGCTCCTGGAGATCAACCAGGCCGGGCTGTCCTGGCAGACCATCCTGGCCAAGCAGGACCATTTCCGGAAGGCCTATGTCGGTTTCGACATCGACCGGGTGGCGGCTTTCGACGAGGCCGATCGGTCGCGGCTCCTGGCCGACGCGGGGATCATCCGCAACCGCTTGAAGGTGAACGCGGCCATCGAGAACGCTCGGCGCTTGCAGGGCATCCGCGCCGCTCACGGTGGTTTCGCGGCCTGGCTGGACGCCCACCATCCCTTGGATCGTGAGGCGTGGCGGAAGCTGTTCAAGCGGCATTTCGTCTTCACCGGGGGAGAGATCGTCAACGAATTCCTCATGAGCACGGGCTACCTTCCCGGTGCCCATGACCCGGACTGCCCGATCTACGCACGAATCCTGGCCTTGGATCCGCCCTGGCGGCGTTCCGCGGCCTGACAACGATCCTGGCTTCGTGGGTCCGGCCAGGCGAATCCGGCCCGAATCCGAGCGTTTCCGCCGTCCGGCCGGACCGTGCTACCATGAACCGCAAGCCTGTGCGGTCGGGTTCCTTCGCTTCGAACGGCCTTGATTCACCGGTCTTGCGCGCCTCCCGACGGGGCGCGTTTTCATGCCCGGCGGCAGGTGTATCGAGCCCCGCAGCCGCCCGGGTTGCTGATGGGGCCGTCGCGCGCCCGCCGGGTGCGTTGAGCCAGGTGGAGAGGCATGACCGCGATCCAGTCCCGCTCGTCGACCTTGGCCGAAGGCGCCATCGCGCGCCCCGGCCTGATTGTTCGCTCTCGCATGGCGCTGACCTTCGATGACGTCCTGCTGGTGCCCCGTTACTCGGCCATCGTCTCGCGTCAGGACACGGACCCCAGCGCATCGTTCAGCCGCAACATCGCGCTGCGGGTGCCCATCGTCAGCTCCAACATGGACACGGTGACGGAGAGCGAGATGGCCATCGCCCTGGCCCGGGCCGGGGGCATCGGCGTCATCCACCGCTTCTTGACCGTCAGGCAGCAGGCCGCCGAGGTGCGGCGGGTCAAGCGCATCTCGTCCTACATCATCAGCGATCCGTTGACCCTGCCCATGTCGGCCACCGTAGGCGAAGCACGCCTGGCCATGGAGCGTGCCGGGGTCGGCGGGGTGGTCATCGTGGATGCTCGGTCCACGGTGCTCGGCATCGTCACCCGCCGCGACGTGATGTTCGCCGACGAGGAGGAAAAGCCGGTCGCCACGGTCATGACCGGTGGTGACCGGTTGATCACCGCTCCGGCCAGCACGCGCTTCGAGGAGGCGAGGGCCATCCTGCACCGCCATCGGGTGGAGAAGCTGCCCCTGGTGGATGGCGAGGGCCGTCTGGCCGGTCTGATCGCGGCCAAGGACATCGAGCAGATCCAGGATTACCCGTTGGCCACCAAGGACCCCCTCGGGCGACTGCGGGTGGCGGCGGCGGTGGGTGTGCGGCCGGGCTTCCTGGAACGAGCGGCGGCGCTGCTCGAAGCGGGCGCCGATGCGCTGGTGGTGGACATCGCCCATGGTGATTCGTCCAACGCGGTGGACGCGGCGCGGGCGCTGCGCGCGCGATTCGGTGCCGGCTGGGATCTGGTGGTGGGCAACGTGGCCACGGGCGATGGCGCGGCGCGCCTGGTGGACGCCGGTGCCGATGCCATCAAGGTGGGGGTGGGACCCGGCTCCATCTGCATCACCCGGTTGGTGACGGGTTTCGGCATGCCGCAGTTGACGGCCATCGCCGAGGCGGCGGCCGGCGCGGGCGGCGTCCCGCTGATCGCTGATGGCGGCATCCGCGGCTCCGGTGACGTGGTCAAGGCCCTGGCTGCCGGGGCGCAGACGGTGATGATCGGCAGCCTGCTCGCCGGCACCAAGGAAAGCCCGGGGATGGTGGTGGTCCGCGGCGGCCGGCGCTACAAGATCACCCGCGGCATGGCCAGCCTGGAGGCCACGATGGTTCGTGATCAGAAAGAGGACGAGTCGCAGCAGCAGGCCAAGAAGGAGTACGCTACGGTGGTACCGGAAGGCGTCGAGGCTCGCGTGCCCTACCGCGGTCCGGTGGCCGATGTGCTGCACCAGTTGGTGGGCGGCCTGCGGTCCGGCCTCTCCTATGCCGGCGCGCGCACGATCGAGGAACTGCAGGCGAACGCCGAGTTCGTGCAGATCACGGGCGCCGGGCGGCAGGAGAGCGGGCCGCACGACGTGGACCACGGATAGCTGGTCCGCGTCGTGGCGGCGGCGAGCCCTGGGTCAACGCGGGTCCTCGCTCATGCGTCCGGCATGACCAGCGGCTGGTTGAACTCGGTGCGCCACGCGGCGGGGTCCGATCCGGAATCCGGCCCGCTGACATAGCATTCCCAGAGATCCGCGGCAGGCGTGCGTCCTTGCGCCGCGATCCACGCACGAAACTCCTCCCAAGCGGCGCCGAGACCCTCGTAGGGGCCATGGTAGACCGTACGGGCGACCGTCGCGGCGGGCAGCTCGCCCGGCACCACGCGGCCGGCGGGGGTGACCGGGGCGCTGACCGGCACGCCAATCTCGAAGTCGAAGATGCCGGGGTCCATCCGCAGATGATGTGAATACCAGGGACCGGTGGGGGCGATGCCCTGGGCGGCGAGGGTGGTCATCAACTCCCCGATCCCGGAGCCCATGGCGTTCTGGATCCCTGAACGGGGGATGGTAAGGCGGATGACGGCGGCAAGCTGGGCGGTGGTCTGTGTGATCTGTGGCTGGTCCAACATGGCGATGCCCTCCTGAACGCGATTGACTGGCTGCAGATGCAACAATGGTAGAACAGATGATCGAATGAAGCAAGCGCCTTCAGACAGACCGCTTGCGTGCCGTGACCTCGATCTCGATCTTCATCCGCGGATCGGCCAGGCCGGCGGAAAGCATCATCGCCGCCGGTCGGACTGCCCCGAAGACCTCGCGCACGGCTGGCCAGCATTCGGGGAACGAGGCCGCATCAGGCAGCACATAGGTGACCCGCACGACGTCGGCGAAGGTGGCCCCGGCTTCCGCGAGCACCGC
>JBGAUA010000190.1:0-6289 GCA_044228875.1 Anaerolineae bacterium
CGGTGAAGCCGCCGGGCGATCCGCCGACCATGGAGGGTGTCCAGCAGCAGCTGGCCGAGAAGCGCGCGGAGGCCGTCGCCAAGCTGCGAGCCGAGCTGGAGAAAGCCAGCGCTGGCCTGCCGGCGGCGCAGGCCGCGAAGCTGAAGGCGCAGGTCCGGCCACTGCTTCATCATCGTTCTCCTGGACAGGAAGGCGACGGAGCTTCCCGTCCCCGGTCGCGCGCGACGGAGGGCCATGCGCAGCAGCGTCTGGCGCCGGTCGCGTGCCGAGAGGTCGCCTGCACTTGCGGGAGGCTTGGCCAGCGTGAGCGGAGCTTCGTTCATGTGCTGAGCCCTAGCCACGGCCTGCGACCGATCCTTTCGCTGGCGCGCCTTGGTTGGTTCCTGGAGTCAGGGGATCTGCTATCGCCACCCGGCAAGCATAGGCCGGCCCCGAGAGCCCGTCAACCGCCCCGCCGCGGATCCTGGCGGCAACCATCTCCCCTCCACCCTGAGTTCGTTGAGATCGGGGGATGGTTCTCGCGCCCTTGTGAGCGTGGCCGGTCAAGCTCGGCAGCCGCAGCTCCCGGACGCCTTCGCGTCGACGCTGCCATCCGCGCCGGCGCCCTCGTTCGTGCTCGCTCCCGCGTCCGCCCCCGCACCGCAGCAGCTCGCCTTCGCCTCCGGCGCGCAGCAACCCGCCTGCGCGGCGGGCTCACAGCAGGACGCGGGCCTGGCCGCGCGGATGATGGCCGCGCCCGCGTGCTCGTGGACGCGGTGGGTCTCCGTGATCGACACGCCGACGAAGCCGGCATCCGTCAAGGCCTGCTCGAACTGGCGGCGGGTGAGCGCGCCGGCGATGCAGCCGGTCCATTGCTGCATGTCCGCGCGCGTGGCCTCGTCCATGTGCTCGTCGGCGATCACGTCGCTGACCGCCAGCCGCCCGCCCGGCCGCAGCACCCGCGCCGCCTCGGCGAGGACGCGCGGCTTGTCGGCCGAGAGGTTGATCACACAGTTGGAGATCACCACGTCCACCGAAGCATCGTCCAAGGGGATCTGCTCGATGTAGCCCTTGTGGAAGGCCACGTTGTCCAGCCCGGCCCTCGCCGCGTTCGCGCGGGCCAGGCCCAGCATCTCGTCGGTCATGTCCAGGCCGATGGCCCGGCCCGTCGGCCCCACGCGGCGGGCGGCGATCAGCACGTCGCCCCCCGCGCCCGAACCCAGGTCCAGCACCACCTCGCCTTCGTGCAGTTCGGCGACCGCCGTCGGCACGCCGCAGCCCAGGGAAGCGGCGAGCGCCGGCTCGCTCTCGCCGGCGTAGAGCGCCGCGCCGAAGACCTCGGCGCCGTCCCGGTCGGTGGTCATGCCCGGCGCGCAGCAGCTGCCGGCGCCCGAGTCCATGCTTCCGCAGCCGTTCGCTGCCGTGGCCGCATCCGCGTAGCGCCGGCGCACCTGCTCGCGCACCGTGTCGACGTCGTCGAAAACCATCAGCTCAGCCATCTTGCCAATACCTCCATGCGTTCGGGAACCAGGCTGTAATAGGCCCATTGCTGTCGCCGCTCGACGGTGACCAGCCCCGCCTCGCGCAGCCGCTTGAGGTGATGCGACAAGGTCGGCTGCGTGATGTCGAAGGTCGGCTGCAGGTCGCAGACGCAGACCGCGGCGCCCTGCCGGCGCAGCAGGTCCACGATCTGCAGCCGCACCGGGTCGGCCAGGGCCTTGGCGATGGCCACCAGGTCGGTGGCATTCGGGATGGCCGCGGACGGCACCAGGGGGACACAGCAGGCTGCATCGCTTGCCAGCAATGGTTCATTCATGAACATCAATATAGATCGGCATCGATATAGGGGCAAGTTCGGGCGTGGTGGGCGTACGGATGGGCCTCGGACGCGGATGTCCGGCAGGGTGCGGTCGACGCGTGACGTCTCCGACGGAGGAAGCCCAGGCAGAGAAGACTCCGGCAGCCAACGGCCGCCGGCCCCGGACTCGGTGTTGCCCTAGCCCGGGGCCGGCTCTGTTCGACCGACGCAAGCCGCTGTGCGCGCTCGATCTCAGGTTTCCGCCGCGGCGGGCGGGCCTTCCTCTACCGTGGACTTCTTCAGGAAGAAGCCCAACAGCACCGCCGTGAGCATGGGGAAGAACCAGGCGCCGAAGCTCAGGCCCAGTCCCAACCCGGCCCCCAGCACGGTTCCCACAGCTTCGGCGTCCGATTGGGCATCCGACATCTGGCCGCCCGCCGTCCCGAGGACGAAGAAGGTGATCAAGGCCATGAAGGCCGTCCAGCTGAGGGCGAAGTTCTTGAGCAGGTTCCAAGCTGCGCCGCCCTCGCGGCGCTCGCCGGCCAACAGCGGGCGGCGCGCCAGCCAGAGCGGCAGGGTGATGACCCACAGCAGCAGTGCTGCGAGGGACCAGGGTACCCAGCGGCCGCCGCGCCGGCGGGCGTCGCGGGCCACCCAGGCGGCGATCAGGAGCGACAGCAGGGCGCCGATGTTCATCGTGTGATCCTTTCGTCCATCGACTCGCCCGGCCCTACTGGCCGGCCTCCCAGGTCACCCGCGTGTCGCCGAGCAGCTTCGGGGTGTAGTGGATCCGTACCCCAGATCCCAGGCCCGACCAGGCCACGTGGCCGCGCAGCTTGTCGCCGGCCAGCACCGTGCCGTCCAGGCCACCGGTGTCGCTGTCGAAGAGGAGGGCGGTCTTGCCCTTGTTGCCGGCATCGTCCTTGGCCTCGAAGCTCATCAGACTCGAGACCGTCAGATCCTTGCCGCCCGTGTTCTCGACGACGAAGACCGCCACCAGGTTGTTCTCCCCGTCCCGCGTGACGCTCTCCAGCGTGATGTGGTGATCGGCCAGCGCCACCGCATCGCCCACCTGGAAGCGTTCGGCTTCCGCCACCGTCGGTTGGGCTTCGGCCTCGACCGTCGCCGCGGCGACCGCCTCGGCTCCCGGCTCCACCTTGCGCGGTGCGTCCACCGCACCGCTCTCGCCACAGGCCATCGTGGTCAGCCCCAGCATCCCGATGCCCAAGGCCAACTTGAACCCTCGCATCATCGACCTCCCCATGAGCAGTCCGGGCCGGATCGCCCGGTCTGGGGTAGAGGCTAGAGGGGCGGCGTTGCGGAACCAGCAACAGGCTGGAGAGACGGCGGGGCGATGTCGGGCCGGAGTGGGCGCCGGCGGCCACGGCCGCCGGCGTGTCCCTAGGCTTCCGTCTCGCCCGCCGGACCGGGGGTCAGACCGTAGCGTACGGCCAATGCCGCCACCTGCATCCACACGTGCTCGCGCAGCGCTGGGGGCGCGAGCACCTCCGCCAGGGCGCCCCAACCCTGCACCCAGGGGATCATCTCCGTCCAGTCGGCCACCGTGGCGCGCCATTCTACGCCGCCGTCTTTCATCTCGGTCAGACTTTCCGTGGGATGCCAACGCGTCTCGCGGAGACGATGCACGGCCTCCGGGGCGAAGCGCAGGCGCACCTCCACCGGATCCCCGGCGCTGATCCAGACCCCCCAGGCGCCGCGCAGTAGGGTTTCGGCGTCGAAATCCGCGGGCAGGTCGTAGGGCTCGTCGGGCAAGATGTCTATTGAACGGATCCGCTCCACCTTGAGCACCCGCGGCTCCCCTGGCGGTTCCAGCCAGCCGATGGCGTAGGTGGTCATCCCCAGGGCGTAGGGCTCTATCAGCCAGATGGACAGGACCCGCTCCGCCGCCTGGCCCGGGCGGCTCTCGTAGCTCAGGCGCACCTTGCGGCCTTGGCCCCAGGCCCGGGCCAGGGTGGACAAGCTCGTCAGATACTGCGGATCCTCGCGCCGGTCCGGTCCGTCCACCGCGTCGGCTGAGCGGCCGACATGCCGGCCGATCAAGGGCGCCACGGGTTCCAGTGCCGTTCCAAGCTTGCGCAGCGCCGATGCTGCGGGCGGATTGTGCCGGTCGCTACGCGAGGTGTACAGACGGGTGGCCAGGTGCACGGCCAGGCATTCGTCCAGGGTCAGGCGCAGGCGCGTCAGCGAGTTGGCAGGGTCGATCCACAGACGGCCGTCGTCTTCCTCCACCAAGGCCAGCGCATCGCTGAGATCCTGGATGTCACGCGTGACCGTCGAACGGTTGACGCCCAGGCGCCGGGCCAGTTCTACCCGCCGCAGCCCCGTCGGATGGGACAGCAGCAGCTGTTCCAGCTGCAACAGGCGATCCGACTTCTTGGACCAACGCATGGCAGACTTCCTTCTGCTTGGCGCGCATTCCGGGCGCATCCGACGCGCTCAGGATGCGGGCGAGGGGTTGCGAAACGCGCAACGGCGCCACCCCGTCCGTCACTCCTCCCGCAGCACCCGCGCGATCGGCAGCCGGCGCAGCGCCAGCGCGCTCCACAGACCCGCCAGGAGGGCCGCGCCCAGGGCCAGGGCCAGGGCGGTGAGGAAGGGGGCGGCGTCGATCCGCGGCAGGATGGTCCAGCCGAAGGAGCGACGGTTGACAACCCGGATGAGGAGCAGGGCCAGGGCCAGGCCGGTGGGCCAGCTGAAGAGGCCGGCGGCCAGGCCCATCAGGCCCGTCTCGAGCAAGGAGAGCCCCGTCAGCTGGCCCTGGGTGAGCCCCATGGCGCGCAAGGTGGCCAGCTCCCGGGCGCGGCTCAGCTGCAACGACAGCAGCGTGGAGAGCACGCCGATGAAGGCCACCGCCAGGGCCAGCAGCCGCAGGGCGCCCGTGACCGCGAAGGCGCGGTCGAAGACCGCCAGCACCTCGCGGCGCAGGCCGCGGTTGGAGCGCACCTCCAGCCGCAGCCCGGGCTCCAGCAGGCCGACCGGGATGCGCAGCCGCGAGCCGTTGACGCCGCCCGCGGGCGCGGCGGGATCGGGGGTGGTCGCGTCCGCGAGCGCCTGGCGCAACTCGGCTGCGAAGCCCTCCGCGTCCTGGTCCGGCGCCAGCATCAGGGCCACCGAGCCGATGGCCGCGTCCCGCCAGTGGCGGCGGTAGACCCCGTCGGCCATGAACACCACGCCCCGCTCGGAGCCATAGTCGTAGAAGACGCCGGCGATCGGGAAGCCCCGCGGCCCATCGTCGGTGCTCAAGGTCAGACGATCGCCCATGCCCAGGGAATGCCGGCGGGCGAAGGGCTCCGAGATGGCCACCGCGCCGCCCGCCACCGCCTGCCAGACTGCGGCGGCGCCGCCCGGCGGGGACGCCAAGTAGGGTCGGTCCGCCCCGGCGATGTCCTCGCTGAGCGCCACCACGTCCACCGGGCCCAGGGCCGGCGCGCGCAGGGCCACGTCGCGGGCCGTCGCCGACGACGCCACCCCCGGCAGGGCCGCCAGGGCCTCGGCCACCGCCGGGGCCATCGTCCGGCCGCCCCGCGTGGCCGTGATGCCCGCCGGGGTCACGAAGATGTCCGACTGCAGGGTCTGGCCCAGCCAGATCTCCACCGTGCGCCGGAAGCTGCCGACCATGACGTCCACCCCGATGGAGACGCAGACCGCCACCATCAGGGCCGCCGTCGCCACCGCCGTGCGGCTGAGGGCGCGGGCGATGCCGCGCGGCGCCAGGCGGCCGACGGGGCCCAGGAGGAGGGCGCAGGGACCGGCGAGCAGGCGCATCAGGGCCAGGAGGCCCACGGGAACCCAGAGGGCGAAGGCGAACAGCAGGCAGGCCATGGCCGCAAAGCCGGCGACCACGCTCTGCCCTGGGAGAGCCAGTACCCCCAGGCCCGCCAGGGCCAGTGCGAGGCCGAGGCCGGCCAAGAACGGCGCGCCGGCGCGGCTGGCCGATTCCTGCTCGGAGCGGCGCAGGGCGGTGACCGGGGGCACGCGGGTGGCCTCCAGCGCCGGCAGCAGCGCCCCGACCAGGGACGCGCCCAGGCCGGCCAAGGCCCCCCAGGCCAGGACGGCCGGTGGCAGTGACACCTGGCGGACGGTGACCGTCAGGTACAGGTCGTTGATGGGGCCGGACACCAGGGCCACCGCCCAGCGCCCCAGGATCAGCCCCAGGGCCAGGCCCGCGGCTGTGCCCACAGCGCCCAGCAGCAGGGCCTCCAGCAGCAGCATCGCCTGAAGCTGCCCCCGCGTGACCCCCAAGGCCCGCAGGATGGCCAGGCTGCCGCGCCGCTGGACGACGCTGAAGCGCAGGGTGTTGAAGATCAGGAAGACCCCCACCAAGAGGGCCAGCAGGCTGAGGGCCCGCAGGTTCAGGCGGAAGGAGGCGGTCATGGCCGCCATGCCGCCATCGCCGCCGGAGGGCTCCACCGCCGCCCCCGGCGGCAGGGTGGCCTCGATCGCCGCCAGGCTCGCCGCCAGCTCCGGCCCTGCCGGCGGCAGGATCAGGTC